>CAZDGH010000214.1:0-10009 GCA_964504805.1 uncultured Myxococcales bacterium | reverse complement strand
CGGGCCGGGGCGCCTCGTCCCCCACGCCTGCCTCGAGGAGGTCTTCGGCCCGGACGGCTGCCCGGAGGAGCGCTTCACCCGCTCCTTCGACGCCGCCGACCGCCGCCTCGACGAGGCCTACGACATCCTCGAGGACCGCGTCCGCGATCGGCCGGTCTACTTCGTCCCCGAGAGCTGGCGGATGGCCTGGAGCTACGACGAGGCCGGCCGCGAGCGCACCGTCGAGCGCGAAGGCCTCGAGAGCGGCTCGTACGAGCAGACGACCCTCGGCTGGGACGCGGAGGGGCGGATGATCCTCCGCGAGGTCCGCAACGAGGCCCCGCACTGGAGCCCGTTCTGGCGCGAGCGCTGGACCTTCCACGGCAACGGCGAGCTCGCGCGCTACGAGGTCGACGACGGCGCGGCCGTGTACCACGTGCAGGAGCGCACGCTCGACGCCGAGGGCCGCGTGATCGTCGAGGAGACGATCCGCCTCGGCGGCCCGTCGGAGCGGGTGGTCTGGGAGCACGGGCCCCACGGCCCCACCCGCCGCGTCTCGATGGAGCCCCACGGGACGCCGCTCGTCGAGACCACGTTCACCTACGACGACGCCGGCCGGCTCGAGACCATGGTCGAGGACCACCTCGACTTCGGCTGGATCGACACCTCCTTCTTCGACGACGCCGGCCGGGTCGTGCGCCTGGAGGAGGACTCGGACCGCGACGGCACCGTCGACTACGTGCAGGAGGCGACCTTCGACGAGGCGGGCAACCCGCTCACGGCGCGTGTCTCCTACGGCGGCCCGCGCGGGCCGGTGGTCGACGACCAGCGGTGGACCTACGAAGGCGGCCGCCTCGTCCGCCACTGGCACCGGCCCGCCTGGGCCGACGGCCAGGAGCACGTCACCGAGCTGGCCTGGAGCGGCGACGGCGAGGCCCGCGACGAGCGCACCACCCACGCGTCGAGCGGCGGCGCCCTCGTGCGCGCGTGGCTCCACCGCTTCGACCGCGACGGGAACCGCGTGCTCGAGGAGCACGACCTGGAGGGCGACGGCGTCCTCGACGTCCGCACCGAGAGCACGTTCGACGGCCCGCGGCTCCTCGAGCAGCGCGTCGATCACGGCGGCGACGGCAGCGTGGAGTACCGCACCGTGAACGCCTGGGACGCCGCCGGCAACCCGCTCTCGAGCACCGAGGACCACGACGGCGACGGCGTCGCCGATCTCCGCCACGAGTGGCGCTACGGCTGCTTCTAGTGCTTGCAGGAGCAGTCGAGGCAGCCGTGCTCCGCGCAGGCGCCGCAGGTGGCGAGCACCTGCTTCCGTAGCGCCTCGCGGGCGCGGAAGAGCCGCACCGACGCGTTGTTCGCGGTGATCTCCGCCTCGGCCGCGAACTCCTTCACCGGCGCGCCCTCGACGTCCACCCGCTCCAGGGCCGCCGCGTACGCCGGCTTCAGGGTCCGGGCCAGGCGCGCCACGCACTTGCAGACCGCGCGGTCGACCTCCGCCGGCGGCACCGCCTCGTCGAGCTCCTTCGCGAACGAGGCGAGGGCGCGCTCCGAGGCGCCGCTCCGCCGGTGGTGGTCGATCACCGCGTTGCGGAGCAGCCGGTAGAACCACGCCCGCGCCGACTCCTCCTCGCGCAGCGTGCCGATCCGGTCCATCCCGCGGACGAACGCCTCCTGCAGGAGGTCCTCGGCGAGCGCGCGGCTCCCCACCCGCTTCTCGAGGAACGAGAGGAACTCCTTCCGGCCGGCCAGCAGCTGCTCGAGCACGCGCTCGTCGATCGACCCACGCTCTTCCACCGCGACCTCCTTCGACGGGCCCCAGGCTACCGGAGCCGGGCCTCCGCCGGCGGACGCAAGCCCCCGGGAAGTCTTACGGCCGCCGCGCCGTAAGGTCCGGCCGCCGCCCGCGTCAGCGCCGCCGGAACCCAACCGGAGGCGGCGATGAGGCTCGGCAGCGGCGGAGACGCCCAGGCGGATCTGAAGATCGAAGGGATGACCTGCGCCGCCTGCGTGCGCCGGGTCGAGGGCGCGCTCCGGAAGCTCCCGGGCGTCAGCGAGGCGTCGGTGAGCTTCGCGACCGAGCGGGCCCGGGTCTCGTTCGACCCCGCCCTCGCCTCGCCGGCGACCCTGGCGCGGGCGGTGGAGGCGGCGGGGTACGCCGTCGCCGGAGCGGTCCCCGACGCGCCGCCGGACGGGGAGCGCAGGGAGCTCGTCCGCGACGTCGCCGTCGCCGCGGCGGCGAGCGTGCCGCTCCTCGTGCTCGGCATGAGCCACGGCGCGATCCCGTTCGCCGGGACCCCGGCCGGCCGGGCGCTGCAGCTCGTCCTGGCGACGGTGGTGGTGCTCGGCCCCGGACGCCGCTTCTTCCGCCTCGCCCTCGCCGCGCTCCGCCACCGCGCCGCGGACATGAACACCCTGGTCGCCCTCGGCACCGGCGCCGCCTACGCCTACTCCGCCGCGGCGGTGCTCGTGCCCGACCTGTTCCCGCACGCGGCGCACGGCCACGTGCCGCACCTCTACTTCGAGGCCGCGGGCGCGATCGTCACCTTCGTCCTCGCCGGGAAGCTGCTCGAGGCGAGGGCGCGGCGGCGGCTCTCCGACGCGGTGACGGCGCTCGTCGCCCTGGCGCCGCGGACGGCGACGCGGATCCGCGTCGGCGCCGACGAGGAGGTGCCGCTCGGCGCGCTCGTCCCCGGCGACGAGGTCCGCGTGCGTCCCGGCGGCCGCATCCCCGCGGACGGCGTCGTCGCCGACGGCGCGATCGCGGTCGACGAGGCGATGCTCACCGGCGAGGGGCTGCCGGTGGACAAGGCGCCCGGCGACGAGGTCGCGGCGGGCACGCTGGTCCGCGACGGCAGCGCCGTCATCCGCGTGACCCGCACCGGCGAGGAGACCTCGCTGGCGCGGATCGCCCGCGCGGTGGAGGAGGCGCAGGGCACGAAGGCGCCGATCGCCCGGCTCGCCGACACCGTGAGCGGCGTGTTCGTCCCGGTGGTGCTCGGCCTCGCCCTGGTCACCCTCGGCGCCTGGATCGCCGTCGATCCCTCGCCGGACGGCGTCGCCACGGCGGTGGAGCGCTTCGTCGCCGTCCTGGTCATCGCCTGCCCGTGCGCGCTCGGCCTGGCGACGCCCGCCGCGGTCGCGGTCGGCACCGGCCGCGGCGCGGCGCTCGGGGTGCTGGTGAAGGGCGGCGCCGCCCTCGAGGCGGCGAGCCGGGTCGACACCGTGCTCCTCGACAAGACCGGGACGATCACCGAGGGCCGCCCCGCCCTCGCCCACGTGGTCGCGCTCGAGGGCACGCCCGACGAGCTGCTCCGCGACGTCGCCGCCGCCGAGCGCGGCAGCGAGCACCCGGTCGCCGCGGCGCTGGTCGCCGCCGCGGCGGCGCGCGGGCTGCTCCCGCAGGCGGTCGAGCGCTTCCGGAGCGAGCCGGGCCGCGGCGTCGAGGCGCTCGTCGAGGGCCGCACCGTGCGCGTCGGCACCGCCGCCTTCGTCGAGGCGCCGACCGAGCCGCTCGAGGCCGCCGCCCACGCGCGCGCGTCGCTCGGCGAGACCGCCTCGTTCGTCGCGATCGACGGCAGGCTCGCCGGCCTGGTCTCGGTGGCGGATCGCGCGGCCGCCGGCGCCCGCGCCGCGGTCGACGCGCTGCACCGCCTCGGGGTGCGGGTCGAGATGGCCACCGGCGACCGCGCCGCCGCGGCCACCACGGTGGCCCGCGAGGTCGGCATCGACCGCGTCCACGCCGGCGTCCGTCCCGAGGGCAAGGCCGCGCTCGTCGCCGAGGCCCGCGCCGCCGGGCGCGTGGTCGCCATGGTCGGGGACGGCACCAACGACGCCCCCGCCCTCGCCGCCGCCCACGTCGGCGTCGCCATCGGCAGCGGCACCGACGTCGCCCTCGCCGCCGCCGACGTCGCCCTCCTCGAGGGCGGCCTCGCGCGGCTGCCGGTCGCGCTCGCCCTCGCCCGGGCCACGCTCCGCACCATCCGCCGCAACCTCTTCTGGGCCTTCGCCTACAACGCCGTCGGCATCCCGGTGGCCGCGGGCCTGCTCTACCCGCTCACCGGCTGGCTGCTCTCGCCGGTGCTGGCGAGCCTCGCCATGGCGCTCTCGAGCGTCTCGGTCCTCGCGAGCTCGCTGGCGCTGCGCGGCTGGCGGCCGCCGGCGAACGGGTGAAGCGCGCTACAGTCGCGGCGCGCCCATGGAGTGGCTCAACTACCACCACCTGCTCTACTTCTGGACCGTGGTCCGCGAGGGCGGCGTCACCCAGGCGGCGAAGCGGCTCCGCCTCGCGCAGCCGACGGTCAGCGGGCAGCTCCGCGCGCTCGAGGCGTCGCTCGGCGCGAAGCTCTACACCCGGAGCGGCCGCCGGCTCCTGCTCACCGACGTGGGCCAGACGGTCTACCGGTACGCCGACGAGATCTTCGGCCTCGGCCGCGAGCTGCAGGAGGCGGTGCGCGGCCGCGGCACGGGCAAGCCGCTCAAGCTGGTGGTCGGCGTCGCCGACGTGCTGCCGAAGCTGGTCACCTACCGGCTCCTCGAGCCCGCCCTGCGGCTCGAGCCGAAGGTGCAGCTGGTGGTGCGCGAGGACCGGCCGGAGCGGCTCGTCGCCGACCTCGCCGTCCACGAGCTCGACCTGGTGCTCTCGGACGCCCCCGTCGGCCCGCACCTCAAGGTCCGGGTCTACAACCACCTGCTCGGCGAGTGCGGGGTGACGTTCTTCGCCGCGCCGGAGCTCGCCTCGAGGCTCGCCCGCGGCTTCCCCCGCTCCCTCGACGGCGCGCCGTTCCTCCTCCCCTCGGAGGGCACCGCGCTCCGGGCGGCGCTCGAGCGCTGGCTCGACGGCGAGGGCGTGCGCCCGGCGCCGGTGGCGGAGTGCCAGGACGCGGCGCTCCTCGCGGTGTTCTGCGCCCGCGGCGCCGGCGCGTTCGCGGCGCCGACCGCGGTCGAGGCGGAGATGAAGGCGCAGTACCGGGTGCGGGTGATCGGCCGGAGCGAGGCGGTGCGCGAGCGGTTCTTCGCCATCTCCGGCGAGCGGCGGCTGCGCCACCCGGCGGTGGTCGCCATCTCCGAGAGCGCCCGCGGCGAGCTCTTCGGCTGACCGGCGTCGCATCGGCTTTCCCGATGGTCGCGGTCCCGGATTAGCTATTTGCCGATGGGTGGCGGGAGCGCTACCTCTCTCCGCCATGGAGAGCATCGCGTCACCCGGGATGTGGGCGGGCTTCGTCGGCTTCGTGCTGGTGATGCTCGCCCTCGACCTCGGGGTGTTCAACCGCAAGGCCCACGAGCCGTCCTACAAGGAGGCGATCGGCTGGAGCCTGGTGTGGATCACCATGGCGGGCCTCTTCGCCGGCGGCGTCTGGTGGCTCTTCGGCCCCGACAAGGCGATGGAGTTCACCGCCGGGTACCTGATCGAGAAGGCGCTCTCGATCGACAACATCTTCGTCTTCGTCCTGCTCTTCGGCACCTTCGCGGTGCCGCGGATCCACCAGCACCGCGTCCTCTTCTGGGGCGTGCTCGGCGCGCTGGTGATGCGCGCGATCTTCATCTGGCTCGGCGCGGCGGTGCTCGCGCGCTTCCACTTCGTGCTCTACGGCTTCGGCGCCCTGCTCCTCTTCACCGGCGCGAAGATGCTCTTCGCGCGGGAAGGCGAGGTGCACCCGGAGCGGAACCCGATCTTCCGGCTCTTCCGCCGGCTGGTGCCGACGACGTCCACGTACCACGAGGGGAAGTTCTGGGTCGTCGAGGCGGGCCGGAAGCTGGCGACGCCGCTCTTCACCGTGCTCGTGCTGGTCGAGATCACCGACCTCATCTTCGCGGTCGACTCGATCCCGGCGATCTTCGCGGTCACCCAGGATCCGTTCATCGTCTTCACCTCGAACATCTTCGCCATCCTCGGCCTGCGCTCGCTGTACTTCGTGCTCGCGGGCATGGTCGGGAAGTTCCACCACCTGAAGCCGGCGCTGGCGCTGGTGCTCGGCTTCGTCGGCGCGAAGCTGGTGCTCCTCGACGTGGTGAAGATCCCGACCTCGATCTCGCTCGCCGTCGTCGGCGCGCTGATCGCCGGCGGGATCGTCGCCTCGCTGGTGAACCCGAAGCAGCCGGTCCCCGAGGCGCCGAAGCAGGCCTAGCCGCAGGCGTTGGGCCGCCCCGCGCCGCCGCAGGCGAGCGGCGCGGCGCAGGTGCCGCAGTCGAGGGTGCCGCCGCAGCCGTCGGGCGTCGGACCGCAGCTGGCGGCGGCCTCCGCGCAGGTCGCCGGGACGCAGGGCGGCGGCTCGACGCCGTCGCCCGGGCACGCCTCGACCAGCGCGAGCTCGTCCACGAGCCCCTCGAGGAGCGCGTCGCAGAGCGCGTCCTCGAAGGTGAGCGCGTTCGTCGCCTCGTCGTACGACCAGCCGGCGGCGGGCGGGACGTCGACGTCGTCGAAGCGCACGAAGAGCCGGGTCGGGTTCTCCGGCTTCCCGGCGAGCGCGTAGGTGCACGGCTTGGTGCGGTCGACGATCCCCTCGGCGATCGCCGCGAAGGCGGCGTCGAGCGAGGCCTCGTCGTCGGCCTGCAGGTAGGCGTGGGCGCCGCCCATGTCGGTGCCGCCCTCCCTCGCCAGGGCGTCGAGGGTGGCCGGATCGACGCCGCTGCCGAAGCCGACGACGAAGGTGCGGACGTCCCGCGGCAGCCCGCGGAGCGCGCGCACGGCCGCGACCGGATCGGCGCAGCTCGGCACGCCGTCGGTGACGAGGAGCACGAAGCTCTCGCGCACCGGGTCCTGCAGCGAAGGCCAGTCGACGAGCGTCTGGAGCGCCTCGGCCATCGGCGTGCCGCCGGACGCCCCGGTCACGGCGAGCGTGGCGCTGATCGACGGCGCGGTCCCGGGGCCGACGTCGATGAGCACCGGGGCGCGACCGCAGAAGGCGACCCGAGGGGACGGGAACAGCTCGAGGCCGAAGCGGAAGGCGCCGCCGTACGAGGCGACGAGCCGGTTCACCGCGGCGCGCGCCGCGTCCCACTTCCCGTCCTCGGTCATCGAGCCCGAGCGGTCGAGGACGATCATCACGTTCGGCGGGCTCGACACGGCGCTCGACCCGTAGGTCTGGCCGCGGCAGACGCAGGCGCCGCCGACGCAGACCGAGGGGCACGGTCCCAGCTCGCACGAGGGCGGCGGCGAGCCTCGTGGATCGGCGCCCTCGCCGCAGTGCGCCGCCCCGAGGAGGCCCGAGCAGGTGCCCTCGTCCCCGCCCGAGGAGGCGCCGACGGCGCCGCCGAGGCGGGCTCCGACCGGACCGTCGTCCGCGGGCGGCGCGCAGGCGGCGAGGGCGAGGGCGAGCGCGGCGACGGCGCGGTGCGGGCGCGGCATGACGATCCTCCGTTCGGGCTCGCCGCGGGCAGTGCACGCCGGGGGCCACCGCACGATCGTCGGGGAAGCGCGCGCTTCGGCGCCGCGGCGCCGGCCGCCACGCAACCGGCTGCGTAGGTGGAACCACCGGGCGGGCGACCTGGGGGAAACCCAGGCCGAACGGCGCTCCGGGGCCTCGGTGGCCCCCCGGTCCGGCGCGTAGCGGCGCGCGCCGGCCCGGCCGCTGGGGGAGCTCACCCACGAAGCGGCTTGCGGACCTGCCGAAAAGGTTGCGGGGCTACGGGAGCCAGAGGTGCTCGACGAGGATCTTCGTCCCGAGGGCGACGAGCACGAGGCCGCCGACGGCGTCGAGGCGCTTCCCGAGGCGCGCGCCGAAGCGGCGGCCCGCGAAGAGGCCCGCGGCGCTGAGCGCTCCGGTGGTGACGCCGATGGTGACGACGGAGAGCGCGAGCGGCGCGTCGAGCACCGGCAGCGTCACGCCGGCGGCGAAGGCGTCGACGCTGGTGGCGAAGGAGAGCGCGAGCACGGTCCGGACCGCGAACGGGTCTCGCGCGGGCGCGGTCGCGCCGTCCGGCGGGTCCCGGGCCTCCCAGAGCATCTTCGCGCCGAGGGCGCCGAGGAGGCCGAACGCGAGCCAGTGATCCCACGCCTGGACCGCCGGCCCGATGCGGCTGCCGAGCAGCCACCCGAGGAGCGGCATGACCGCCTGCGAGCCGCCGAAGCACGCCGCCACCAGCGCGACGTGCCGCGCCCGGATGCGCTCCGCCGCGAGGCCCTGCGCCGCCGCCGCTGCGGTGGCGTCCATCGCCAGGCCGACGGCGAGCGCCAGGATCGCGGCGAAGGTCATGCGGCACGATAACGCCCCGCCGCCCCGCGCGCAGGCGGGCGGCGGGGGGCGATCGCGTCCCGGCTACGGGCAGCGATCCTCGACGCAGGTCGCGCCGCCGTACGCCGGCAGGTCGCAGCAGCGGTCCACGTCGCCGCGGCAGACGCCGTCGCATGGGCACTGGTTGCAGCCCACCGCCGGCGCGTAGTCGCGGCAGTTGCCGTCGATGCAGAGCTGGTCCTGGCGGCACGGGTCGCCGACGTCGCCGCAGTTGAGCGGGTCCGTGCGGGTGTCGATGCAGCTCGAGCCGACGCGGTCGAGGTTCTGCGGGCAGTCGCCGGGCCGGCACGTCCCCTGGAAGCAGACCTCGCCGCCCGGGCAGGCGTTGCCGCAGGCGCCGCAGTTCGCGCCGTCGCTCTGCAGGTTCACGAAGGTGCCGCCGCAGTCGGTGGTGCCGGGCGCGCCGGTGCAGGCGCCGGCGACGCAGCGCTCGCCGGCGTCGCAGGCGTTGCCGCAGCCGCCGCAGTGGGACGGGTCACGGGCGAGGTCGGCGCAGGTGCCGTTGCCGCAGTCCTCGGTGCCGGCGCCGCACGCGCACTGGCCGGAGATGCAGGACTGGCCGATGCCGCAGCGCTCGCCGCCGTTGCCGCGGCAGCCGCCGCAGTGGTTCGGATCGGTGGACGGGTCGATGCAGCTGCCGCCGCAGTCGAGGGCGCCGGCGCCGCAGGAGCAGACGCCGCTCGTGCAGGTGCCGGCCGGGCCGCAGCCGTCGCCGCAGGCGCCGCAGTTCTCCGGGTCGGCGGAGAGGTCGACGCAGGCCCCGTCGCAGTTCACCAGGCCGTCGGGGCAGACGCAGACGCCGGCCTCGCAGGTGCCGCCGCAGGCGTCGCCGCACCGGCCGCAGTTTGCCTCGTCCGACGCGAGGTCGGCGCACGCGCCGTCGCAGACGACCTGCCCGGCGCCGCAGACGCACTGGCCCGCCTCGCAGGTGCCCGCGCCGCAGGCGTCGCCGCACTGGCCGCAGTTCGCCTCGTCGGAGGAGAGGTCCGCGCAGGTGTCGCCGCAGTTCACCAGGCCGTCGCCGCAGGCGCAGACGCCGGCCATGCAGCTGCCGCCGCAGCGGCTGCCGCACGAGCCGCACGAGGTGACGTCGCTCGCGAGGTCGACGCAGCCGCCGTCGCACTCGACGGTCCCCGCCGGACAGGCGTCGGTGCACGAGCCCTCGGCGCAGAACAGCCCGGGGTCGCACGCCGCGCCGCAGCCGCCGCAGTTGGCCGGATCGGCGTGGGCCGCCACGCACGCGTCGCCGCACGCGGTCAGGCCGGGGCCGCAGCCGCCGGGAGGTCCGCCGCCGCCGTCCGGCGTGCCGCCGCCGTCGGTGGCGGTCTCGGCCTCGTCGTCGCCGCACGCGAGCGGCACGGCCGCCAGGAGGGCGATGGCGCCCAGGAGCAGCCCACTCTTCACGATCCCACGCATCGTCGTCCTCCCTCTCAAGGTCCGGAGCCGCCGCCGCCGCCGCCGCCGTGATCTTCGTCGTCCTCGTGCTCCGGGCTGCCGTGGCCGCACGTCTCGTGGCGGCCCTCGCGCTCGCAGAGCAGCTCGGACGACTCCTCGATCGACTCGGAGACGTCCTCGAGGCGCTCGTGGTCGGTCTCGGCGTCGATGACGATCGCGCCGCCCGAGGGCTCGGCCTCGTCGAGCTTCGCGGCCGCGACCCAGGCGGCGAAGTCGAGAAGGACGACGAGCTCGGCGGCGTCGCCCGAGACCTCGAACGGCGCCGCGCGGGCGTCGAGCTCGAACCGTGGATCCACCGCGCCGGCGATGGTGAACGCCACCCCGTCGGCCCGCGC
>CAZDGH010000213.1:1283-10021 GCA_964504805.1 uncultured Myxococcales bacterium | reverse complement strand
CGTGCCGGGGGCGCCGGTCGGCACCGCGTGCGGCGACGCCATCGTCGGACCGCCGGGGAGCGGCGGCTGCAGCGAGCCCGCCGGCGCGTTCTCGTGCATCCCCTTCGACGGATCCGCCTGGAACGGCGGCAGCCGCTTCAGGGTCTCCTCCTGCGCCCCCGGCCCCAGGTTCCGGAAGTTCAGGTTGTCGACCATGAAGCCCATCGACTCGCAGAAGTTCAGCGCCTCGGCCTCGGCGTCCTTGTACTGCTCGAGGGCGAGGCCGCGGCCGTGCGAGTACACGACCGGCTTCTTCGAGGTCGCGAGCCACAGGTAGATGTAGACGGAGAACGAGCCGTTGACGTTGCGCAGGCCGACCACGAACGCCGACGCCGCCTGCGCGGGCTCGCCCGGCACCGCGACGTGCGGCTGGTTGATCGACTCGATGATGGTGACGATCTGGTCCGCGCGCGCGCGGAGCACCTTGATCGCCGGGTCGATCGTGAACATGGGCGCCGCCCTCTACCGCGCGTTGAGGGTGTACTCCTTGTCGACGGAGTCGACCTCGGCCGCGTGCTTCTTGAACTCGAGGATCGGGTTGTCGATCATCACCTGGTCGCCGCCCATGTTGCCCTCGCCGACGACGACCGCGAGGTAGTGCTCGGGCGAGAAGCTGGTGCGCTTGCCCCGCTTGGTGGCCCGGAAGACGATCTTGTTCTGGCCGGCGCGGAGGAACGGCGTCACCTCCATCACCACCTGCTCGTCCTCGTTCTTGATCTTGCGGATCCACTTCGCGTTCACGAACACGTCGAAGTCGTAGTCGCTCTTGCCCGGCGCCGGGACGTCGGTGACGAGGAAGTAGCGCTTGGTGACCGGGCCCGAGGCGGGCGCGGTGGCGGGCGTGGCGGCGGACGCCGCGGGCGCGCCCTCGATCTTGTACGCGGGCGCGTCGATGAAGACGTTGCCCTGCGCGTCGATGCGCACGCTCTTGACGTTCTTGAACTCCTGGTTGACGACGCCGTCGATGTTGACGCCGTTCAGGTGGACGGTGCCGCCGGCCGCGGCCGGCCCGGCGAGGGCGGCGAGGACCACCACGAGGGCGGCCTGGGCGAGCGAGCGGGAGAAGCGAAGACGCACGTGACCTCCGTGGGGCGATCCGGCGCGATTGTAGGCCGACCCCGGGTGAGGCGCCACGTTAGATCCCGCCCGACCGCGGTCAGACGCCGCGCGTGTCCGCGCCCCAGACGACCTTGTGGAGCTGCAGCTGCAGCCGCGCGTCGACGCCGGCCTCGAGGATCCAGGCGGCGAGGTCCTTCGGCTCGACCGCACCCCAGGCGGGCGAGAGGAGGAGCGCGGCGTGGCGGCCCTCGAGCTCGAAGCGACGGATGACGTCGAGCGACCAGCGGAAGTCCGCCTCGTCGCAGACGACGAACTTGAGCTCGTCGTTCGGGCCGAGGGTGCGGAGGCGGGCGAGGTGCGCCTCGCTGGCCACCTCGCCGGAGCCGGGCGTCTTCACGTCGACGACCTTCACCACCGCGGCGGGCAGCCGGTCCCACGGCGCCTGGCCGTGCGTCTCGACGGCGACCTCGTAGCCCCTCGCGAGGAGGTCCTCGCAGAGCCCCGGCAGGTCCTTCTGCAGGAGCGGCTCGCCGCCGGTGAGCGTCACGTAGCGGGTCGGGTGCACGGCGACGGCGGCGAGGATCTCCTCCCGCGACAGCTTCTTGCCGCCGTGGAAGGCGTAGGCGGTGTCGCAGTAGCCGCAGCGGAGGTCGCAGCCGGTGAAGCGCACGAAGACGCAGGGCTTGCCGGCCCTGGTCGACTCGCCCTGGATGGAGAAGAAGATCTCGGTGACGGCCATCGGTCTGCGGAGTCTAGTCCGCGGCGACCGCCGAGCTCTCCCGGGGCGCCGAGGCGACGATGCTGCTCGGCAGCTCGGGGCCGAGGTGCTTGCGCAGCCGGCGGTGCTCGCGCCGCACCGCCCGCGCGAACTTCAACCACCGGTCGGGGATCGAACCTTCCTCGCGCAGCGCCCGGTCGACGGCGCCCGGGCCGGCGTTCCAGGCGGCGAGCGCCCGGTTCTGGTGGTGGTAGCGCTTCATCAGCGCCGAGAGGTAGCGGATGCCGACCCGGACCTCGGTGACCTCGACCGGCTCGCTCCGCGGCGCCGGGAGCTGGCCCAGCCGCTCGACCTCGCGGATGGTCACCGGCCGGAGCTGCATCAGGCCGCGGGCGTTCATGTTCGAGAGGGCGTCGGGCGAGAAGTCGCTCTCGACCTCCATCACCGCGAGGACGAAGAGCGGGTCCATCGAGACCCGGCGGGCCTCCTCGACGACCGCCGCCGCGACCTTCCGCCGGAGCGGCGCGGGGAGAGCCTCCGGCGCCCGCCACTCGAGGTAGCGGGCGACCGTCTCCACCATCCCGTCGAGCGGCACCGCCTCGACCACGACCTGGGGCCGTGACGCCACGTCCAGCGTGAGCGGGACGGACGCGGCCGCCACGAACGCGACGAGGAAGGCGGCGATCCGGGGCCAGGTGCGGCGAGGCTTCAGGCTTCCTCCGACGACGGCCAGGGACGAGAGGTCCGTGGCGAGCCGGCGAACGTAGCCGCCGACCTCCGCGGTGACAATGGGAGAAGGTGGGTGTGACACCCACCTTGGAGCATCCCATGCTGGGCGGGAACGCTCAGGCGGCCGGGGCCGAGGCGCGCTTCCCCTTCGACGGCTTGCCCTTGGCCTCCTTGGCCAACCGCTCGATCTTCCTGGAGAGCTTCTCGAGCTCGGCCGAGAGCTCCTCGACCTGGGCCTGGCTCGCGACGCCGACGAGGCCGAGGGCGCGGTCCTGGAGGGTCTCGAGGCGGCGGACGACCTCGCCGCCCGTCTTCTCGGCCCTGTCCTTCAGCTCCTCGGCCCGCTCCGAGAGGCCGAGCTCGGAGGCGCGGCGGATGAGCGACTGGATCTCCTTGCGCGACTTCTTGCCGCGGCTCACGAGCTCCGAGAGGAGCTTCTGCGCCTCCTGCTCGAACGCGACGAGGCGCTTCTCCGCCACGACCAGCCGGTCCTTCATGAAGTCAGGGACGCCGTTGCTCTGCTTCTTCGCCATGTGCGACCTCCGTCAAGGGCGTGACGCACCGCGCCACGAGTTCGGGGGAGATATAACGCAAGGCGTCACGGTGTCAACAGACGCCCCGGCACGCCGGGATGGTCGAGGCAGGTCCAGGGGTTCGGGCCCCCGGTGGCCGCTGCGGGAGAGCGGCTCTATCCTCGATCGGTCGGCCGGGAACCCGCCCTCCCGACCGGCGTCGGAGCCAAGGTGACCGTTCGTGCGACATCCCTGGCGGCGCTGCTCGCCCTGCCCGGCCTCGCGGCCGCGTCGACGTCGACCGACGGCGACGCCAGCGACCAGTGCGCAGGGGAGTACGCGGACTTCCTCTCGGCGCTCTCCCCCGCGAACGCCGAGTTCGAGAAGAGCCCGGCGGCGAACTACTCCTACTGCGTCCGCACCACGGCGACCTACGAGCACGTCTACTACGGCAAGGGCGGCAAGCTCCGGAAGCGCTACATCCGCACCACCCTCCACGGCACCGCCTTCGCCTACCGCCAGAAGGAGGGCGAGTACTGGCTCGCGACCAACGACCACGTCGCGAACCTCCCCGAGGTCACCGACGAGGACCACGAGGTCGACGGGGTCCCCATCGGGGCGCGGAAGGTGAAGGAGACCCTCAAGATCGTCAAGGACGAGAACGACGACTACGAGCCGGGGCACGTGCCGCTCTCGCGCGCCGTCACCGACGTGCCGTTCGATCTCGCGCTGCTCAAGACCAGGACGCCGCTCACGGTGATGCCGTACCGCTTCGGCCGCTCGAGCGCGCTCCGGACCGGCAACGTGGTGCTCATCCGCGGCTTCCCGCTCGGCGTCTTCCCGGCGTCGAACACCGGCAAGGTGATCAACCCGGCGCAGGTCGACGTGGAGAAGGGGTGGCAGCACCGCGACTTCGTCATCGACGCGCCGCTGAACCAGGGCTCGAGCGGCTCGCCGGTCTTCGCCATCAACTGCAAGACCAAGGAGCTCGAGCTCGTCGGCGTCTTCCACGCCAACTACAAGCGCGCGCAGGGGCTCTCGGTCGTCATCGACATCGACCAGCTCAAGGAGATGCTCGAGACGGGCAAGGCCCCGAAGCGCGATCCGCTCACGCTGGCGCGCATCGGCTCCGATCCGCTCGAGCGCGGCGACGCGCGCGAGCGCCTGAAGGCGCAGGGCGGCGTCACCCTCTTCCCGTTCGCGGATCGCACCGTGCGCGCCTCGCTCGTCACGCCCAACGGGATCCGGTTCGCCCTGCTCGACGACGGCTTCCCGCTCGAGGACCGCGAGGACCTGGTGGTGGCGTTCGACGACGAGCACGACGAGCTGGCGACGCTGCGCCTCCCGTGGCGGCCCGACGCCGTCTTGCTCGCGCGGCTCGAGGAGGAGCCGCGGGACCAGCTGCTCCGGCTCGGCGACGGCATGTGGCGGCAGCTCGGCTCGGTGCTGCGCTACCGGGAGCTCCGGCAGCGGGCCGACGCCGGCGGCGAGGTGGCGACGCTGGCGGCGGCGGCGCGGGAGAAGCTGCGCAGCTCGGTCGGCGAGCAGCGGGAGCTCCTCCAGGCGGCGGACTACGCCCTCGACGGCATCGCCCTCCCGCCGGTGCGCGCCGGCGATCCGCCGCCGACGGTGCGGATGCCGAACAACTGACGCGCGTTGGCGGTAGATTGCGCGGCCCGTGTACGGCCTCCTCCGCGCGATCCTCTTCCGCCTCGACGCCGAGCGCGCCCACCGCCTCGCGGCGTGGTTCCTGCGCCGGCTCTCCGCGTGGCCCTCGCTGTGCGCCTTCCTGCGGCGGCGCTTCGCCGTGGACGAGCCGCGGCTCCGGGTCACCGCCTTCGGCCTCACCTTCCCGTCGCCGCTCGGGCTCGCGGCGGGGTTCGACAAGGGCGAGGGGCTCGCCGCCGCGCTCTTCGCCCTCGGCTTCGGCAGCGTCGAGGCCGGCACGATCACGCCGCGGCCGCAGCCGGGCAACCCGCGGCCGCGGCTCTTCCGGCTCCCGCGGCAGCGCTCGCTGGTGAACCGGATGGGGTTCAACAACGAGGGCGCGGCGGTCGCGGCGGCGCGCTACGGCGCCCTGCGCTTCCGCCCCGGTCCGCTCGGGATCAACCTCGGCAAGAACAAGGACACGCCGGCGGAGCGCGCGGTCGACGACTACGTGGCGGCGTTCGGCGCCCTCGCCGACGCCGGCGACTACTTCGTGGTCAACGTCTCCTCGCCGAACACGCCGGGGCTCCGGGATCTCCAGGCGCCCGAGGCGCTGCGGACGATCCTGCGGCCGCTGGTCGCCGAGGCGCGCGCCCGGGGCGGCAAGCCGGTGCTGCTCAAGCTCGCCCCCGACCTCGCCGACGAGGACGTCGACGCGCTCTCGGACCTGGCCCGCGACGAGGGCCTCGCCGGCCTCGTCCTCGCCAACACCACCGTCGGCCGCCCCACCGCCGAGGCGGAGGCGGTCGCGAAGGAAGCCGGCGGCATGAGCGGCCCCCCGCTCCTCCCCCGCACCCTCGCGCTCCTCGCCCGCGTGCACCGGCGCCACGGCGCCGCGCTCCCGCTCGTCGGCGTCGGCGGCCTCTCCTCCGCCGAGGACGCCTACGCCATGATCCGCGCCGGCGCCACGCTGGTGCAGGCCTACACCGGCTTCATCTACGGCGGCCCCGGCTTCGCCCGCCGCGTCTCCCGCGGCCTCGCCGCGCTGCTCGCCCGCGACGGCCTCGCCGACGTCGCCGCCGCGGTCGGCCTGGATGCGGCACCTGGCGGCGCAGGCTCTACGCCTGGCGGCGCAGGCTCCAGGCTCCAGGCTCCAGGCTCCAGCAACCCGCCACCGGCGCGCGACTGACGCGGCGGCGTCGCGCGGCCTTTTCCGGCTCGTGCAGCCCGGCAACCCGTGTCTCGCGAGGCGAAGCCCGCATCGCCCGCGCCTGCCGGAGCCTGGAGCCTGGAGCCTGGAGCCTGAAGTCCCGACCCCGCCTCAGAGCTCCAAAGTCATGATCAGCGCGTCCTCGTTCTCGTCCGCGTAGTACTTCGGCCGCACGCCGACCTGGCGGAAGCCGAGGGCCGCGTAGAGGCCGATGGCGCCCTGGTTCGAGCGGCGGACCTCGAGCGTCGCCAGGGCGCAGCCGCCGGCGCGGGCGCGGTCGAGGAGCTCGGCGAGGAGGGTGCGGGCGACGCCGCGGCGTCGCACCGGCGGGTCGACGGCGACGTTGAGGACATGCACCTCGTCGTGGACGACCCAGAAGATGACGAAGCCGAGCAGCGCGCCGCCGTCGCGGTCCTCGTGGGCGAGGAGGATCGTCGACCAGTCGTGGTCGAGCTCGCGGCGGACGAGCTCGCGCGACCACGGGTGCGCGAAGGCGTGGCCCTCGACCTCCATCACCCGATCGAGATCGGTGGGCTCCATCCGGCGGAGCCGGAGGCCGTTGCGCGCGAGCGGGCCGTCGTCGAACAGCCGCACGGTGCGCTTCACGGACCGTCGCCCTCGTCGACGAGCGGGTCGCCGCGGACCGTGGGGCGCGGCGTCTCCCGCGGCTTCCGGGCGACGCCGAGGTCGTGGAGGATCCGCACGTCGGCGCGGCCGCGGACGTCGGCGACGAGGGCCGCGACCGAGCGCTCGCGGCGCTCCTTCTCGAGGCGCGCCCGGAGCGAGGCCGCGACCTCCTCGTACGGCGCGCCCCCGAGCTCGCGCTTCTTCTCCTCGTAGGTGCGGCGGACGTCGTCCTCGGCGACCGCCGCGGCGAGCCGCGAGCGCGAGTCGAGGTAGCGCCCGACCGAGAGGCTCCTGCGGAGGATGCGCCCGAGGTCGGCCTCGGAGAGCTCGTTGCGGGCGAGGAAGGCGCGGTAGAGCTCGACGCCGCCGAGCCGATCCCGGAACCGCTCGATCGCCTTGGCGACCTCGTCGCCCTCGACGCCGCCGACGGCGAGCTGCTCCGCCTCCTCGGCGAGGAGCAGCTCGGCGACGAGCCAGTCGAGGCTGGCGGCGAGCGTCTCCGGCGGGAGCTCCGCCGTCGCGGCCTCGGCGCCGCCGCGCGAGACGATGGCGATGCGGGCCTCGAGCTGCAGCTCCGAGAGCGTCACCACGGTGCGGCCCTTCCGCTCGTCGCCGCCGCCGGCGTCGACCACCGCGACCACGGTGTCGAAGGGCCGCGGCTCGGCGGCGAGGGCGGGGACCGCGACGAGGATCGAGCCGAGGAGGAGGAGCCGCCGTCCGCGCACGGCACGGATGGTAGGTGCGGGCCGACCCGGGCCGCAAGGAAGCGGCTAAGCTCCCGCGGGCATGGCACCTCGCGTCCTCATCGTCGACGACGACCGCTTCAACCAGTCCCTGCTCCGGGACGTGCTCGCCGCCGCCGGCTACGAGGTCGACACCGCCTCCGACGGCGCCGAGGCGGTCGAGCGCGTGCGGGCGAGCCGGCCCTCGCTCGTGCTCCTCGACGTGATGATGCCGCGGGTGGACGGCTTCGCCGCGCTGCGCGCGATCCGGGCCGAGGCCTCGCTCGCTCCCACCGGCGTGCTGGTGGTGAGCGCGGTCGACGCCGCCGAGAGCCGCCTCGCCGCCCTCGAGCTCGGCGCCCTCGACTACCTGGTGAAGCCGCTCCGGCCGAGCGAGATCCGCGCGCGCGTCGCCACCGCGCTGGCGCTGCTCGAGGCGCGCGGCGGCGCCCCGGATCCCCGGGTCGGCGACTTCTCCGATCTGCAGCGGGAGCTCGGCCGCGAGCTGGCGCGCGCCGACCGCTCGTCCGCCGCGCTGGGCTGCCTCTCGGTGGTCCCGCGCGCCGGCACGCCGCCCGATCCGAAGGCGGCGTCGCGCGTGGCGCGGAAGCTCGCCGATCTGCTCCGCGGGTCCGATCGCGTCTACCTGCTCTCGGCGGCGGAGCTCGTCGCGCTCCTGCCGGAGTGCGGCGAGGCCGGCCTCGCGCCGCTCCTCGCCCGCGTCCGCGGGGCGCTCGAGGGCGAGCCGTTCGCGGCGGGCGCCGTGGTCCGCGCGGCGAACGAGGGGGCGCTCCTCCTCGCCCGCGCCCGGGAGGCGGCCGGTCGCGGTTGACCCCCTCGCCCGGGTGGTTAGCTTGGCCGCGTGGCCCAGGGCGATCTCTACGAAGTGCTCGGCGTCTCGCGCACCGCCTCCGCGGACGAGGTGAAGAGCGCCTACCGGAAGCTCGCCCGGAAGTACCACCCGGACGTGAACCCCGGGGACAAGGCGGCCGAGGAGAAGTTCAAGGCGATCGGCCACGCCTTCGAGGTCCTCGGCACCCCGTCGAAGCGGAAGCTCTACGACGAGTTCGGCGACGACGCGGCGAAGATCGGCTGGGACGAGGCGAAGGCCGAGGAGCTCCGGCGCTACAAGAGCGGCGGCTTCGCCGGCGGCTTCCCGGGCGGCTTCGCCGACGTCTCCGGCGGCGGCGTGCCGCCCGACCTCGGCGACCTGTTCTCGGAGATCTTCGGCGGCGGCGGCCGGCGCGGCGGGGGCGGCTTCGGCTTCGGCTTCGAGCCCGAGGCGCGCGGCGGCCCGCAGGAGGGCGAGGATCTCGGCGCGTCGATCACCGTCGCGCTCGCCGACGTCGTCCGCGGCGCCGAGCGGGAGCTCGCGCTCGAGCGGCCCACGGCCTGCGCGACCTGCGGCGGCAGCGGCACGAGGCCGGGGAGCCCGCGGCCCACGTGCCCGCGCTGCAAGGGCGCGGGGCGCGTGC
>CAZDGH010000213.1:0-1273 GCA_964504805.1 uncultured Myxococcales bacterium | reverse complement strand
GAGTCGCAGTCGGCGTGCCCGACCTGCGGCGGCGACGGCAAGCTCCCCGGCGATCCCTGCGGCACCTGCCGAGGCTCGGGCCGGGTCATGGCGCGCACCAAGCTCTCGGTGCGCATCCCGGCGGGCATCGCCGACGGCGGCAAGATGCGCCTCGCGGGGCAGGGCGCGGCGGGCACCCGCGGCGGACCCTCCGGCGACCTCTACCTCGAGGTCCACGTCGAGCCGCACCCGTGGATCCGCCGCGACGGCGACGACCTCCACCTCACCCTGCCGGTCACCGCGCCCGAGGCGGTCGCCGGCGCGACGGTGCGGTTGCCGACCTTCGACGGCCCGGTGGAGCTGAAGGTGCCGGCCGGGAGCCAGTCCGGGCAGAAGCTGCGGCTGCGCGGCCGCGGCGTGCCGCACCTGCGCGGCGGCGGCCGCGGCGATCTCTACGCCGAGCTGAAGGTGGTGCTGCCGACCGGCCCCGCGGCGATCGACGAGGTCCGGAGGCTCGAGCGGCTCTACGACGCGGACGTCCGCTCGTCGCTCGTCCTTTGACCCGATCGGGCCGGTGCGATAGACGGCCGCGCGGAAGAGACCCGGAGGTGGCTTCGTGGTGTTCGGCCTGTTCGGCTCCAAGGAGGAGAAGGAGAAGAAGCGGATCCGCGACCTGGCGAAGCGCGCCGGGGAGAAGTTCGGCGATCCGTCCGCGCGCACCAAGGCGATGGAGGGGCTGCGCGACGTCGGCACGCCCGAGGCGATCTCCGCGCTGATGCAGCGCTTCACCTTCAAGATCGACCCCGGCATCACCGACGCCGAGGAGAAGGACTACGCCTTCTCGATGGTCACCTCGTTCGGCGAGAAGGCCGTCGCGCCGGTGAAGGACTTCGTCCGCAAGCAGGACAGCGTGTCGTGGGGGCTGCGGTGCCTCGACGCGCTCGTGCCCGCGGACGAGGTGGTGACGACGCTCGTCGAGGTGCTCGACAAGCTCGCCAAGGAGTACACGCGCGATCCGGACAAGAAGGTCTTGCTCGTGAACCACCTCGCGAACCACAAGGACCCGCGGGTGGTCCCGGCGGTGCTGCCCTTCCTCGACGACGCCTTCGACGACGTGCGCCTCTCGGCGCTCGCGACGCTCACGAAGCAGGGCGACGGCGCGGCCGCCGGCCCGATCGCGAAGCGCGTCCTCGAGGACGAGGCGGTGCGCGTCCGCGCCGCCGCCGCCGCCGCCCTCGCCGAGCTCGGCGCCACGGTCGACGCCGACCCCGACGCGCTGGCGAAGGCGCTGCCC
>CAZDGH010000212.1:0-10074 GCA_964504805.1 uncultured Myxococcales bacterium | reverse complement strand
TGCTTCCCCGTCCTCGCCGCCGCGCTCCTCGCCGCCTGCACCGGCGAGAGCGGGAGCGGGGCGCCGCGCCGCGGCGCCGCCGCCGTTCCGGCCACGCCGCCGGCGGCCGGCCCGTCCTCCCCGGGAGCGCCCGGCGGTCCGGCCGATCCGGGCGCGCTGCCCGACGAGCCGGAGCGGCCCTCCGCCGACGCGTGCGCCACCCGGGCGGTGGCCGAGGTCGCCGCCTCGCCGGTGCGGCGCCTCTCGCACGCGGAGTACGACCGGACGGTGCGCGACCTCCTCGGCACGACCCTCGCGCCGGGCCGGGCCTTCGCCGCCGACCGCGAGGTCCGCGGCTTCGACAACCACGCCGCCGCGCTCCACGTGCCGCCGGTCCTCGCCGAGCAGTACCTCGAGGCGGCCCACGCCCTCGCCGCCGAGGTCGACGTCGCCGCGCTGCTCGGCTGCGAGCCGGCGGCGCTCTCGCAGGGCTGCGGCGAGGCGTTCGTCGCCCGCTTCGGCCGCCGCGCGCTCCGCAGGCCCCTCGCGGAGGACGAGGCCCTCGAGCTCGTGGCCTTCCTCGACGAGGCCGCCGCGGCGTACGGCCCCGAGGAGGCCGTCCGGCTCCTCGTCGCCGCGCTGCTCCAGAGCCCCGACTTCCTCTACCGGCTCGAGGACGAAGCGCCCGAGACCGCCGAGGTCGGCCCCTACGAGCTGGCCTCGCGCCTCTCGTACTTCCTCTGGGGCTCGATGCCCGACGACGCGCTCCTCGACGCCGCCGCCTCCGGCGCGCTCGCCACGAGGGAGGGCGTCGAGGCGGAGGCGTTGCGGCTCCTCTCCGATGCGCGGGCGCGGGAGCAGGTCGATCACTTCCACCGGCAGTGGCTCGAGCTCGCGGAGGTGGAGCGGCTCGCGAAGGACCCGGCGCTGCAGCCGGGCTGGGATCCGGCGCTCGCGGGCGCCGCCGGCGACGGCCTCCTCGCCTTCGCCCGCCACGTCGTCTTCGAGGGCGAGGGGACGGTGGAGGAGCTGCTCCTCGCGCCGTACGGCTTCGGCGACGAGCGGGTGGCGGCGCTCCACGGCGCCTCGCCGCCCGACGCGACCGGCCGGTTCGCGCTCGACCCCGAGGTCCGGGTCGGCCTCCTCGGCCAGGCGGGGTTCCTGGCGGTGTTCGCCAAGCCCTCCCAGAGCTCGCCGGTCCAGCGCGGCCGCTTCGTCCGCGAGCGGCTGCTCTGCCAGGACATCCTGCCGCCGCCCGGCGACGTGGTGCTGCAGGTCCCCGACGCGAGCGTCGAGGGCGCCGCGGCCACGACGCGCGAGCGGTACGCGCGCCACACCGGCGAGCCCGCCTGCTACGCGTGCCACCGCCTGATGGATCCGATCGGCTTCGGCCTCGAGCACTTCGACGAGGTCGGCGCCTACCGCTCGCGCGACGGCGGGCAGCCCGTCGACGCCACCGGCGAGATCCTCGAGGGCGGCGACGCGGAGGGCGCGTTCGACGGCGCGCCCGCCCTGGCCGCCCGCCTCGCCGGGAGCGAGCGGGTGCGGCGCTGCCTCGCCACCCAGTGGTTCCGGTTCGCCGCGGGACGCGAGGAGCAGCCGGACGACGGCTGCGCCCGCAACGCCATCGAGCAGGCCTTCGCCGACGCCGGCGGCGACCTCCGCGAGCTGCTCGTCGCGATCGCGGCGAGCGACACCTTCCGCCTGAAGAGGTCCGCGCCGTGATCCCGCTCTCCCGCCGCACGCTGCTGAAGGGCCTCGGCGCCGCCGCGGTGCTCCTGCCCGGGCTCCCGTCCGCCGCCGAGGCGGGCGTCACCTTCCCCCAGCGCTTCGTCGTCTTCTTCACCCACCAGGGCACGATCCACGAGGCGTTCTGGCCCGGCGAGGGCATGGCGCTGCCGGCGATCACCGCACCGCTCGCGCCGTTCGCCTCGCGGCTCCTGTTCGTGGACGGCGTCGATCTCGTCTCCTCGTTCCGCCGCTCGCAGATCGAGCACCACGAGGGCGTGGCGCAGATCCTCACCGGCCGCGAGCTCTTCTACGCCGACGGCGACAGCTGCCAGCCCGGCGGCGTCTCCCTCGACCAGCACCTGGCCGCGGCGATCGGCCGCGAGACGCGGTTCCCGTCGCTCGAGCTGTCGATCCGCTCCGGCACCGGCTGCACGGCGATCTCGAGCGGGCCGAACCAGGCGATGCCTCCCGAGCCGAACCCGGCCGCGGCGTTCGACCGGATCTTCGGCGCGATCGAGCAGGACCCCCTCGGCGTCGAGCGCGCCCGCGCCCAGCGGAAGAGCGTGCTCGATCTGGTCCGCCGCCGCTTCGGGCGGGCGACGCCGCGCCTCGGCTCCGAGGACCGGGCGCGGCTCGACGCGCACCTCGAGGGGCTCCGCGAGCTCGAGCGCCGGCTCGACGCCGTCCCCGCGCCCGGGTGTGCACGCCCCACACGTCCGACGGTCGACCGTCACGATCCGGCGCGGTTCGCCGAGCTCGGGTTCGCGCAGGTCGACAACCTCGTCGCCGCGCTCGCGTGCGACCTGACGCGCGTCGCCTCGATCCAGTACGGCGACGTCCCGCCGGAGCTGGTCGGCCTGCCGTCGAGCTTCGACATGCACCAGGACGTGGCCCACCAGATCGACCTCGACCCGGTGGCGCGGGAGCGCATGGTCCGGGCGCAGGTCCGCATGGGCGAGCAGCTCGCGTACCTGCTCGCGAAGCTCGAGGCGATCCCGGAGGGCGACGGCACGCTCCTCGACCACACGCTGGTGCTGTGGTGCAACGAGCTCGCGACCGGGAGCCACGAGCAGCGGCGCATGCCGTTCGTGCTCGCGGGCTCGGCGGGCGGTTACTTCCGCTCCGGCCGCCACGTGCGCGTCCCGTCGGGGACGCCGCACAACGACCTGCTGCTCACCATCGCCCAGGCGTTCGGGCTTCCCGACACGTCGTTCGGCGACCCGGCGTTCTGCACCGGGCCGCTCGAGGCGCTCCGCTGAGTCAGCGCGGCGCGCCGCGGCTCACGGCGTCGCCAGCGCCTCGGAGATCCGGCCGTGCGCCGCGCGGCGCGCCGGCCAGAACGCCGCCGCCACCGCGACCGCCGCGAGGAACAGCGCCGCCGCCACGTACGCCCCCGGCGCCAGCGCGACCCGGAGCGGGATCGGCTCGGCGAGCACGCCGGCGGAGTAGCGGATCCCCGCGTGGTCCACCGCCGACGCGAGCGCGACGGTGAGGGCGAGGCCCGCCGCCGAGCCGACCGCCGACAGCAGCGCCGCCTCCAGGCAGAAGAGCGAGACGATGTGACGGCGCCGCAGCCCGAGGCTCCGCAGGGTGCCGATCTCGCGGGTCCGCTCGGCGACCGACTTCATCATCGTGGTGAGCACGCTCATCCCCGCGACGGTGACCACCACCAGCACCACGAACGTCCGGTAGATCCCGAGCAGGTCGAGGCCGCGCCGGAGCAGCTCGGCGCTCGGGTGCTCCTCGAACCGCCGCACGTCGAGCGCCAGGCCGGCGGCCCGCGCCTCCGCCCGGAGCTCCTCGGCGAGCGCCGCCGCCCGCGCCGGATCGCGGAGCTTCACCGAGTACTGGCTCACCGAGGTGGTGTCGAGGAGCCGCTGCGCCACCCCCAGCGGCACGACCACGAGGCGCTGGTCGAGCTCCTTGAGCCCGCCCTCGACCAGGCCGGCGATCTTCGGCTCGATCACGTTGAGCCGCCCGGCGGCGGTGGTGGCGGTGAGGGTGAGGCGGCCGCGCGGGCACGACAGCGGCCGCTCGACCGCGAGCGGGTAGCCGTCGGCGTCGGAGGTCGGCGCGTCGGACGCGGGGACGCAGTCGAAGAGCGCGCCGAGCCCCTTGCCGAGGAGCGCGGTGCTCGCCGGGCCGTCCTCGAGCGGGCGGCCGGCGACGGCGTTCCAGGCGTACCGCCCGCGGATCCGCTCGCCCTCGGCGACGTCGTGGCCGAGGCCGACGAACACCGCCGCCGACCGGCCCGCGCCGGCGAGCCCGGCGAACCGGAGGAAGCGCACCCGCTCCTCGACCTCGCCGGCGTGGCGGGCGAGGAAGGCGTCGATCACCGCCTGCTCGTCCGGGCCGAGCGCGTGGGCGAGCGGATCGTCGCGCCCCTCGGCGCCCGACGCGCCCTCCCGCTCGACGAGCAGCTCGCCGTACATCTGCCGCCGGGTGAACGCCTCCATCTGCCGCGCGGCGAGGTCGCCGATGTAGCCCTCGAACAGCCCCATCGCCACGAACCCGACGACGATGGAGAGCACCGCCGCCAGCGAGTGGAGCAGGTTCCGCCGCACGTTCCGCGCGGCCATCGACAGCAGCATCTTGCTCGTGCCCATGTCAGCGCCCCACGTTGTTGACGTTGAAGAGCGAGCCCGGGTGCGCCTCGGCCTTCGGCGCCTCGAAGGTGAGGGTGGTGGTCGAGGCGCCCGAGGCGTCGGTGATCACCATCCGGCGGACGAAGTCGATGGTGGCGCCGTCGACCTCGACCTGGTTCCCGTACTCGAAGATCGCGGTCTTGAAGAGCTCGCCGGAGGCGGTGAGGAACTCGGCCTTCACGCCGAGGCGCTTCTCCTTGGAGATCCAGTAGCGGACCCGGTCGTAGGTGGCCTTGCCGTCGCGCGCCTTCAGCTCGAGGCGGTACGCCTCGACGCCGCCGACCGGCTCGACGCCGGCGATCGTGCCCTCGTAGTCCCGCGCGTAGCGGGTGCTGGCGATGTCGCCGTTCGCGGCCTCGCCGGACAGGCGCTGCCGCGCCGAGATCGACACCGGCTTCTTCAGCCCCGGCTTCACGAACCAGATGGTGCGGTCGTTGAAGAGCATCACCTCGCCCTTGTGCCGGGGCGGGGCGAGGGCCTCGGCGAGGGCGTCGTCGCCGCGGGCCTTCACCCGGAAGGTCCGCTCGCTCGCCTCGCCGTCCTCGACGGTGTGGATCTTCACGGTCCAGGTGATGCCCGCCGGCAGCCCGCCTCGCGCCCGGTCGGACGCGGCGAGGAGCTCCTGGGCGGTGGGGTCGGCGGCGGCGGCGGCGGGGACGAGCAAGGCGAGGGCGACGATCAGGGAACGCATGGGAGCCTCCGGGATCAGGCGACGTGGGAGCCGAGCAGCTGGGTCGGGCTCCGGCGGACGCGGCCGCGGACCGCGACGGCGGCAGCCACGGCGGCGAGGGGGACGAGGACGGCGGCCAGCACGGCGAGCAGCGCCGGCGTGGGGGTGACGAGGAGCTGGATGGTCCCGGGGATCCCGGGCGGGCTGAAGCGGATGCCGGCGGCGTTCACCGCCGCGGCGACGAGGAGCCCGGCGCCGGCGCCGGCGCCGACGCCGACGAGCGCGAGGATCACGGCCTCCCGCACGAACAGCCCGAGCACCTGGCCGCGGGTGAAGCCGAGGGAGCGGAAGGTGCCGATCTCGCGGGTGCGCTCGAGGATCGAGATCGTCATCGCGTTCAGCACCGAGAGCGCGACGACGGTGACGACGAGGAGCCCGATCACGCTCACCAGCGAGCCGAGCAGCCCCATGGTGCCGACGTAGTAGGGGTTCTGCTTCGGGTCGTCGAAGGCGCGGACCTCGACCTCGAGCCCCGCGGCGCGCAGCTCCCGCTCGAGCTCCGGCGCGAGCGCCCTCGCCCGGCGGTGGTCGCGGAGGAAGACCGACAGGCTCGTCACCGCGTCGGTGCCGTGCAGCTCCTGGAGCAGCGCCAGCGGGGCGACGAGCGTCGAGTCCTCGAGCTCGGCGAGCGGCGCGTGGAAGCGGCCGACGATCTCGGCGTCGACGGCGTTCATCGAGCCGTCGGCCGTGAGCCCGGCGAGCTGGACGTTGGCGTCGGCCGCGATGGCGGCGGCGGCGTCCTTCGACGCGCAGTCGAGCTCCGCCGGCGCCGCGCCGGCGGCGACCTCGCCGTGGACGAGCGGCTTGCCGAGCCGCCGCGCGAGCCCGGCGGCGAGGAGCACCGGCCCGTGCACCTCGCCCGGCGCGGCGAGGGTCGTCCCCGCGAGCGGTCGCGCCAGCTCCGGGCTGTGGGCGCGCACCTCGTCGTGGCCGAGGATCCGCGCCTCGACCTCGGGCTCGACGCCCACCGCCTGGTACGGGACGGTGCGGCAGCCGTTCCCGGCGAGCCCCATGGTGGAGAGGCTCGCGGCGACGAAGTCGACCTCGGGGCGCGCGGCGAGCCGCTCGCGGATCCGGGCCTGCTCGTCGGGCGCGAGGCCGTACTTCGACGGCCGCACCACGGCCTTCTCCGCCGCCCCGGCACGGTGCACGGTGAGGTGGCCGAGCCGCTGCAGGTAGACGGAGTTGGTGCGGAGGAACGTCTCGATGCGGATGGCGTAGCCGCCGAGGACGACCATCCCGGCGAAGCCGACCGCGGTCGCGAGCGCGGTGGCGGCGGTGCGGCGGCGGTTCCGGAGCAGGTTCCGGAGCGCGAGGCGGAAGGCGCCGCTCACGACGCCAGCTCCCCGTCCTGGATCCGGACCACGCGGGCGACGCGGCTCATCAGCTTCTCGTCGTGGGTGGAGAAGAAGAACGTCACGTTGCGGCGGGCGTTGAGCTCGCCCATGAGGTCGAGGATCCGGTGCGTGGTCGCCGAGTCGAGGTTCGCGGTCGGCTCGTCGGCGAGCACGAGCAGCGGCGACGAGACCAGGGCCCGCGCGATCGCCACCCGCTGCCGCTCGCCGCCCGAGAGCTGGTCGGGCCGCTTCTTCCCGTGGGCGGCGAGGCCGACGTCGGCGAGCGCCTGCTCGACGCGGGCCTTGCGGTCGGCGACGGAGAGCTCGTGCTGCAGCACCAGCGGCAGCTCGACGTTCTCGAAGACGTCGAGCACCGGCACCAGGTTGAAGGACTGGAAGATGAAGCCGATCTTGCGGTTGCGGAGCTTGCTGCGCTCGTCGTCGGAGAGCTTCGCCACGTCGACGCCGTCGAGGACGACCTCGCCGCGATCCGGCTCGTCGAGGCAGCCCACCAGGTTCAAGAGCGTGCTCTTGCCCGAGCCCGACGGCCCCACCACCGCGGTGAACTCGCCGCGGGACAGGTCGAGCGAGACGCCGCGCAGCGCGCTCACCGTGGTCTCACCCAGGGCGTAGCTCTTGTGCACCGCCCGCAGGCTCACGAATCCCCTCTCCATGTTTGTCTCCTCTCAGAACGACTGGATCACGCCGGCCGCGACGGCGGCGGTGGCGACGCCCGACAGCGCGCCGGACTCCGGCCCCGCGGTGACGAGGGCCGAGGCGAACGCCACCAGCGAGTCGGTGGCGTCGAAGGTGGCGACGAGGAAGCCCGCGCCGCTGCCGTCCTCCACGGATTGCAGCCAGCGGGGCGAGAGCGTGAGGCGCTTGCCCGGCGGCAGCTCGGGGAGCCGCAGCGAGGCGTACGCGCCCTGGCGGCCGAGGCGCTCGAGGCCCGGCGCGAGCCAGAGCGGCAGCTGCCGCGGGTCGCGGGTCACCGCCTCGTGGGCGTCCTCGAGCGCCTCGCGGCCGAGGCCCGCCTCGTCGAAGGCCCACTCGACCCGGAGATCGGCGCCGCTCTCGAAGGAGTAGCGGAGGCCGGCGACGAGCGCGGTGTAGACGCGGTCCTCGCCGGCGCGATCGGAGACCAGCACCGGGCCGACCGGCGTCTCGACCGGGTGGAACGCCTCGCTGCCCTTGCCGTGGGAGGCGTCGGCGTAGACCGAGAGGCCGTCGGCGAGCGTGGCCATGCCGTACTCGCCGACCCACGGCTTGCCCTCGGCCTTCGCGCCGCCGACGAGCCCGAGGTAGTGCGCGCCGCTCTCGCTCGTCCACTCGGCCTTCGCCAGGGCCTGCGGTGCGAAGCGCTCGCCGGCGCGGAAGACGGGCTGCTCGGTCTCGGAGACCTCGGCGAGGACGACCAGCGAGAGCTGCGCGCCGGCGGTGAGGTTCGCGCGCACCAGGTGGCGGCCCGGCTGGAAGAAGAGCGGGTCCTTCACCAGGCCCGGCTCGTGGAAGAGCCGGTTCGACGGGCTCGCGAGCTCCGCCGGCCCCCACTGGAAGCTCTGCAGGCCCCAGGTGAGCGTGAGCCAGTCGGCGGCGACGAAGGCGCCGTACGCCTCGCCGAGCTCGACCGCGGTCTCGAAGCGCTCGGCGCCGAGCTCGTCGCCGGCGCGGACCGCGGCGGTGCCCGTCGCCGCCCGCGGCCAGACCACGGCCGAGAGCCGCCCGTGCGCGAGCTTCACCCGGGGGCGTAGCTCGACGCCGGCGCCGAGCGTCGGCAGCGCGAGCACCCGGTTGTCCGGGTTCGCGGCGCCCTCCCGCGGCACCAGGCCGCGGCCCGCGGCGATCACCTCGAGCGAGGCGGTGGTCTCGAGCGCCTCGTCCCCCTCGGCGGCGGCGGCGGCGAGGGCCGCGAGCACGGCGAGCGTGGCGTTCATGGCCGGATCCCCCGGAGCGTCACCGCGAGCGCGCCCTCGGCGAGCGCCTCGAGGGAGCCCGACGCGCCGCCGCCGTGCCAGGCGTGGAGCACGGTGAAGTAGGTGCCGAGGAGCACGAGCGCGACGTCCTCGGCCCGCACCTCGGTGGTGACCTCGCCCTTCGCCTGCCCGCGCCGCACCACCTCGGCGAGCGCCACGACGAAGCCCTGGAGGTTCGACTGCTCCGCGTCCATCACCGCGGCGGAGCCGATCATCGAGAACATCACCAGGCGGCTCAGCCGCGGGTTCTCCTGGTGCCACCGGTAGGCGGGGAGGAAGAAGCGGCGGAGGAGCTCCGGCGCGGGGAGCCCGTCCTCCGCGAGCGCGCCGGCGCCCTCGACCATCCGGGCGAGGAGCATCCGCCCGAGCTCGTTGAAGACCGCCTCCTTCGTCGCGAAGTAGCGGAAGAAGGTGCCCTTGCCGATGTCGGCGGCCTCGGCGATCTCGGCGACGGTGGTGCCCTCGACGCCCTTCGCCGCGAAGAGCTCGAGCGCCGCCGCCAGGATCCGCTCCCGCGTCTCCCGCATCCGTCGCTCGACCCGGCTCTCGGTGACCATTTGTCCGCTCCCGGCGCCGCGCGGCGCTCGTTGCTGACCCTTGGTCACTCTGGTAGCCCGGTCGGCGTGCTGGGCAAGTCGCAGCGCGACCGCCGTCGCGTGTGGCGGGGGAACGTGAGGGGCTGCGGGGGGTTGAGGGTTTCGCCGCGACCGACGGTCGTCCGCGTCGTCTCACCGAGACAGCAGCGACCGCCGGGTCAGCGCCGACTCACCGCGCCGCAGCCGCCAGCGCCGACGCGAACCACGGCTCTTAGGCGCAGGCGTCGGCCAGCCAGCGCAACACCATCGACGCATCTTGCCGCACGCTCGCGTCGGGATCGTGGCTCGCGCGGGTGAGCAGCTCCCGACGCCAGCCGAGCCGTCGGTCCGGTCCATGACCGCTCGCGAGCACCGCGGCGACGCGCTCATGGGCGTGCGCCGCGTCCATGCAGCGCAGGAGCGCCGGGCCTCGGCGCTTGGCCGGTCGGCTCGCTCGTCGTGAAGGACGGCTTCGACGGCGCCGACCTCGAGCTCGTCGCCGCGATGGAGAAGCGGGACGACGGGTGGTTCTGGGTCGAGTGGGACGGGAGCGGCGAGAGCGTCTACTCCGGCAAGCCCGACGTCTGCATCGACTGCCACGCGTCGGGCTCCGACGGGATCCGGGCGTTCTCGCTGCCCTAGGGTCACCCCGCGCCGACGCTCACCTCCCGCCCTTCACCTTCACCTCGTACCGCCGCGTGATCTCCGCGGGCCGGTCCACCACGTGGGACCAGTCGATCCCGTACACCGCGTTCGAGAAGCACGAGAGCGGCCCCACCGGCACCGTGTCGTTCTCCGGCACCCACGCCGAGGTCACGCCGGTCTCGTCGAGCTGGAAGGCGATCATCAGCTTGCCCTCGAACGAGGTGTCGGCGGCGGCCCACTCCTCCAGGCACGCGGTCACGTCCTCGTCGAGGGTCTCGAGGCCGTGCCGCAGCGCCTCCCGCTCGCGGTCCGCGTCGGGCCCGCTGACGCCGCGCTTGTCGGTGGGGCCCTTCGCGCTCCGCGAGAGGACCACGCGCGGCTCGTGCGGCGGCTGCCCCGGGGACGGCTGCGGGCGCGGGATCTCGAGGCGCTTCTCCGGCGCGCCAGCGTCGCCGCGCC
>CAZDGH010000211.1:0-10077 GCA_964504805.1 uncultured Myxococcales bacterium | reverse complement strand
GACCTGCCGCTCGACTACGTCGGCCCGTACGTGCAGGCGACGGGCGCGCGGAAGAACACCGGCTTCAAGTACCACCGCATCACCGGACCCACCCAGGACAAGGACCTGTGGGATCCCGCCGCGGCGTTCGCCCGCGCCGACCTGCACGCGGGCAACTTCATGTTCAACCGCGAGAGGCAGGTCGAGCACCTCGCGGGGATCATGGAGGGCCGGCGCCCGGTGGTCGTCGCGCCGTACGACGCGGAGCTGTTCGGCCACTGGTGGTTCGAGGGGCCGCACTTCCTCGAGATGCTGATCCGCAAGGCGGTGCACGACCAGGACGTCTTCCGCCTCGCGACCGCGAGCGACGTGCTCGAGGAGAACCCGACCCAGCAGGTGGCGACGCCGCCGCTCTCTTCGTGGGGCGCCGGCGGGTACGCCGGCGTCTGGCTCGATCCGGCGAACGACTGGATCTACCGGCACCTCCACGAGGCCGCGGCGCGGATGGTCGAGCTCGCCCGCGACTTCGAGGCGCCGACGGAGCTCGAGGTCCGCGCCCTCGACCAGGCCGCCCGCGAGCTGCTGCTCGCCCAGGCGTCGGACTGGGCCTTCATCATGAAGACCGGGACGATGGTCGGCTACGCGCAGTCGCGCACCGAGGGGCACCTGCTCCGGTTCCACCGGCTCCACGACCAGCTGCGGGCGAAGGCGATCGACGAGGGGTTCCTCGCCGCCGTCGAGCAGACCGACAACCTCTTCCCCGAGCTCGACCACCGGATCTACCGGCCGGCGTGAATCCGGGCCCGGCCCCGTCGTCGGTGCGGCGACGCTTCGTGCTAGCTTCGCGCCCCGGAGGAGCCCATGGTCCGCCGCCTCGTGGTCGTCGCCGCCGTCTCCCTCGCCTTCGCCTTCCCGGGCGCCGCCGCCGCCGAAGGGGAGCTGCTCCCCGCCGACGCCGGCGAGGCCACCGCCCGCGAGGCCGCGCCGCCCCCGGCGCCGGACGGCGGCGGGAAGAGCGACGGCGGCGGCAAGAAGAAGAAGAACGGCAAGAAGAAGCGCAAGGGCCCGAAGGCCGGGCAGGGCGCCGGCGGCAAGGCCAAGACCAAGGAGTAGCCCCTGCGCTACGACGTCTCGCGGGAGGGCCTCGAGCGCGACAGCGACGTCGAGGCCTTCCGCTCCGGCGGCCCCGGCGGGCAGCACAAGAACAAGACCGAGACCGCCATCCGCCTGCGCCACCGGCCGAGCGGCGTCACCGTCACCGCCACCGAGCAGCGCAGCCGGCTCCAGAACCTGGAGAAGGCCTTCGAGCGCCTCGCCGAGAGGCTCTCCGCGATGATGGTGGTGCAGAAGCCGCGGCGGGCGACGAAGCCGACCCGCTCCTCGAAGGCGCGGCGGGTCGAGGGCAAGAAGCAGCGGGCCGGGGTCAAGCGGCTGCGCGGCCGCGTCCGGGACGAGTGAAGGCGCGTCGGCCGTTGTAGCCTGTCGAGCCGTGCGCCTCGCCCACCTCACCGACATCCACGTCGGCGCGCCCTCCGACTACGACGAGGGCGACGCCGTCTGGCGCGCCCGCGCGGCGAAGCACTCCGAGGCGCTGCTCGTCGCGGCGCTCCGCGACATCGCCGCGCACCGCCCGACCCACGTGGTCCTCACCGGCGACCTGACGCTCACCGCGGAGCGCGCCCAGTTCGAGCGCGCCCGGGCATACGTCGACGAGCACCTCCGCGGCCTGCGCGTCTCGGTGCTCCCCGGCAACCACGACGTCTGGAGCGAGGCGGCGGTGCGCGGCGGCTGGTTCGGGCGCTCGTTCGGCGATCTCGCCGCCGGCGACCTCGGCGGCGGCGGCTTCCCGTACTGCCACCTCGTCGGCGACGACCTCGCCATCCTCGCCCTCGACACCTCGCCGTACGAGCCCGGCGCGGACCCGGCGCGGGTGAAGGGGCGCGTCACCGACGCGCAGCTCGCGCGGCTCGAGACCCTCGCCGCCGACCCGCGCCTCGACGGCCGCGTGCAGGTGCTGATCCTCCACCACCACCTGCGGCTCTCCGAGGAGGACGCGGCCGCGCTCGACCCGAAGGACCCGACGCCGCTCGAGGACGCCGCGGCGCTCGAGGCCGCGCTGTCGCGGCTGCCGGTGCACGTGGTGCTGCACGGCCACCGGCACAAGCAGATGCGGCTCGAGCTCTCGCTCGGCGGCCGTCGCGTCACGGTGCTCTGCCCGGGCAGCGCGACGCGGCTCCACGAGAAGGCGGACCGCACCGGCCGCTGGTCCCTCTACGAGCTCGACGGCGGCGCCCTCGTCTCCGTCTCGACCCGCGCCTGGGATCCGGCGCTGGGCGCGTTCCGCTAGGGCCGGCTCAGGGCCGGTACCAGAGCAGGCCCTCGGACGACCGCCAGGCGAGCACCGCGTCCTCGTGGCGCCACGGGCCGCGCAGCGCGCCGAGGGCCGCGGCGCCGACGCCGCCGGGGACGACGTCCGGCACGGTGGCGCGCCACTTCACCTGCAGCGACCGCGGGTCGAGGGCGACGAGCCAGGCGCCGGTGAGATCGATCTTCGGCTCGCCGCCGGGGTGCGACCGGAACCGGGCGAGCACGAGGTACGCCGGGCTGCCCGGCGCCGCGGCGGCGGAGATCGCGTGGCAGCCGATGGCGCCGATGTCCGAGCCGGGGCAGGAGAGGGTGAGCGTCTTCTCCACCGCGCCGTCGGCGCCGTAGACGCGGAGCCGGTCCTCGGTCGCGACCACGAGGCGACCGCGGACCTCGAGGGCCGTGCCGATCTGCTCGCGGTGCGGCAGGTCCACCCGGGCGAGCTTCTCGCCCCGCGGCGCCTCGACCCGCGGCTCCGCCACCAGCACGCCCGGGCCGCCGCCACGCGGCAGCGCGACCACGCCGCCGAACGGCCCGACCCGGAGGAGCGCCATCGACGGCCCGACCTGCGCCCACGTGAACGGGCTCTCGGGCGCGGCCTCCAGCGTGCGGTGGACGTTGCCGCCGGCGCCGATCAGCGTGGCGCCGGCGCCGTCCCAGACGAGGAGCGCGTCGCCCTCGTCGGAGGCGGCGAGGCGGCCGCACCGGCCGAGCTCCACCCGCGCGAGGACGCGGCCGTCCTTCGCGTCGCGGCGCTCGGCGACGCCATCGGCGAGGATCCAGAAGCCGCCGGCGCGATCGCCGGCCACGCCGCAGAACCCGGCCTGGAGCGGCTCGCTCCAGCGGACCTCGCCCTCGAAGCCGAGCAGCACCAGCGAGGGGCCGGAGATCGGCAGCTCGCGCTCGCCGTCCTCCGGGGCCACGAGCGGCGCCGCGGCGAGCACCGCGCCCTCGTCGGTGGCGGCGAACGGCGTGTCGCCCGACCGGCCCGGCACGAGCACCGAGAGCATCGAGAACGCCTCGCTCCCGTCGAGCTCCCAGCCGGTGATGGGGTGGACGATCCAGCCGTCGCGCTCCTCGGCGCCGACGGAGATCGCCCGGCCGCCGGGCCCCACCGCGAGGGCGAGCGGCGGCGCGGCCTCGGCGCTCGCCGTCGCGGGCGCCTCGGGGGCGGCCTCGAGCGCGATCGGCGGCAGCAGGAGGCCGGGGGACCAGAGCAGGGGAGAGGGCAGAGGCCGGTCGGCGGCGCACGACGCGAGCGCCAGGGTCGCCACCACCACGCTGTTCCGCACGCCCGTCCCCATCTGACCCCTCGCCCGCCGTTCCACCCCTCGACTAGCTAAGCAGCCCGGCGCTCCCTCGCACGATCCTACGGCCTCGAACGGGGCGGCCGGCAAGCCCATGCCCGTGCCGTCCCCGTGGAGAAGGCCTTGCGAGCGCCGTACCGGCGCGCACGGGTGCGCGGGCGCCGCACACGCGCCCGCCCGAGCCCACCTGCGCGCCGGCTCCTTACCTTGTGCGCGTACGGCTCTCGTCCCGGGAGGTCCCATGACCGGCACGCGCCCGCCGGGGCAGCTCCGCATCGCCGTCGTCGCCCCGCCGTTCGTGCCCGTGCCGCCGCCCCGGTACGGCGGCACGGAGCTGGTCGTCGACGAGCTCGCCCGTGGCCTCGTCGCACGCGGCCACGACGTGACGCTGTTCGGCACGGGCGACTCCGCCCCGCCGTGCCGCCTGCGCGCCGGAATTCCGCGGGCCGTCTGGCCTCCCGACCCGCGCGTGGAGCGGGCCCACGCCGCCTGGGCCGCCGCCACGCTCGCCGGCGAGGCCTCGTCGTTCGACCTCGTGCACGCCCACACGCCGGCGTTCCTCGCCACCGCGGAGCTCGTCCCCGAGCTGCCGCTCGTGCACACGCTCCACCTCGCGCCGGGCGACCGGGAGGCGGCGAGCTACGGAAAGGGGCCCGGGCGGGTGCAGCACGTCGCCATCTCGCGGCGGCAGCGCGCGCTCTTCCAGGCGCTCGCGCGCTGCGCGGTCGTGCCGCACGGCCTCGACGAGGCCCGCTACCGGACCGCGGCGCCGGCGCCGTACCTCGCCTTCCTCGGGCGGCTCTCGGAGGTGAAGGGCCCGGACGTCGCGGTGCGCGCGGCGCGGCGCGCGGGCCTCGCGATCCGCGTGGCCGGCCGGCCGCACGTGGCCGACCGCGCCTTCTTCGAGGCGCGGCTCGGCGGCCTCCTCGCCGAGCCGCACGTGCGCTGGCTCGGCGCGGTCGGCCACGAGGCGAAGGTGGAGCTCCTGGCGCGTGCCACCGCGCTGCTGTTCCCGATCCGCTGGGAGGAGCCGTTCGGGCTGGTGATGATCGAGGCGATGCTCTGCGGCTGCCCGGTGCTCGCCTTCCGCGGCGGCGCCGTCGACGAGGTGATCGAGCCGGGCCTCACCGGGTTCGTCGCCGAGGACGAGCGGCACCTCGCCTGGCTCGCGCGGCACGCGGCGCCGCGGCTCGATCGCGCCGCGATCCGCGCCCGGGCAGTGGCGCGCTTCTCCCGGGACCGGATGGTCGATCGCTACCTGGCCGTGTACCGGCGCGTGCTCGCCGAGGTGCACGCGCCGGCGTGGACCGAGGCGCCGCTCGCGGCGGGCCGGCCCCCGGAGCCCCCGGGATGAGCGTCGACCCGAGGGAGCTGCTCGGCTACGCCGATCCGTCGGAGGCCCCCGAGTCCGCCGCCGCCGAGAAGCTCACGCTGAAGAGCCGGGATCTCTTCGCGGTGACGACCCGCGTCGGCGACATCGCGCCCGCGGGCGCCCGCGACCTCGGCTTCTTCCGCGAGGACACCCGCTTCCTCTCGCTCCTCCAGCTCTCGCTGAAGGGCGGCCCGCCGGTCTGCCTCTCCAGCCAGACGTCCGCCGACTACGTGACCCAGATCGATCTCACCGTCACCGAGCGCGAGTTCGGCGGCGTGCTCCTCGGCGACCCGGTGAACTACCTGCACGTGCGCCGCGAGCAGCTCATCGACGGCGGCTTCAGCGATCGCCTGGTCCTCACCAACTTCGTGGTCCACCCGATCTCGCTCTGGGTGGAGCTCTCGTTCGCGGCGGACTTCGCCGACGTCTTCGAGATCCGCGGCTTCGGCCGGCCGCGGCGGGGCACCTACCTCGAGCCGGTGGTCGGCGCGCGGAGCGTCACCTTCCGGTACCGCGGCCTCGACCGGAGGCTCTACCGCACCGAGCTCACCTTCCTCGACCCACCCGCCCGGCTCGACGCCGCGCGGGCGCGCTTCGAGCTCCGGCTGGCGCCGATGGAGATCGCCACGCTCGAGCTGCGGGTCCACGCGCTCGTCGACGAGGAGTCGGCGCCCGCGCTCGTCCCGTTCACCCGGCAGGCCCGCGGCACCCGCGACGAGTACCGCGCGCTGCGCGAGGCCTGCACCCTCGTCGAGACCGACAACGAGCACTTCTCGCTCGCGCTCGACCAGGGCCTCACCGACCTGCACGCGCTCGGCTCGACGCGGGGCGGCGAGCCGGTCATCGCCGCCGGCATCCCCTGGTACACCTGCCCCTTCGGCCGCGACACGCTCCTCACCGCGTACGAGGCGCTGCCGGTCTCGCCACGGTTCGCGCGGGACGCGCTCGTCTACCTCGCGGCGCACCAGGGCACGAGGCTCGACCCGTTCCGCGACGAGGAGCCGGGCAAGATCCTCCACGAGCTGCGGACCGGCGAGATGGCGCGCTGCGGGGAGATCCCGCACACGCCGTACTACGGCAGCGTCGACGCGACGCCGCTCTGGCTCGTGCTGCTCGACGAGTACCACCGCTGGACCGCCGACGACGAGACGGTGCAGAGGCTGCTCCCCGCCGCGGAGCGGGCGCTGGCGTGGATGGACGACCACGGCGATCGCGACGGCGACGGCTTCCTCGAGTACGAGCGGCGGGCGGAGACGGGGCTCCTCCACCAGGGCTGGAAGGACTCGAAGGACGGGGTGATCTTCGCCGACGGGCGCGTCGCGCAGGCGCCGATCGCGCTGGTGGAGGTGCAGGGCTACGCCTTCGACGCCCTGCGACGCCTCGGCGCCGTCTACCGGCGGCTCGGGGATCCGGTGCGCGCGGCGCGCCTCGGCGCCCGCGCCCGCAAGCTCGGCGCCGCGATCGACCGCGCGTTCTGGATGGAGGAGAAGGGCACCTACGCCGAGGCGCTCGATCGCGACAAGCGGCAGGTCGACGCGATCACCTCGAACCCCGGCCACCTGCTCTTCAGCCGGGCGGTGCCGCCGGACCGGGCGGAGCGCGTGGCGGCGGTGCTGCTCGGCCCCGGCCTGTACAGCGGCTGGGGCGTGCGCACGCTCGCGAAGGGCCAGCCCGCCTACAACCCGCTCAGCTACCACAACGGCACGGTCTGGCCCCACGACAACGCGATCTGCGCGATGGGGCTCGCGACCTACGGGCGGAAGGCCGCGGCGCTGTCGATCCTCGACGGCCTCTTCCACGCGAGCCTGCACTTCCGCCACCATCGCTTGCCGGAGCTGTTCTGCGGCCTCGGCCGCAGCGCGGGCGAGTTCCCGGTGCAGTACCCCGTGGCGTGCGCGCCGCAGGCGTGGTCCTCGGCGGCGTTCTTCCTCCTGCTCCGGGCGGCGCTGGGCATCGAGCCGGACGCGCCGCGGCGGACGGTCCACGTGCGCGACCCGGCGCTGCCTCCGTGGCTCGGGCAGGTCTGCTTCCGTCGGATGCAGGTGGGGGCGTCGAAGCTCGACCTGCACTTCACCCGGACGCCGGCGGGGGTGCTCACCTCGGCCCACGTGCTCGAGGGGCCGAGGATCCAGGTGAAGATCTCGGTGGGCTAGAGCTCGGCGGGAGGCGCGAGGGCCGGGCGGCGGCCGCGGAGCCTCGCGTAGGCGACCGCGAGCGGGGACCGGCGGCCGTCCTTGAGCGCCGTGCAGGCGGCGACCGCGAGCAGGACCAGGGTGCCGCCGGGGACCACCAGGGCGAGGGCGAGGAGGACGACCTTCAGCGCGGACATGTGCCACCTGCCGTCGGTCCCGTGGAGGGGGAGGAGCCGGTTCACGAGGTGCCCTGCGGGACGGCGGTGGAGAGCTTCCATTCACCCGAGCTCTCTGCAGCCGTCGTGCCCGGCGACCGAGGGCCCGGCGCGTCCGCCCGCGCCTCGAGCGATTCCAAGTGCTTGCGCCCGAACGTGCCCGGCCGCGCCACCGCGCGCGGCACGGGGACCGCGGCACCCGGGTCACGGCGCCGCGGGGTCCTGCAAAAAGTCCCGTCGCGCGGTCCCCGAGGGCTGGCGAACCGGGAGGGTGTCGGCTAGATCCGGCCTCCATGCCCGGCCCGCTCGCGACGATCGACTCCACCCTCGAGGCGCTCGCCGGCGCCGGCTACCTCCCGTCCCGGGCGATCGCGACCTCGGTCTTCCTCGGCGAGCACCTCGGCAAGCCGATCCTGGTCGAGGGCCCCGCCGGCGTCGGCAAGACCGAGCTGGCCCTGGCGCTCTCCCGGGCCACGGGCCGGCCCCTGGTGAGGCTGCAGTGCTACGAGGGGCTCGACGAGGCGAAGGCCCTCTACGAGTGGGAGTACGCGAAGCAGCTGCTCTACACGCAGCTCGTCAAGGACAAGATCGACGAGACGCTCTCCGGCGCGGCGACCATCGCCGAGGCGGCGGACCGGCTGGCGAAGAGCGAGGCGGTGTTCTTCTCGGAGCGCTTCCTGCTCCCGCGGCCGATCCTGCAGGCGATCCGCGCGGACGAGCCGGTGGTCCTCCTCGTCGACGAGATCGACAAGGCCGACCCCGAGTTCGAGGCGTTCCTGCTCGAGGTCCTCGCCGACTACCAGGTCACCGTGCCGGAGCTCGGCACGTTCCGGGCGAAGCACCGGCCCTCGGTGCTGCTCACCTCGAACGCCTCGCGCGAGCTCTCCGACGCGCTGAAGCGCCGGTGCCTGCACCTGTACATCGACTTCCCGGCGCCGGACCGCGAGCTCGCCATCGTGCGCAGCCGGGTGCCGGAGCTGCGCGAGGCGCTGGCGCAGCAGGTGGTCGCCGCGGTGCGGAAGCTGCGCGACCTCGACCTGAAGAAGGCGCCGTCGATCGCCGAGACGCTCGACTGGGCCCGGGCGCTCGCGGTGCTCAACGCCGACGTGCTCGACGCGGACCTGCTCCGCGACACGCTCAACGTCGTCCTCAAGCACGAGGGCGACGTCGAGCGAGCCCGCGAGAAGGCGCGGGAGCTCGTGGGCGGCTGAGGCGGCCTACTTGGCCGCGTCCGCCGGCTTCTCCTCCTTCGCCGGCGGCGGGTCGAAGTAGCCCTTGCGGCCGATCTTGATCGAGGTCTTGTCGAAGCCGCCGCCGCCGCGGAGGACGTCCACCACGTACCAGGTGCCGTCCTTCCTGCCGGCGAGATAGGCGGCCTCCTCGTCCTCGGCGATGCCGTCCTCCTCGACCTTGTAGTGCTGCTCGCGGGTGTGGATCTGGACGGTGCCGCTCTCCGAGTCCTCCGCGCTCGCCAGCTTCCAGTCGACCGGCAGGAAGTCGTTCTTCGCCCAGTACCAGCCCGCCATGCCGTGGCGCTCGACCTTGGTGTTCTTCTTCACCTCGGCGATCGCCTCGATCGTCTTCGGGTGGATGAGCTTCTTCGCCTCGGCCCACTTCTGCGCCTTCCAGAGGTCGAGGAACTTCCCGACCACCTTGCAGGCCTCGAGCTGATCTCCGGTGAGCTCCTTGCAGTTCTCGGCGGCGCGATCCGGCGTCGGCTTGCCGGGACCGCGCTTCTTCGCGGCGGCCGGCGAGGCGACGAGCGCGCAGGCGAGGGCGGCGGCGGCGAGGAGGCGGGGGGAGAGGGCGTCGAGCATCGCGGTCGCTCCGGGTGCCGGGGAGGTTCGGCCGGCACGAGGCGCGGATCTTGGACATGGCTCCCCGCCGCTCGCAAGCGCGCTCGTCTCGATTGCGCCGCGGGGGCCGGATCGCTACCCTCCGCCGGCTTTCGGCCCGGCTGCACCAGGACGGGCCGTCGGGAGGCGTGCTCGTGCGGCTGGAAACGCGGATCGCGGCGGTGGCCGTCCTCGGGGTGGGCCTCGCGATCGCCTGTGGCGAGACGCTGGTGGAGGAGGGACCTCCCGCGCCGCCGACGAGCCTCGTCGATCCCGCCGGCTTCCACCGGTCGCTCGAGACCTCGCTCTGCACGGCGGCCTACGCCTGCGCGGGCGAGGCGCCGGCGGGCGTCGCCGGCTGCGGCGTCGCGACCGTCTTCGAGACCGGCGGCTGCGAGGCGTGGGTGCGCGAGCGGTCGGTCTCGATCACCTCGGCGTACTACGCGGGGCGGCTCTGCTACTACGGCGCCCCGTCGGTCGACTTCGCCGGCAGCTCGCTCGCCTCCGCGTGCGTCGAGGCCCTCGCGGCGACGGGTGCGGACGCGCCTGCGTGCGTCGGCGTGGAAGACGGCGCGGCGGCCTGCGAAGGCATCGGCGACGGAGGCGGTGCGGGTGGCGCCGGCGGTGCGGGTGGCGCCGGCGGTGCGGGTGGTGCCGGCGGTGCGGGTGGTGCAGGCGGGTCGGGTGGCGCCGGCGGTGCGGGTGGTGCCGGTGGCGCGGGTGGTGCCGGCGGTGCGGGTGGCGCGGCCGGCGCCGGCGGTGCCGGTGGCGCCGCCCTCGAGCCGCGGCTCCTCGTGCTGCCGCTCCCGTGCGTGTGCGCGTTCGTGCCGGCCGGCGAGCCGATCCCGGACGCCTGCCGCCCGCTCCTCGCCG
>CAZDGH010000210.1:0-10150 GCA_964504805.1 uncultured Myxococcales bacterium | reverse complement strand
ATCAGCTCGCCGGCGAGCTGTCGTCGGCGCGCGACGAGACCGCGTCGAGCGGGACGAAGATCGCGGAGCTCGAGGGCGAGCTCGCGGCCCAGCGCGATCGTGCCGACGCCGCCGAGCGCGAGCGCGAGGAGGCCCGCGGCGAGATCGAGGCGGCCCGGGCCGCCGCGTCGGCGCAGGCCGCCGCCGCCGACGCCGAGCTCGAGCAGCTCCGCGCCCGGCTCGCCGAGCTCGAGGGCGAGGCCTCGAAGAACGAGGAGCGCGTCGTCAAGGCGTACCAGAAGATCAAGGGCGACGAGAAGGTGAAGGAGAAGACCAAGAAGGCCCTCGCCATCGCGCTGCAGCTCCTCGAGGAGCACGGCGTCGGCGCCGAGGACGACGAGGAGCTGCGTACCTAGCGGCCGCTGCGCGGCTCGGGCGGCCGCTTCGCGGCTCGGGCGGCCGCTGCGCGGCTCGGGCGGCCGCTGCGCGGCCGCGGCTCCAGGCTCCAGGCTTCAGGCTCCAGCCACCACCGGCTCCGCCGAGAGCGCGGTGCCGACCTCGGCGGCCGCGTGCGCGAGGCGCGACGCGCCGAGCTACCCGCTTGCCGGAGCCTGGAGCCTGGAGCCTGGAGCCTTACTTGGGAGTCATCTTCGCGAGCTGGTTCCGCGCCGCCGTCTGCACCGCCGTCGGCACGTTCTTGTTCTTCATCAGGTCCTTCAGATCGCTGACGCGGATGTACTGGATGAGCTTGAGCGCCGAGGGCAGCGGCGTCTTCGGGTTCTTCACCAGGTTGTGCTTCACCTGGTAGATCTTCATCCAGTCGCGGTTCATCATGATGGTGCGCAGCACGTCGTCCATGATGGTCCGCGAGAACGTCAGCTGCACGATCTCGCCGTCGGTGATGCGCGGGCTGTGCACGGCGGCCACCGCCACCAGCTTGTTGGAGTCGCGGAGCAGGAGGCCCCGGGCCTCCTTGTTGCCTCGGGTCGCGAGCTTGATCTTCTCGGCCACGTTCATGCGCTGGATGCGCTGGGTGAGCGTGAGCTTCTCGTCCTCGCCGAGCTCCTCGCCCTCGGGCCGCTCGTCGGCGAGCTCCTTCTTGAACTCGGAGAGCACGGCGTCGGCGGTGACCGCCGGCGCCTCCGGCGGGGCGTCGCCGTGGATGCGCTTGTGGGCGGCGACGAGCGCCGGCACGTCGGAGAGGTAGATGCCGGAGCGGATGGCGAAGTCGGCGGTGCTGTCGATCGTCGCCGGCGTCGCCCTCGACTCCGCGAGCAGCGCCCGGAGCAGCGGCTCGTGACGGAGGAGCCGGAGCTGGTTCTGGGAGACGAGCTCGCAGGTCTGCGGCGCGGCGGCGCGGACGATGACCACCATCGCCTCGTCCGGCGTCGCCGGGTTCAGCACCAGGCTCTCGAGCAGCTTGTCGTTGCCCGCGGCGGAGAGCCGCTCCGCGAACCAGCCGAGCACCGGCGCCGGGACCGTGTCGTCCTTGAGCGCCGGGAGCGCGATCTTCTCGGGGAACGCGGCGGCGCTCTTCAGCGCCTGCTCGCGGATGCCCGGGTCGGGATCGAACGAGAGCAGGTAGAGCACGCAGGCGGCGTCGTGCGGCGACATCGGCACCAGCAGCTTCGCGCCCATGCCCCGCAGCGGGACCGGCGCCTTCGGGTCGACGTGCTTGCGGATCTGCGGCGCGAGCTCGTCGGGCGTGATCGCCGGCGCGGGGCCCGCCTCGGTCTCCGGCGGGGGGACGACGGTGTCGCTCATCGAGTGTCGCTCCAGGATGGCGGGGCGAGCCTGTGGCGCAGCTTGCCCAGGTAGACGTTGAGCGGGTTGCCGCGCCGCAGGAACGGCAGCACCGGCGGGCGGCGGACCCCGAGGGTGAGGAGGAGCTCGCGGAGGCCCTCGTGGTCGGGCGCGACGTCGAGGCCCCGGAGGACCGCGCGGACGCCGCGCTCCTTCTGGTACGTGGCGAGGTAGACGCGGGCGAGGCGCCAGAGCGCGTCGCCGCCGTCCTCGCCCCGGCGTACCGCCTCCTCGCAGAAGGCCTGGCCCTTGAGCTCGTCCCGGGCGACCAGCGTCAGGGTGAGGCCGTAGCGCGACAGCGCCGCCGGCTCGTTGGCGTCGTGCCGGTGCGCCGCCGCGTACGCCGCGTGGGCGGCGGCGAGGTCGCCACGGAGGAACGCTGCGTCGCCGTCCGCGAGGGCCCGCTGCACCTCGGGATCCGGCGCGCGCGCCGCGCCTTCGGAGCGGCGGAGGGGCTCGGCCATGGCGACATCATGCCACAGGCAGGCCGCGTGGCCCCCCGGCCGAGCCGCCTAGCGGTTGCGCTCGTGGATGATCCGCAGGCCCTCGAGGGTGAGGAACTCGTCTACCTCGGAGATCGCCTGCGACACGCCGGCGAGGAGCGGCGCCAGGCCGCCGGTGGCCACGACCTTCGGCGCCGGACCGCCGAGCTCCCTGGCGAGGCGCGCGCAGAGGCCGTCCACGAGGGCGGCGTAGCCGAAGACGATGCCGGACTGCATCGAGGCGACGGTGTTGCGGCCGATCGCCTTCTCGGGGAGGTCGAGGTCCACGCGCGGGAGCTTCGAGGCGTTCCGCGCCAGGGCCTCCATCGAGATGCCGATCCCCGGGGTGATGGCGCCGCCGAGGTACTCGCCCTTCCCGGTGACGACGTCGAAGGTGGTGGCGGTGCCGAAGTCGACGACGATCAGCGCCTGCCGGAACCGCTCGAACGCCGCGACGCCGTTGACGATGCGGTCGGCGCCGACCTCGCGCGGGTTGTCGTAGAGGATCGGCATCCCCGTCTTCACGCCGGGGCCGACGAACAGCGCCTTCACGCCGAAGTAGCGCTCCGTCATCCGCTCCAGCGCGTGCTGCAGCGGCGGCACCACGCTCGACACCACCACCGCGCGGATGGCGGCGGGATCGACGCCCCGGTGGCGCAGGGCCTGGTGGCAGAAGAGCCCCCACTCGTCGGAGGTGCGGTGGTGGTGGGTCTCGAGGCGGAAGTGGTCGACGAGGCGCGCGCCGTCGTAGGCGCCGATCACGGTGTTGGTGTTGCCGACGTCGACCGCGAGCAGCACCTCAGCTCCCTCCCGAGGGGCGGAGCGTCACCACGTCGCCGGCCACGACCCGCTCGACGCCGGCGGCGGTGCGCACCAGGAGCGCGCCGTCCGGCGCCACGTCCTCGGCGACGCCCTCGACCACGCGGTCGGCCTCGGAGACGCGCACCGGACGGCCGAGGGTGGAGGAGAGCTCGCGCCAGCGGGCGAGCACGGGCTCGAAGCCTGAGAGGTCGTGGGTGTCGAGCCAGGTCTCGAGGCGCGTGAGCAGCGCGGCGCAGAACAGCGCGCGCGGCACCGGCTCGCCGCGGAGCTCGCGGGCGGAGGTGGCGATCCCGTGCAGCTCCTCCGGCAGGTCCGCGACGGCGACGTTCAGGTTCACGCCGAGGCCGAGGACGACGAAGCCGACGCGATCGCCGTCGGCGTGGAGCTCGGTGAGGATCCCGGCGAGCTTCCGGCCGGAGGCCTCGACGTCGTTCGGCCACTTGATGCGGGCCTCGACGCCGGCCTCGCGGAGCGTCTCGCAGAGCGCCACCGCCGCGACCAGGGTCAGCTCCGGGGCCCGGGCCGCGGGCAGCTCCGGGCGGAGGATCGCCGAGAGGTGGAGGTTCACCCCCGGCGGCGAGCTCCAGCTCCGGCCGCGGCGGCCCTTCCCCGCCGTCTGCCGCTCGGCGACCACGATCGTCCCGTGCCGCGCGCCGGCGCGGCCGAGGCGCATCGCCTCCTCGTTCGTGGACGGCAGCTCGTCGAAGGCGAGCACCTCGCACCCGAGGTCGGAGGTGGAGAGGAGCGGCGCGAGCTCGAGGCGCGTGAGCCGGTCCGGCACGGCCAGGAGGCGGTAGCCGCGCGAGGAGGAGTCGATCCGGTAGCCCTGCTGCCGCAGCCGCTCCACGCCGTGGAACACCGTCTCGCGCGCGAGGCCGAGCTTGCCGGCCAGCACCTCGCCGGGCACGAAGTCCGCGAGGGACTCCGCGAGGAAGGAGAGGACGAGCTCCTCGGCGGGCGGGGTGGCCGACACGGCGGCACCTTACCAGAAAGCTCCGTCGCCCTCGGCGCCGACGCCCCCCGCGGACGTCACACGAACGAGGCCAGGTGGTCCCCGGTCGCGAGGCCGAACACCTCGGCGAGCCGCTCGTAGGCCCGGCGGCGCTCCTCCGGGTACGGCAGCGCGATCGAGATCATCAGCTCGTCGGCCCCGGTGCCGGCGACGAGCCGCTCGAGCCGGGCACGGACGGCCTCGGGCGAGCCGCGCACCACGCCGTCGAGGAACGGCTCCACCGCCTCGCGCTCCTCCACCGTCCACGGGTGGGCGCGCGCCTCCTCCACCGTGATGAGCGTGGTGTGATCGCCGCGGCCGCGGCGCAGGAACGAGAGCGCCGCCACCGCCTCGAGCTCGGCGACCCGCGCCGGGTCGTCGGCGGTGATCACCGACACCGCCAGGATCGCGTACGGCGACGCGGCGCGCGCCGAGGGGCGGAAGCGAGCCTTGTACAGCCCGATGGCGAGCTCGGCGCCGGCGAGCTGGAAGTGGCCGGCGAACGCGTAGCCGACGCCGAGCGCGGCGGCGATCCGGGCGCCCGCGTCGGTCGATCCGAGCATCCAGATCGACGGCAGCCGCACGTCGTCGGGCACCGGCCGCACCGCGGCGAACGGGTGCGCGGGCGGGATCGAGCCCTCCTCGAAGGCGAGCAGCTCGGCGAGCCTGGCGTCGACGTCGTCGTCGGGCGCGAGCTGGCGCCGGAGCGCCCGCGCGGTGATCGGATCGGTGCCGGGCGCGCGGCCGAGGCCGAGGTCGATCCGCCCCGGGTACAGCGCTTCGAGGGTGCGGAACAGCTCGACCACGTGGAGCGGGGCGTGGTTCGGCACCATCATCCCGCCGGCGCCGACGCGGATGCGCGAGGTCTCCGCCGCGACGGCGGCGACGAGCACCTCCGGCGCCGAGCTCGCCACGGCGGGGAGCGCGTGGTGCTCCGCGAACCAGTACCGGAGGTAGCCGAGCTCGTCGGCCCTGCGGGCGAGGGCCCGCGAGGCGCGCAGGGACTCGGCCGCGCCGACGCCGGCGCCGACCGGTGCGAGGTCGAGGATGGAGAGCGGGTGCGCCATGTCCCCGAGGAAGGTGGCACGCCGGCGCGGCGGCGGCCACGAGGACGTTGCCCGCCCGGGTGGGGGTCCCCAGTCTCGACGGGGAGGATTCGGCCATGGACGTGACGTCGACGAGCCCGATCGGGCGGAAGTGGGGCTGGGTGTTCGCGCTGGGGCTGGTCGTGTGCCTGGCGGGGATCGCCGCGCTGTTCACGCCGGCGCTGGTGACCCTCTCGGCCACGTTCGTCATCGGCTTCCTGCTGGTGGTGAGCGGGATCCTGGAGGCGGTGGAGGCGTTCCAGGCCGACGGGCCACGCTCGCGGCGCCTCGTCACGGCGCTCGGCGGCATCCTCGCGATCCTCGCGGGCGTGCTCATCCTGCTCCGCCCGGTGCCGGGCGTGGCGGCGCTCACCCTGGTGTTCGGCGTCTACGTCTTCCTCGCCGGCATCTTCCGCGGGGTGACCGCGATCGTCGACCGCCACGACGCCTGGGGCTGGGACGTCGCCTACGGCGTGCTGGCGGTCGTCCTCGCGGGCATCATCCTCGCGAGCTGGCCCGCGGACTCGATCTGGTTCCTCGGCACGGTGGTGGCGATCGAGATCTTCACCCGCGGCGTCCTGCTCATGGCCGCGGCGCTGGTCGTCCGGCGCATCGGCAAGGAGCTCGAGGCGCCGGTCTGACGCGAGATCGGCGGCCTCAGGTCGGCTCGAGCTCGAGCGAGATGTCCACGGCGCGGGCCTGGTGGGTCACCGCGCCGACGCTGACGAAGTCGGCGCCGGTGGCCGCCAGCCGCGGGAGGCGCTCCAGCGTGACGCCGCCCGAGATCTCGACGCGGGCGCGGCCGGCGACCGCGGCGACCGCCTCGCGGATCCGGTGGTCGTCCATGTTGTCGAGCATGATCACGTCGGCGCCGGCGGCGGCGGCGCGGGCGGCGCCGGGCACGTCCGTGACCTCGATCTCGATCTTGGTGAGCGACGGCGCCCGGACGCGGGCCCTCCGGATCGCCTCCTCGATCGAGCCGACGGCGGCGAGGTGGTTGTCCTTGATGAGCACGCCGTCGAAGAGGGCGAAGCGGTGGTTGCGGCCGCCGCCTGCGCGGACCGCCGCCTTCTCGAGGGCGCGGTGCCCCGGGATCGTCTTGCGGGTGTCGAGGAGCTGCAGCGTGCCGCCCGCGAGCGCGTCCACGTAGCGCCGGGTGAGGGTGGCGATCCCGGAGAGGCGCTGCAGGAAGTTGAGCGCGGTGCGCTCGGCGGTGAGGAGCGCCCGGGTCGGCCCCTCGGCGGTACCGAACACGGTGCCCGGCTCGACGACCTCGCCCTCGGAGACCGTGAAGCGCACCTCGCAGCGCGGATCGACGGCGTGGAAGGTGCGCCGCGCCGCCTCCAGGCCGGCGAGGACGAGGCGCTCCTTGCACAGGAACGTGGCGCGCCCCCGGGCCGCCTCGGGGACGAGCGCCTCCGAGGTGAGGTCGCCGGGGCCGACGTCCTCGGCCAGGGCGAGGTCGATGAGCCGGTCGAGGGCGTCCATCGGCGCTAGCGGCGCCCCGGCTTCTTCGCCGCCGGCTTCTTCGCGGGCACCTTCTTCGGCGGCGCCTTCTTCGCGGGCGCCTTCTTCGCCGCCCCCTTCTTCGCCGGCGCCTTCTTCGCCGCCCCCTTCTTCGCCGGCGCCTTCTTCGCCGGCGCCTTCTTCGCGGCCGCCTGCTTCGGCGCCGGCCGGGACTTCGCCGTGGCCTTCGGCCGCGCCGCGCCCATCCCCGCCGTCCAGGCGGTGAGCTTGTCGGCGGCGCGCTGGACCGCCGACGCCGCCTTGCGGCCGAGCTCCTTCGCCGACTCGATGGGGTGCGCGTCGGCCGCGTCCCGCACCGTGCCGCGCTTGCGCGCCGCGAGGTTGAACTCCCGGAGCGCCTCGTCGATGAGGCCCATGCCGAGGTACGCCACGCCGAGGTCGAGGTGCGTGCGCACGTCGTCGTCGGGCACCGCCTCGGCGATCCCGGCCTTGAGCTGCTCGATCACCTTCTGCGTCTCGGCGTTCGGGGCCGGCGGGATCTCCACCGCGGCGAGGTCGTCGGCAAGCTCCTTGCCGAGGTCCACCGTGCCCGCCGCGTCGCCGGCGTCCTGCCGGACCTGCAGCACGCTCCGCTCCTCGCGGGCCTCGTCGCTCTTCGGCTCGGTCGTCATGGCGCTCCCTCCGGTCCCGCGGATCCGGCCGCGATTCTCCCGCACCTTCTCGAGCTTGCGCGAGAGGTCCTCGGCGTGGGCGCGGTCCTTCTCCACGACCTCCGCGGGGGCCTTCTTCACGAAGCCGGGGTTGTCGAGGCGGCCGCGCACCTTGCCGAGCTCGGCGGCGAGCTTCTCCTCGTCCTTCGCGAGCTTCGCCTCGAGCTCGGCGGTGTCGACGAGGCCGGCGATCGGCACCCGCAGCTCGATCCCGCCCACCACGGTGGCCGGCGCGTCCGGCCAGGCCTTCGCCCGCGGCGTGAGCGATCGCACCTTGGCGAGCCGGGTGAGCCACGAGGCGCGCGCGGCGAGCCACGGCGTGGTCTCCGGGTCGGCGGCGAAGAACACCTCGACCTCCGCGGCCTCGGGCACGCCGAGGTCCACGCGCAGCGAGCGGATCGCCGAGACGACCTCGATCAGCACGTCGAACCGCGCCGCCTCGGGGTCCTCGCGGCGGTCGGGATCGGGCCGCGGGTAGTCGGCGATCATGATCGAGGCCGGATCGCCGGGGAGCCGCGGGAGCTTCTGCCACAGCTCCTCGGTGACGAACGGCATGAACGGGTGGAGCAGCCGCAGCGAGCCGTCGAGCACGTCGCGGAGCACCCGCGCCGAGGCCGCCTTCTCCTCGGGCGTGCCGTCGTAGAGCCGGGCCTTCACCAGCTCGATGTACCAGTCGCACAGCTCGCGCCAGACGAACTGGTAGGCCCGCGAGCACGCCTCGTTGAACCGGAAGCCCTCGAGCGCCGCGATCACGTCGGCGGCGGCCTGGTGGTAGCGGGCGAGGATCCACCGGTCGGCGTCGGAGAGCATCGCGTCGTCGAGCGGCCGCGAGGTGTCGAGGTCCTTCACGTGCAGCAGCGCGAACCGGACCGCGTTCCAGATCTTGTTGGCGAACGCCTTGTAGCCGGCGACGCGCTCCAGCGAGAGCTTGATGTCGCGGCCCTGGGCGGTCATCGAGGCGAGGGTGAAGCGCAGCGCGTCGGCGCCGTACTTCTCGGTGACGTCGAGGGGATCGATGACGTTCCCCTTCGTCTTCGACATCTTCTCGCCCTTCTCGTCCCGCACCATCGCGTGCAGGAACACCGTCTTGAAGGGCACCTCCCCCATGAAGTGCAGGCCCATCATCATCATCCGGGCCACCCAGAAGAAGATGATGTCGAAGCCGGTCTCCATCACCGTCGTCGGGTAGAAGGTCTCGAGCGCCTTGGTCTTCTCCGGCCAGCCGAGGGTCGAGAACGGCCACAGCGCCGACGAGAACCAGGTGTCGAGCACGTCCGGGTCCTGGCGGAGCGCGCCGTCGCCGCACGTCTTGCACGCGGCGGGCGCCTCGCGGGCCACGCTGACGTGGCCGCTCCCGCAGTACCAGGCGGGGATCTGGTGACCCCACCAGAGCTGCCGGCTGATGCACCAGTCGTGGATGTTCCGCATCCACGACATGTAGGTGTTCGTCCAGCTCTCGGGGATGAAGACGGTGTCGCCCTTCTCCACCGCCTCGATCGCCGGCTTCGCGAGCGGCTCGATCTTCACGAACCACTGCGGCGAGAGGAACGGCTCCACCACCGCGGCGCAGCGCTGGCACTTCCCGAGGGCGAGGAGGTGCTCCTTGGTGCCGCGATCGAGGCCGAGCTCGGCGAGCTTCTCCTTCACCGCCCTGCGCGCCTCGAACCGGTCCAGGCCGGCGAACGGCCCGCCCTCGGCGTTCACCTTCGCGGCCTCGTCGAGGATCGAGATCATCGGCAGCCCGTGGCGCTTGCCGACCTCGAAGTCGTTGAAGTCGTGGGCCGGGGTCACCTTCACGGCGCCGGTGCCGAAGGTCGGGTCGACGAGGATGGCGTCGCCGACGATCGGGATCTCACGGTCCGTGAACGGGTGCTTCACGTGCTTGCCGATGAGGTGCTTGTAGCGCTCGTCGTCCGGGTGCACGGCGACGGCGGTGTCACCGAGCATCGTCTCGGGGCGCGTCGTCGCCACCACGATCTCGCCGGAGCCGTCGGCGAGCGGGTAGGCGAAGCTGAACAGCTCGCCCTTCGCGTTCTCCTCGTGCTCGACCTCGAGGTCGGAGAGCGCGGTGCGATCCTGCGGGCACCAGTTGATGAGCCGGGAAGCGCGGTAGACGAGCCCCTCCTCGTAGAGCCGCACGAAGACCTCGCGCACGGCCCTGGAGAGCCCCTCGTCCATGGTGAAGCGCTCGCGCTTCCAGTCGAGCGACGAGCCGAGCACCTTCTGCTGCTCGTTGATGCGGTTGCCGTACTTCTCCTTCCACGCCCAGATCCGCTCCACGAACGCCTCGCGGCCGAGGTCGTGGCGGGTCTTGCGCTCGGTCTTCCGGAGCTCCTTCTCCACGATCATCTGCGTGGCGATGCCGGCGTGATCGGTGCCGGGGAGCCAGAGGGCGTTGTAGCCGCTCATGCGCTTCCAGCGGGTGAGCACGTCCTGGATCGTCGAGGTGAGCGCGTGGCCCATGTGCAGCGAGCCGGTCACGTTCGGCGGCGGGATGACGATGCAGAACGGCGGCCTGTCGGACTCGTCCTTCGCCTCGAACAGGCCGAGCTCCATCCAGCGCGCGTACCAGCGCGCCTCGACGTCCTTCGGCTCGTAGCCCCTCGGGGCGTCGGCGGTGCTGGTGGCGGTGTCGGTCATGGCGATCTGGCTTCTCGGCGCCGGCCGAGGCCTGCGCCCGGAACGACGACGCCGCCCGTGGAAGAGCGGCGCCTCGGGTGGAAGAGCTGGCGGCCGGGCCCTAGAGGCCCTTCGCCTGCCGGTCCTTGACGAGGCGGTCGAGCTCCTCGCGGATGATCGTCTCCGCGAGCT
>CAZDGH010000209.1:1840-10174 GCA_964504805.1 uncultured Myxococcales bacterium | reverse complement strand
GGGCTAAGTTGGGGGCGATGGGGCGGCCGGGGCCGCACCACGACGCCCAGAGATCGATGAGGGCGATGCCCTCCTTCTCGATGAAGGGCGCGAACGTGGCGGCGGTGACGGACGTGACGGGCATCTCGGGCCTCCTCGGGTTCACCCCGTGAGAGCCTCGTGGGCCCGGCTGCGGTTCAGCAGCCGGGCTTCGCCGCGCCGTCGCCGTCGTCGTCCTCGGGGTCGCGCCGGGACCCGGCGCGGGGGGCCATTCAGGTGGGCACCCCGAGCTTCGGGAGCACCCAGCGCTGCAGCGCGATCCAGCCCGCGAAGAACGCGAGCAGCGTGAGGAGCTCCTGCCAGCTCATCGCGCGTCGCCCACGCCCACCGGCACGAGGCCGAGGGCGCTGTGGAGGGCGGCGCGGACCGCGCGCTGGATCGCCGGCGGCACGCGGTCGCCGGGCAGGCGCCGGCAGAGCGCGGCGCTGTCCTTCAGCTCGCCGAGCGCCTTGGCGCACGACGGGCACCTGCCGAGGTGCGCCTCGATCGCGGCGCAGGTGGCCTGATCGGGCTCGACGTCGGCGATGGCGGCGAGCTGCGCCGCGAGCTCCGGGCACGCCGCGGCGCCGCCGCGGGCCGGGCCCTCCTCGCGCAGCAGCGTCGAGAGGTGCGCCTTGAGGAGCTGCCGGCCTCGGTGCAGCCGGCTCTTCAGCGCGGGCACGCCGATGCCGACGACCTTCGCCGCCTCCTCGGCGGAGAGGCCCTCGACGTCGCGGAGCACGACCGCCTCGCGGTGCTCGGGCGGCAGCGCGCCGATGGCCGCCGCCATCAGCTCGGCGACCTCGGAGCGCTCCGCCCGCTCGTGGGGATCCGGCGCCTCCTCGACGAGGCCGGCCTCGCCGCCGGGGGCGTCGAGCTCGACGTCGTGGAGCGGCGCCGAGCGCGTGCGCCGGTGGTACCGCCCGCAGAACGTGCGGGCGATGGTGTAGAGCCAGGTCGAGACGCGGGCCTCGCCCCGGAAGCTGCCGAGCTGCTCGAAGGCGGTGAGGAGCGTGCGCTGCAGCACCTCCTTCGCCGCCTCCTCGTCGCCGCACATGCGGAGGCCGAAGCGGTACACCTGCTTCTCGTGCCGCCGGAGCAGCTCGTCGAGCGCCCGGCGGTCGCCCGCCTGCGCGCGCTCGAGCAGCTCGGTGTCGGCGCCGTGGCTCATCTACCCCTCCCAGTTCCCGATCCCGCCCAGGTCCAATACCTCGTAGCCCTTCTCGCGCAACACGGAAGCGGCGGCGGCGCTGCGGGTGCCGCTCCGGCAGTACACCACCACCTTCTTGTCCTTCGGCACCTCGGCGAGGCGGCCGCGGAGCTCGCCGACCGGAACGTTCACCGCCCCGGGCAAATGCCGGCCGCCGAACTCCTGCGGCGACCGGACGTCGAGCAGCGTCGCCCCGGCCTGCACCCAGGCCTTCGCCTCCGCCGCCCGCTCGCTGCCGGCGCCGCACGCCGAGAACGCCAGGGCCGAGACCAGGATCGTGCCGCCGAGCCACCTTCCGAGCTTCCTCATGCTTGCCTCCAGCGCCGCCGGCGCTACGGGAGTCGCGGGACCTTCGACGAGGGACGACCTCGCCCACGGTCATGAGAGCCGCGGGCGCCGCGGAGGGTTCGCGCCCGCCCGGGTGCGGTCGCGGGTGACCGTGCGCAGCGTCGGATCGAGGAGATCGACCATGAGAACGGGACTTTCGGCTGCCTTCGCCCTCGCCCTCGGGCTCCTGCCCCTCGCCGCCACGGCGGCGGAGCCGGCCGCGCCGCCGGCCCCGGCCTGTGCCTGCCCCGCCTGCCCCGGCCACGCGGCGGGCGCCGCCTGCCCGGCCGGCCAGGCGTGCCCCGGGATGCCGGGACACGGGAAGATGATGCACGGCAGCGGCGGCTGGGGGCCGCAGGGCGCCTACCAGCGGCTCTACGACCCGGCGCGCGCGGTGAAGGTCGAGGGGAAGATCGTCGAGAAGAAGGCGCCGGAGGTGCAGCAGGGGATGCTGCCGGCCTCGGCGCTGGTCGTCGAGAGCAAGGGCAAGCGCACCGAGGTCCACCTCGGGCCGTCCTGGTACGTCGACCGGCAGGACGTCGAGCTCGCGGTCGGCGACACCGTCTCCGTCGACGGCGTCACCGCGGAGCACGGCGGGAAGAGCTTCGTGATCGCCAGGAGCGTGACCCGCGGCGGCGACCAGCTCGTGCTGCGCGACGAGCAGGGCCGGCCCGCGTGGGCCGGCCTGCGGGGCGGCGGGGGCCGCGGCCCCCGGGCGCCCTGACGGCGCGGCTACGGGTAGTTCGCCATGGTGAGGATGTTCACCGTCTCGAAGCCCTTGTCGCGGAGCACCTGCTCCGCGCTCGCGCTCCGGGCGCCGCTGCGGCAGTAGAGCACCAGCACCTTGCCCCGCGGCAGCTCGCCGAGCCGCGCCGGCAGCTCGCCGACCGGCAGGTTGAGCGCGCCCGGCAGGTGCGCGGCCGAGAACTCCTCCGGCGTGCGCACGTCCACGATCACGGCCTTCCCGGCCTCGACCAGCCCGCGCGCCATCCGGCCCTTCTCGGCCGGGGTGCCGCCGGCGAACTCCATCAGCCCCATCTTCGCGTCTCCTTCGGTGAGCGGTTGCGGTCCGTGGGAGCCGCGGCCGCGCGCCGGAGGTTCAGCCGCGGACGAGGTAGCCGCCGCCGACCACCTCGTCGCCGCGGTACACCACGGCCGCCTGGCCGGGGGCCGGGGCGCGGATCGGCTCGAGGGCGCGGAAGACGAACCGGTCGCCGTCGGCGTGCACGGTGCCGCGGGCGCCCCCGTGCCGGTGCCGGACGCGCACGGTGAGCACCTCGTCCGCGGGCGGCGGCACGCCGGCGATCCAGCGCGCCTTCGCCGCGCGCACCTCGCGCACCTCGAGCGCCGACGCCGGCCCGACCACCACCTCGTCCCGCTCGGGCACGATCGCCTGCACGTAGAGCGGCAGCTTGTGCGAGCCGAGCCCCTTCCGCTGGCCCACGGTGAAGCCGTGGATGCCCTCGTGGGCGCCGACCTCCCGCCCCTCGAGATCGACGATCCGCCCCGGCCTGGTGCGCTCCGCCGCGCGGCGCGCCACGAAGCCCGCGGCGTCGCCGTCGGGGACGAAGCAGAGGTCCTGGCTCTCGGGCTTGTCGGCGACGGCGAGGCCGGCCCTGCGCGCCACCTCCCGCGCCTCCGCCTTGGTGAGCGCGCCGACCGGGAAGACGAGCTCCGAGAGCTCGGCCTGCGAGAGCTCCCAGAGGAAGTAGCTCTGGTCGCGCTTCTCGTCGGCGCCGCGGAGGAGCCGGACCGCGCCGGCGCCGCCCTCGAGCCGCGCGTAGTGGCCGGTGGCGAGCTTCGCGCCGAGCGCCCTCGCCCGCGCGAGGAGGTGGCCGAACTTCACCTGGCGGTTGCAGGCGAGGCACGGCACCGGCGTCTCGCCGGCCAGGTAGTCCGAGACGAACGGGCCGATCACCGCCTCGTCGAACAGCGCGGTGGCCTCGAAGACGTAGAACGGGATCGCGAGCCGCTCGGCCACCCGCCGCGCGTCCTCGAGATCGTCGGGCGAGCAGCAGCGGCCCGGCGCGGCGGCGCTCCCGTGGTTCAGGCGGAGCGCGACGCCGATCACCTCGTGGCCTTCGGCCGCGAGGAGCGCCGCGGCCGCGGACGAGTCCACGCCGCCCGACATCGCCACCACCACCCGCACGGCTACGTCGCCTTCCAGGGCAGGAAGATCGCCGCGCGCGCGCCGTGGAACCGGTGCTCGCCCTTCCTCGGCTGCTCCCGCGGCGGGCTCTCGAGCCACGCCTTGCCGCCGTGGGCCTCGGCGATCTTCCGCGTCACCGGCAGGCCGAGGCCCGCGCCCGGCGCCTTCTCCGCCTCGCCGGCGCGCGAGGCGTGGAAGAACGGGTCGAAGATCCGCTCCCGCTCCTCGGCGGGCACGCCGGGCCCCTGGTCGTAGACCGAGATCGTCAGCCCCTCGTCGCCCGCCGAGAGCTCCACCAGCACCGAGCCGCCGTTGGGGCTGAACTTCACCGCGTTGTCGACGAGGTTCCCGAGCGCCTGCTTGAGCCGGCCCTCGTCGCCGTCGAGCGTCCGGGCGCCGGAGAGGTCCGAGACCACGATCGAGACGCGGCGCCCCTTCGCCTGGCCGATCGACTCGGCGACGCAGCCGTGGGCGAGCGCCACCGGTTCGAGCGGCGCCTTGCGGATGTGGTAGCGGCCGGTCTCGAGGCCGGCGAAGTCGACGAGGTTGTCGAGCACGCGCGACAGCCGGTCGGTGGACTGCAGCATCGCGTCGACGACCTTCTCCTGCCGCTCGTTGAGCTCGCCGAGCTTCTTCGACTTGAGGATCTTCAGGTACCCGACGATCGGCGTCAGCGGCGTCGAGAGCTCGTGGGAGACCGACTGCATGAACTCGGTCTTGAACCGGTCGATGACGGTGAGCCGCTCGTTCGCCCGGGTGAGCTCCTTGACCTTGCCCTCGAGCTTCTCGACCAGGCCCTGGGCGTACTCCCGCAGGTACCTCCGCTCCTCGCCGGTCTTGAGCTTCTCCTTCTTGCCGGCGAGGAACTGCCGGAGCTGCTCGGGGAGCCTGGCGCCGTCCACCGGCTTCTCCACCGAGCCGTCGCAGCCGGCGGAGAGCGACAGGCCGCGGTCGTGGGAGCCGGCGGAGGTCAGCGCGATGATCGGCGCGGTGAGGCCGCGGCCGCGCAGCCGCGTGGCCACCTCGTAGCCGTCGATGTCGGGCAGCGCCGCGTCGACGAGCACGAGGTCGGGCGCGCCCGCGAGCGCGGCCTCCACGCCCGAGACGCCGTCGACCGCCTCGGCGACCACGAAGCCCGGCTCCAGCGCGCGCCGGAGCGACGTGCGGGCGTCGGGGTCGTTCTCGATGACGAGGACCTGCGGCGTCCGGCCGGCGAGGGTGTCGGGCACGGGCCGGAGTATCGACGCGGGCCGGTGCGGTCACAAGCGCGGCGCGGCCTTGCGGGCGGCGAGGAGCGCGAGCAGCCCCTCGCGGGTGTTGCGGGAGGGATCGTCGAGCACCTGCTCCACCAGCCACTTCACCGCCTCGCCGACCTGGGGCCCCGGGCCGGTGCCGAGCGCCTCCATGACCTCCTGCCCGCGGAGCGCCAGGTCCCTCGCGGTGAGCGCCGGGCGCGCGGCGACGAGGCGACGGACCCGCTCGGCGAGCCGCTCGTGCTCCGCGAGGCCCTCCTCCACCGCCCGGCCGCGGCCCCGGGTGTCGGCGACGCGCACCGCGAGGAGAGCCTCCCAGCGCTCCTCGCCGACGCGGGCGAGCATCCGGCGCACGGCGCCGTCGCTCCACTCGTCGGAGTAGACGAACTGGTGCTCGCGGACGAGGACGGCCACCTCGTCGGCGAGCTTGTTCGGGTACCGGAGCCGGAGGCAGATCTCCCTGGCGCGCTCGGCCCCGCTCCGCTCGTGGTCGTAGAAGGTCTTCTCCCAGGGCTCGCCGCCCGGCCTCGGCGCGGCGGTGCGCGGCTTGTCGACGTCGTGCAGCAGCGTCGCCAGCCGCACGCCGAGCCGCGGCGGCGCAGCGTCGACCGACCGGAGCACGTGGTGGTAGACGTCGTAGCGGTGCCAGCGGTTCTGCCGCATCCCGAAGCCCTCGAGCAGCTCGGGCAGCACCCTCCCGAGCACGCCGGTGCGGCGGAGGAGCTCGAAGCCGTAGCGCGGCCGCGGCCCCACGAGGATCTTGGTCAGCTCCGCCTGCACCCGCTCGACCGCGACCTTCTCGAAGGTCGCGAGCGCGCCCGGGATGGCGCGCCGGGTCGCGCGCTCGAGCCGGAAGCCGAGGACGCTCGCGAACCGCGCGGCGCGCATGATCCGGAGGCCGTCCTCCCCGAAGCGCACCCGGGCGTCGCCCACGGCGCGGATCGTCTTCGCCCGCAGATCGGCGACGCCGCCGAACGGGTCCTCGAAGAGCCCGCGCACCGGATCCCAGGCGAGGGCGTTGACGGTGAAGTCGCGGCGGGCGAGGTCCTCGCGCACGTCCCTGAGGAAGGTCACCGACGTCGGCCGCCGGCCGTCCTGGTACGCGCCCTCGCCGCGGAAGGTGGTGACCTCGATCGGATGGTGGTCGACCACCACCGTGACGGTGCCGTGCTGCAGGCCGGTGGGCACCACCTTCGGGAACGCGCCGACGACCTCCTCCGGCAGCGCCGAGGTGGCGACGTCCCACTCGTGGGGCGCCTTGCCGAGGAAGGGGTCGCGGACCGCGCCGCCGACGATGAACGCGGCCTGGCCGAGGCGCGCCAGGCCCTCGAGCACCAAGCGGACGGGCTCGGGGATCGCGACGCGCGCGAGGGGCTCGGGGATGGTCGCCACGGGAGGAAGGTAGCCCCTCGGCTGCGGAAAGCGCGAGGGCCGGCGCCTGCGCGGCCCGGCCCTCGTGCCTGCTGCTTCGACTGCTGGCGGCCCCAACAGGACTCGAACCTGTGGCCTACGGTTTAGGAAACCGCCGCTCTATCCACCTGAGCTATGGGGCCAGAACCGCGCCAGAGGATGATCGCGACGCGGGCCCGCGTCAACGGGCGACCGCGGGCGAGGTGCGGCGGCCGGCGCTGCGACCGGCGAGGATCCAGCGGGCCGCCAGGAACGCGAGGAGCGGCCCCACGATCACCACCCCGCGGTTGAAGGCGAGGGCCCGGTCGAGGTCGCCGTGCGCGAGGCACGAGAACGCCCGGGTCATCCCGCAGCCCCAGCACTCGAGATCGAGGAGGAGCCGCGAGAGGCAGATCGGAGGACCGCTCTCGACGACCGAGGTGGGGACCACGGCGAGCGCCGAGAGGCCGAACAGCACCAGGCCGGCGCGCGGCCACAGGCCCCACCTCGCGAGCACGGTCAGCTCTTGACGAGCGGGCGGCCCTGGGCGTCGGTGAACTTCCCCATCACGATCATGATGAGGTCGTAGAAGCTCCAGAGGCCGCAGCCGCCGAAGGTGAGGAGCTGGGCCACGCCGGTGCCGGTGTGGCCGGTGAAGAAGCGGTGCGCGCCGAACGCCCCACCGAAGAGGCAGAGCAGCATCGTCACCATCCAGGGCTTGCCCTGATCCGTGCTCATCGAACGATCTCCTTGTCGGGGAGGCGCACGCCTCCCCGTGGCGGACGAGGCCGCCGTCAGCGAGTCCAGGAAGCCAAGGGCTTCCCCCCATGAAATGCGCGGCAAGAAATCGCGCATCCCCTGCCGGATGTCCACAGGGAAAAAGTCCGGTCGGGCTGGGCGCGGCTCCGGACGCGGCGCGCGCCGCAGCATTCATCAGTACTTGAGGATGGACGTCGCCTCGACGCCGCCGAGCTTCGCCCGGCCGCCGAGGAACGTGAGCTCGATCACGAACGCGCACCCGGCGATCACGCCGCCGCGCCGCTCGACGAGGCGCAGCGCCGCGCCGGCGGTGCCGCCGGTGGCGAGGAGGTCGTCGACGACGAGCACGCGCTCGCCGCGCACCACCGCGTCGAGGTGGAGCTCGAGGGCGTCCTCGCCGTACTCGAGGGCGTAGGTCTCGCGGTCCTTCTGGAACGGCAGCTTCCCGGGCTTGCGCGCCGGAGAGAAGCCGGCGCCGAGCGCGTAGGCGAGCGCGCTGCCGAAGACGAAGCCGCGGCTCTCGATGCCCACCACCTTGTCGATCCCCTTCCCCACCCAGGCCTCGGCGAGGAGATCGAGGGTGCGGCGGAAGGCGACGCGGTCGGAGAGGATCGGCGTCACGTCCTTGAAGACGATGCCGGGCTTGGGGAAGTCGGGGACGTCGCGGACGCGGTCGAACAGCAGTCGCTCGGGCATGTGGCCTCTCGCCGCGCGTCAGGCGCGCGGGTGGAACCGATCGTACAGCCCCCGGAGCCGCCGCGCGTCCACGTGGGTGTAGAGCTGGGTGGTGGAGACGTCGGCGTGGCCGAGCATCGCCTGGACCGCCCGTAGGTCCGCGCCGCGCTCGAGCAAGTGCGTCGCGAACGAGTGGCGGAGCTTGTGCGGCGAGATCGGCCGGTCGATCCCGGCGCGGCGGGCGTGGCCCCGGAGCAGCTTCCAGAAGCCCTGCCGGGAGAGCCGCCGTCCGAGCGGTCCGACGAAGACGAACCGCGCGTCGCGGCCGCGGGCGAGCGCCTGCCGGGGCCCGTCGAGCCAGTGCTCCACCGCGGCGCGGGCGATGGCGCCCACCGGCACCAGCCGCTCCTTGTCGCCCTTGCCGCGGGCGACGAGCTTCCCGCCGGGGAGGTCGAGCGACTCCAGGGTGAGGCCGCACAGCTCGGAGACCCGCAGCCCGGTGGCGTAGAGCAGCTCGATCATCGCCTTGTCGCGGGCGCCGCGCGGGGTCGAGG
>CAZDGH010000209.1:0-1830 GCA_964504805.1 uncultured Myxococcales bacterium | reverse complement strand
GCGAGCAGCGCCTCCACCTCGTCGTGGGTCAGGTAGACGGGCAGCTTCCGCTCGCCCCGCGGCCGCTCCACCGCCGCCGCCGGGTCGGCCTCGGCGAGCCGGTCGGCGTGGAGGAAGCGATGGAACATCCGGATCGCGGCCAGGTGCCGCGCCTGCGAGCGGCGCGAGAGGCCCCCGCCGGCGAGGGCGGCGAGGTGGTCCTCGACGTGGCGCGTGCCGACCTCGGCGATCGCGGCGACGCCGGCCGCGTGGAGGCCGTCGAGGTAGCGGCGGAGATCGGCGCCGTAGGCGTCGAGGGTCCGCGGCGAGAGGCCCCGCTCGACCTGGACGTGGACGAGGAACTGGTCGAGGAGCGGATCGAGCGGCCCGAGGACGGGCTCGTGGACGCGGGGGCGCGGCACGACCGGAGCCTACGCGGCCTCGCGCGCGGCACCACGTTCCCGCCTGTGGATCGCTAGGCGATGCCCTCGACGGAGCCCTTGCCCTGCCGGAGGAGCTCGACCCGGTCGTCGACGAGCGAGATCACCGTGGACGGCTCGGAGAGCGTGTAGCCGCCGTCGATGACCAGCTCGAGGCCGTGGCCGAGGAGGTCGCGGATGTCCTTCGGATCGATCAGCGTCTCCGACCCGTAGGACGCGGAGGTGGTGAGCAGCGGGTGCCCGAGGCGCTCGACGATGGCGATCGGGATCGCCGCGGCCGGCACCCGGATGCCGACCGTCTTCTGCTTCGTCAGCGCGATCTCGGGCGAGAGCTTCGTCGCCGGGAGCACGAAGGTGTAGGGCCCGGGGATGAGCCGCTTCATCACCTTGTAGGCGAAGTTCGACACCTTCGCGTAGTGCGAGATGTCCGAGAGATCGGCGCAGAGGAACGAGAGCGGCTTGTGGCCGGGCCGTCCCTTGAGGCGGTACAGCTTCTCGACCGCCTTCTTGTTCAGGAGGTCGCAGCCGATCGCGTAGTACGTGTCGGTGGGGTACGCGATCACGCCGCCGGCCTCGAGGCTGGCGACGGCGCGCTCCACGTGGCGAGGCTGCGGGTGCTCCGGATCGATGGCGAGGATCGGGGCGTCGGCCATGGGGGCGCGGAGCATAGGCGACCGCGCCGGGCTTTCAAAGACCCGCGCGCCCGGCGCGCCGCGGGGGAGCGGCGCGCGGGCGCGCGGGGTGCTGGCGTCGAGCCCGGGGAGGCGGGCTACTTCTCCTCCTCGCCCTCGGTCTTCTCGGCCGGCTTGGCGGCCGCCGCCGCCGCGCGCTTGCCCGACTCGATCAGCTCGCGGACCTTCTGGCCGCCCTTCTTGCCGATCTCCTCGTAGAAGCCGCCGCCGCGCTCGGCCTTGACGCGCTCGCCGCCCTTCTTGCCGATCTCCTCGTAGAAGGCGGCGCCGCGCTCGGCCTTCACCGTCTCGCCGCCCTTCTTGCCGATCTCCTCGTAGAACTCGCGGCCGCGCTCGCGGGCGACGGTCTCGCCGCCCTTGCGGCCGATCTCCTCGTAGAAGGCCCGGCCGCGCTCGCGCTTGACCCGCTCGCCGCCCTTGCGACCCGCCTCCGCCACGGTCATCCCGCCCTTCTTCTTCTCGTCGGCCATGCCGTCCTCCTTCCTGCTCTGCCCGGCGCTCTCGACGCGCTGGTCCCGTTGTGTCCACGCGCCCCGGCCTACCGCCGGGTGCGCCGGCCCCGGCCGCCCTTCGGCGCGGCCCGCTCCTCCTCCTCGAGGAGGCGGGCCCGCTCGAGGAGCTGCCGCACCCGCTGGCCGCCCCGCTTCCCGAGCTCCCGGAACCAGCCGGGGCCGCGGTCGCGGAGCACCGCCATGCCGCCCTTCTTCCCGCCGGCGAGC
>CAZDGH010000208.1:0-10180 GCA_964504805.1 uncultured Myxococcales bacterium | reverse complement strand
GCGCGCTGCTCGACGGCAAGGCGGTGGTCGAGGTGCGGGCGAAGGGCGTGGACAAGGGCCGGATCGCCCGCGAGGTGCTCGCCGCCGGAGGCGCGCCGGCGATCTTCGCGGCCGGCGACGACACCACCGACCTCGACCTCTTCCGCGCGCTGCCGCCGTCGGCGATCACCGTGCACGTCGGGGCGGGCGCGGACGAGGCGCGCCACCGCGTCGCGGGGCCGGCGGAGCTCCGGGCGCTGCTCGGGCGGCTCGCGGGGCCGTGACCGCGGATCAGCGGAGGCGCTCGAGCCGCACCCGGATCACGCCGCGCTCGAGCATGCCGAGGCGCTCGGCGAGCGAGCGCGAGAGGTCGACGACGCGGCCGCGCACGTACGGGCCGCGGTCGTTGACGCGGCACTCCACCGAGGCGCCGGTGCCGACCGCGGTGACCCGCAGCCGGGTGCCGAGGCGGTGGGTGCGGTGGGCGCAGGTCGGGGCGTCGTGGTCGTACGGCTCGCCGCTCGCGGTCGGCCGGCCCTCGAGGGCGTCGGCGTAGTACGAGGCGAGGCCCTCCTCCACGTCGGCGGCGGGGCGGGTCGCCTCGCGGGCGGTGGCGCAGCCGGCGGCGAGGGCCAGGGTGGCCACGAGCGGTCCCAGGCGACGCATGGCGCGACGGTGCCACGGCGGCGCCCGGTCCGGAACCCCTCGCGGCGGGCGGCTGCCTGGGCGACAATCCGCCCCGTGCACGCACCCCGGCCAGAGCGGACGTGAGCGCGCCTCGACCGGCGGCGTCGCCCGGCCGCACCCTCGCGGGCCGCTACCGCCTCGAGCGGCGCATCGGCCTCGGCGGCATGGGCGAGGTGTGGGCCGCCGAGCAGCTGGCGCTGGCGCGTCCGGTGGCGGTGAAGCTCCTCGGCTCCGAGGCGGCGCGGCAGCCCGAGGCGATGGCGCGGTTCGAGATCGAGGCCCGCGCCCTCGCCCGGGTGGACGACGAGCACGTGCTCCGCATCCTCGACTTCGGCCACGACGCCGAGCTCGGCTTCTTCCTCGTCACCGACCGGCTCGAGGGCGAGCTGCTCTCCGCCTTGCTCTCGCGGCAGGCGCGGCTCGGGCAGGAGCGGGCGGTGTCGATCGCCGCCGGGATCCTCGACGGGCTGCTCGCCGCGCACCGCGCCGGCGTCGTCCACCGCGATCTCAAGCCGGGCAACGTGATGCTCGTGGATCGCGGCGGCCGCGAGGTGCCGAAGCTCCTCGACTTCGGCATCGCCAAGCTCCTCGACGCGCCGAGCCTCGACCTCACCGAGTCGGGCGTCTCCCTCGGCACGCCGCAGTACCTCGCGCCGGAGCAGGCGCTGGGGCGCGCCGTCGATCACCGCGCCGACCTCTACGCGGTGGGCGTGCTCCTGTTCCGGATGCTGGTCGGGCGGCTGCCGTTCGAGGCGCCGTCGGTCACCGCCCTCGCGGTGCAGCACGCGACGGCCACGCCGCCGCCGCTGCCCGAGGACGCCGGCCCGCCGGCCCTGGCCGCGGTGGTGGCGCGGGCGCTGGAGAAGGATCCGGAGCGCCGCTACGCCGACGCGGCCGCGCTCCGGTGGGCGCTGCTCGAGGCGGTGGCGTCGCCCTCCGCCGGTCCCGCGTTCCTCGCCTCCGGGCCGCAGCCGGCGCTCTCGACGACGGGCCCCACGCTCCTCCCGCCGCCGGCGGCGCCGGCCGCGGGGCTGCGGGTGGCGGTGGTGGGGCCGGGGGCGCCCGCGCGGGCGATCGCGGCGGCGCTCGCCGGCGCCGAGGAGGCGCTCCGGGCGTTCGGCGGCAGGCTGGTGCGCTTCGCGCCCGACGGCCTCCACGCCATCCTCCCGGCCGCGGAGGAGGCGCTGCCGTGCGCGGCGACGATCGTCGACCGGGTCGCCGAGGCGCCCGCCGCCCGCGGCGTCGAGGTGCGCGTGGCGGTGACGGCCGCGACGCCGTCGGGCGCCGGGCTCTCGCTGCCCGGCGACGCCCTCGCGCGCCTCGACGCCATCGTGGCGCTGGGCGCGCCCGGCGAGGTGCTGTTCGCCGAGGAGCTGGTGCCGCCGCCGCCGCTCGCGGCCGCGGCGCACCCCGGCGAGGACCCGGGCACGCGCCGGCCGGTGCAGCGCCTCGTGCCGCCGCTCGCCGCGGCGCGCCGCGACCTGCCGTTCGGCGGGATCGGCCTCGGCCGCCTCGACTCGCTGTGGAGCCGGAAGGTCGCCCGCGGCGCCGAGCGCGCGCGGACGGTGGCCTTCGGCGGCTTCCGCGGCGGCGGCGAGCTCTTCGGCCGGACGCTCCGCACGCTCCTCGTCCACGCCCTGGCGCGGCCGAGGCTCGCCCTCGGGATCGCCGCCTCGGTGCTCGCCTGCGCCGCCGTCGCCACCTTCGCGCTCTGGCCCCCGCGGCCCGAGGCCGCGATCGAGCGCGCGCTCGCCCGGGGCCGCGCCGTCGAGGCGCGGTCGATCGCCGAGGGGCTCGTCGCCGAGCGCCCCGCCGACGCCGCGGCCCGTCTGCTCCTCGCCCGCGCCCACGTCGCGTCGGGCGAGTCGGGGCGGGCGCTGGTCGAGCTGCGGCGGGCGCACGAGCTCGCGCCGTCGGTCGCGTCGTCGCCGGCGTTCGGCGCGGTGCTCGCCCGCTGCCTCGATCAGCCCGACGCCGGCGCGGCGATCGCCCTGGCGCTGCTCGTCGGCGAGGGCCTCGAGCCCGCCCTGGCGGCCGCGCTCTCGGATCCGGCGCACCACGCCCGGTGGAACGCGGCGCGGGCGCTGCAGGCGCTCGGCCTCGGCGCCAGGGTCGACGAGCTCGAGCTGTGGGCCCGCGATCTGCGCGGGGCGCCCGGCTGCGACCAGCGGAGCGCCGCCCTGAAGCGCCTCGCCAGGAGCGAGGACCCGCGGGCGCTCGAGGCGCTCGTCGACGCGCGGCTCGAGCTGGCCGCGGCGGAGCAGGGCGCGCTCTCCTGCCAGGAGCTGCCGCAGGAGATCGACCGCGCGCTCCTCCGCCGCGAGGGCACCGCGAAGAAGCCGTGACGGCGACCTTCCCGCGCGGCGCCTCCGTCCCCACGCATCCGGGAGGAGGCGCCCATGGACGCCGAGGTCATCCTGGAGCTGTCGCGGGAGGAGGCGCAGGAGCTGCTCGACGCCCTCTCGTACCACCTGCGGGAGCTCGACGAGGAGCTCGTCCGCACGGACGCGTTCAAGCTGCAGCACGAGCTCGCGGCGTCGATGCGAAGGCTCGAGGTGGTGCGGGCGCGGCTGGACGAGCGGCTCTCGGGCCGCGTGGAGCAGTCGGTCGAGGGGCCCTGACCGGGACGGCTTGACCTCGGGGCGTCGCCCCGGGCATCAAGCGGTCCCCGCGCCCGTTCCGGTGCGGCGAGGGCCTCTCCTTTGATCCGCTTCGACGGCATCTCCAAGCAGCACGGCAACCAGATCCTCTTCGTGGAGGCGTCCGCGGTCCTGAACCGCGGCGAGAAGGTCGGGCTCGTCGGCCCGAACGGCGCCGGCAAGTCCACGCTCTTCCGGATGGTGATGAAGGAGGAGGCGCCGGACGAGGGGCAGGTCGCCGTCGATCGCGGCGTCACCGTCGGCTACTTCAGCCAGGACGTCGGCGAGATGCACGGCCGCTCGGCGGTCGCCGAGACGATGGCCGGCGCCGGCCCGGTCTCGGAGGTCGGCGAGGAGCTGAAGCGGCTCGAGGCCGCGCTCGCCGATCCGGAGCAGGCCGACCGGATGGAGCAGCTGGTCGAGCGCTTCGGCGAGGTGCAGGCGCGGTTCGAGGAACTCGGCGGCTACGCGCTCGAGGGCCGGGCCCGGGAGATCCTCGCCGGCCTGGGCTTCTCCGAGGCGATGATGGACGGCGACGTCGGCGCGCTCTCCGGCGGCTGGAAGATGCGCGTGGCGCTGGCGCAGATCCTCCTGATGCGACCCGACGCGATGCTCCTCGACGAGCCGTCGAACCACCTCGACCTCGAGTCGCTCATCTGGCTCGAGGGGTTCCTGAAGGGCTACGAGGGCGCGCTCCTGATGACGTCGCACGATCGCGCCTTCATGAACCGCATCGTCTCGAAGATCGTCGAGATCGACGGCGGCACCCTCACCACCTACTCCGGCGACTACGACTTCTACGAGCAGCAGCGCGCGCTGAACGAGGCGCAGGCGCAGGCCGCCTACGAGCGGCAGCAGGCGATGCTCGCCAAGGAGCTGCGCTTCATCGAGCGCTTCAAGGCGCAGGCCGCGAAGGCGGCCCAGGTGCAGTCGCGGGTGAAGAAGCTCGAGAAGATCGAGAAGGTGGAGCCGCCGAAGCGGCGGAAGGCGCAGCACTTCGAGTTCGCCTCGCCGCCGCGCTCCGGCGAGGACGTGGTCCGGCTCGCCAGGGTCGACAAGGGGTACGGCGCGCGGAAGATCTACGAGCGCTTCGACTGGCTGGTGCGCCGCGGCGAGCGCTGGTGCGTCATGGGGGTGAACGGCGCCGGCAAGTCCACGCTGCTCAAGCTCGTCGCCGGCGCGTCGAAGCCGGACGCCGGCGAGGTCACCGTCGGCGGCAGCGTGAAGCTCGGCTACTTCGCCCAGCACGCCATGGAGCTCCTCGAGGGCGAGAAGACGGTCTTCGAGACGCTCACCGAGGCGTTCCCGCGGGCGAGCCAGGGCTCGATCCGCACGCTCGCGGGCTGCTTCGGCTTCGGCGGCGACGAGATCGAGAAGCGCTGCCGCGTGCTCTCGGGAGGCGAGAAGGCGCGGCTCGTCCTCGCCAAGATGCTCTACGATCCGCCGAACTTCCTGGTGCTCGACGAGCCGACGAACCACCTCGACATGGCGACGAAGGAGATGCTCGTCGAGGCGCTGCGGAACTTCGAGGGCACGATGCTCATCGTCTCCCACGACCGGCACTTCCTCGGCGCGCTGACGAACCGCGTGCTCGAGCTCACGCCCGAGGGGATCGTCCCCTACGGCGGCGGCTACGGCGAGTACGTGGCGGCGAGCGGCCACGAGGCGCCGGGGCTGAGGAGCTGAGATGGGCCGGAGATCGAGGGGGCCGTCGGGGCCGCCGCCCGCGCCGTGGGAGACGGAGCGCAGCCTCGCCGCCGCGGAGGCCGAGGCCGGGGAGCGGGAGCTGCCGGGCGCGGCCTCGGACCTGAGCTGCCTCTGCGGCGGGCGCGAGTTCCTGCTCGAGGCCTTCCTCCACGTCGTCGACGGCGTCCCGAAGCCCGAGCCGGTGGAGGTCGAGCGGCTCACCTGCCCGGACTGCTCCCGGGAGTTCGAGGCCGTGCAGGGCGAGGGCGGGCGGATCCTCCGCGGCGACTTCCTCGGCTTCGCCGACGAGGAGGACGACGAGGCGTAACCGCGCCGGCGCCCGGAGCGTAGACGCAGGTGACACGGGAGGACGCGATGCGCTCGATTTCCCTGGCGACGATCGGGATGATCCTCGCGGCGGCGCCCGCCGCCGCCGCGCCGAAGGAGGGAGCCACGATGGAACAGGCCACGCAGCGGGAGGTCGCCGTCCTCGCGGGCGGCTGCTTCTGGGGCATGGAGGACCTGATCCGCAAGCTGCCCGGCGTGCTCGAGACCGAGGTCGGCTATGCCGGCGGGGCGCTCGAGAGCCCCGGCTACGAGCAGGTGAAGACGGGGCGCACCGGTCACGCGGAGTCGGTGCAGGTCACCTTCGACCCGGCGAAGCTCTCCTACGAGGCGCTCCTGCGCTTCTACTTCCGCATCCACGACCCGACCACGCCGAACCGGCAGGGCAACGACCGCGGCACCCAGTACCGGTCCGCGATCTTCGCGCTCACCGACGAGCAGGCGAGGACCGCCGAGCGGGTGAAGCAGGAGGTCGACGCGTCGGGGAAGTGGGGCGCGCCGGTCGTCACCGAGATCGTGCGCGGCGGGACGTTCTGGCCCGCGGAGGCCTACCACCAGGACTACCTGGTGAAGAACCCGGGCGGCTACACCTGCCACTGGATCCGCGACTGATCCCCGGTCGCACGCGGCCAGGCCCGTGCCGGTCGTGTGCGTTCCCTCGCCAGAGAACTCTCGTTCCCTCTCGCGGGGCGAGGGCACGCTCGCCCGGCCGCTCCCGCTGCGGCCCGGCGCTTGCTCCCACCCCCGGGCGACGGCGCATGGAGCGCCCGATCTCGCTTGGGGGCGGACGATGTTCGGTCGGGGTAGGGGAGGGGGGCTCGGGGTCTTGCTCGCGGGGACGCTGGCCGCGGGCTGCGGCGTCGGAGGGCCGACGTCGGGGGACGGCGGTCGGGGCGAGCCGGCGTTCGTGCCGCCCGGCGGGGTGATGCCCGGCGGCGCGCCGACCGAGCCCCTCCCCGGCGAAGGCAGGCTCCTCGACGCGTTCCGGCCGCGCATCGACGTGCCGAGGGGCCCGGCGTTCCCCGTCGACGGCGGCACCGGGACCCTCGACGGCGGCGGCGGCACCGCCGGCGGAGACGGCGGCGGCGAGCCGACGCGCTGCTGGGGGCACGACGACGACTGCGACGGCGTCTACGCCTCCTGCGACAACTGCCCGACCATGCCGAACGCCTCGCAGCTCGACGAGGACCGCAACGGTGTCGGCGACGCGTGCGACGTCCCCTGCGGCAACACCGGCTGGCTGACCATCTCCGTGGACGTGCGCGGCTGGGACGGCTCGGACGTCGCCGACGCCACCTCGTTCGACCTGTGGCTCGCGCCGAGCTCGATGGCGTCCACGCAGGACCGCGCCACCGCCGAGGGCGACCCCTGGGCGGCGGAGCTCCCGCCCGGCACCTACCGCGTCTGGCAGGGCGAGGCGCCGTCCGGCTACGTCGCCGCCGACGCCGTGGAGGTCACCGTCGAGGCGTGCGCGTTCGAGGCGGTGCGGCTCGAGGTGCGGCAGGAGGCGCCGCCGCCGCCGCCCCCCGGCCCGACGGCGGAGAGCTGCGCCGACGGCGTCGATGAGGACCAGGACGGCCTCGCGGACTGCGACGATCCGGACTGCGTCGACAGCTTCGCGTGCGCGGTCGCGCTCGCCGAGCTCCCGCTCCGCGCCGCCGGCCTGACCGGCCCGAGCGGCGTGCTCGTCGCCGGCACCAGCACCTTCACCGCCGACGGCTCCGGCCTCTGCCGCCTCGAGCTGCAGGGGGACGGGACGTACGCCAAGGTGCCGGCGACGTGCCTCACCGACGCGGGCGCGCCGGGGCAGCTCGCCTACGACCCGTCCACCGGCTTCGCCTACCTGCCGGATCGCGGGGCGGGGAGCGCGGGCGTCTGGCGCTACTCGTACGACGTGGCCACCGACGCCTTCGTCGACCCGCTCGCCATCGGCGGCTCGCTCGGCGCCCTCGGCCCGTCCACGGCGGCCGTCGGCGCCGGCGGCGAGCTCTACGTCGGCACCGCCGACGGCGGCCTCCACCGCATCCGCTTCGCGTCGGGCCTCGCCGGCGAGCAGGTCGTCGAGCCCGTCGGCACCACCCGGAGCGGGACCGCGGCCCGCGGCCTGGCCTGCGACGGCGTCGACCTGTACCTGGCCGAGGACGGCGGGGTGACGATGCTCGCCTCGGTGGACGGCTGCTCGACCTGCACGCCCGGCGCGACGCCGATCGCCGCCTTCGCGCCCACCGCGATCGCCTCCGACGGCCTCGGCACGGTGTACGTCGCCGAGCCCCTCGGCGGCGCCTCGATCGTGATCCGCTACACCGCGCCGATCGTCCTCGACGAGCTGTTCGCCTCGACGGGCGTCCTCCCGGGCGACGTGCCGGATCTGCTGTGGAACGTCTCGGCGCTCGGCGTCGATCTCGACGGCAACGTCTTCGTCGCGGACGACCCGAGCGGCGCGGGCGCGGCCGGGGAGGGCCGCCTGTTCATGACGCCGCTCGTGCCGTAGCGGCGCCGGCGGGGCCTCCGCCGCCCGGCGGGGGCCTCGCCTTGACGGCTCCTCGGGCGCGCTGCTACGGCAGCGCGCCATGCTGATCTTCAAGTCGTTCACCTTCGAGGCGGCGCACCGGCTGCCGAACGTGCCGGCCGGCCACAAGTGCGCCCGCCTGCACGGCCACTCCTACCGCGTCGAGCTCCACGTCCGCGGCCCCGTCGGCGCCGAGAGCGGCTGGGTCCAGGACTTCGCCGACCTCAAGGTCGCGTGGGAGCCGCTGCACGCGACGCTCGACCACCGCTACCTGAACGAGATCGAGGGGCTCGAGAACCCCACCAGCGAGGTGCTGGCGAGGTTCATCTGGAAGAGGGTGCAGCCGTCGCTGCCGGGGCTGGCCGAGGTCCGGGTGCAGGAGACCTGCACCTCGGGCTGCATCTACGCGGGGGACTGAGGCCCGCCGCCGGCGTCGAGGACGACCGGCTCGATCCCGAGCGCGCGCTCGACCACCGCGTGGCCGGCGTAGACGAGCGGCGTCAGGCCGACGGCCACGAGCAGCTTCACCGCGTAGCTGGTGCCGACGAGGCCGAGGATCTTGCCGGGCGGCAGGATCCCCCACCAGGCGATCACCTGGACCACCACGGTGTCGAGGAGCTGCGACACCATCGTCGAGCCGGTGGCGCGCAGCCAGAGGAAGCGGTTGTGCGAGAGCCGCTTCAGCCCCTGGAACACGGCGATGTCCGCGAACTGCCCGAGCAGGTACGCGGCCATCGAGGCGACGAGGATCCGGCGCGAGCCGGCGAAGACGTTCTCGAACGAGGCCTCGGTGATGCCGGTCCAGTCGGGCGCCCGGGTGAACTCCGCGATCGGCAGCGCCACCGCGACGCCGAGGATCAGGTACGCGAACGCGGCCATCCCGAAGCCGACCCAGGTGACGTAGCGGGCGGCCCTGGCGCCGTAGAACTCGTTGAGGATGTCGGTGAGCAGGAAGGTGATCGGGAACGGGATCATGCCCGCCGAGATCACGAACGAGATCTCGAAGGCGTGGGTCTCGAGCAGCTTGCCGCCGATGAGGTCGCCGACCACCAGGGCCGTGACGAACACGCCGGCGAGCACCACGAACAGCCGCACCCGGATGTCGAGGATCAACGTCACTCCCTGAGCAGGAGGCCGCCGTCCACGAGGAGGGCGGCGCCGGTGGTCCACGAGGCTCCGAGCAGGTGTACCACCGCGGCGGCCACGTCGTCGGGGGCGCCCAGGCGGCCGAGCAGGTGCAGCTCCTCGAGCGCCGCCTTCGGCAGGTCCGACACCATGTCGGTCTCCACCACGCCCGGCACGACGGCGCTCGCCCGGAGGCGGGGCGCGCCCGCGAGCGCGAGGCTCTTCACCAGCGCGAGCAGGCCGGCCTTCGAGGCGGCGTAGACCGGGCTCGCCTGCACGGGCCTCACCGCGAGGGTCGAGGCCACGAAGACCATGGCGCCGCCCGGCGCGAGCTCGGAGAGCGCCTCCTCGCCGAGGCGGAGCGGCGCCACCAGGTTCACCTCGAGCTGCAGCCGGAGCGCCTCCTCGGAGACCGCGCCGAGGGGCTCCCGGACGATGACGCCGGCGGCGTGGACGAGGCCGTCGAGGGAGCCGAGGAGCGCCTTGGCGCGGCCGACGAGCCCGGCGCGCGCCGCGGGATCGGCGAGGTCGCAGGGCAGGGCGAAGGCGCGGCCCGGGTGGGCGGTGGCGAGGGCCTCGAGCGGCGCCGGGCGGCGGCCGGCGACGACGACCTTCCCGCCCGCGGCGAGGAGCCGCTCGGCGATCGCGCGGCCGATGCCGGTGCCGCCGCCGGTGACGAGGACGCGGCGCGTGCCCGCGGGCGGGAGGCTCATCGGGCGCGCTCGCCGGCGGGGTAGTACGCCTTCCCCTCGATCACCGTGAAGCCCGCGGGCGGCTCGGGCACCTCGACCTCGTCGCCGGGGATGAACGGCGGCCGGTCGACGCAGAGGATCGCCTGCTCCAGGTCGGTCGGGTTGTCGTAGCGGTGCGGCAGGCCGTGGGGCCAGCGGTGGGCGGTGCCGGGGACGACCGGCCTGCCCTGCAGGTGCAGCCCGGCCCCGAGGACGAGCTCGCTCTCCTCCATCACCTGGTGGTGGTGGGTCGGGATCGACCGGCCCGGCGCGATCCGCAGCCGGTAGATCCCGTACTCCTTGCCCTCGTGGATCACGTCCACCTCGCCGAACGGCTTCGTCTCGACGGCGACCGAGATCTCGGAGGCGTCGCGGTGCACCTCGAGCGAGGCGACCGCCGCGGAGGCGAGGGCGGAGGGCTTGGTGAGCCGCACCGTCGCCGGGCGCTCGCTGCACGCCTCGTACTCGACGAGGAAGTC
>CAZDGH010000207.1:0-10216 GCA_964504805.1 uncultured Myxococcales bacterium | reverse complement strand
CTCACTCCTCGTGCGCCCGCCTCGGCGACGGCCTCGCGCGTCTCGCGACGATCATCTCGAGTGAGCCCTGCTCTGGCGTCGCGTCGCCAGCACGCGGGTCGCCGCGCCCAGCGAGTACGAGCGCACCTCGGCGTCGCAGCCGCGGCGGCGGAAGCGCGCCGCCAGCTCCTCCGGCTCCACGTGCCGGAGGATGCTCTCGGCGAGGTACTCGAACGAGCGGCGGTCGGCGAACGGCGCGACGAGCCGCGGGACGACCTCGCGGAGCCACGTCGCGTGGAGCGCGCCGAACGCGCTGCCCGCCCGCGGCGGGAACGAGTCGAGGACGAGCACGCGGCCGCCCGGCCTCGTCACCCGCACCAGCTCGTCGAGCGCGCGGTCGAGGTCCGGGAAGTTCCTCGTCGTGTAGACGGTGGTGACGAGGTCGAACGCCGCGTCCCCGTGCGGCAGCGCCGTCACGTCCCCGACCTCGTAGGCGCCGCCCGGATCGCGCCGCCGCGCCTCCTCGATCATGCCCTCGGAGAGGTCGAGGCCCTCGACGCGGACGCCGGGGTAGCGCGCCCGGAGCGCGCGCACCGAGACGCCGGTGCCGCACCCGACGTCGAGCACCCGCGCCCCCGGCCGGAGCTCGAGGCCGGAGAACGCCCGGGCGCGCCACAGCGTGGTCTGCCCCAGCGAGATGACGAGGTTCAGGCCGTCGTAGCGCGGGGCCAGCCGGTCGAAGACGTCGCGGACGAAGGCGCGCTTGCCGTCGCCCCGCAGGGCGGCGGCGTCGGCGGGCGTGGGGGGCGCGGTCAAGGTGTGCCTCCGGGCGGGGCAGCATACCGCCGGCCGATCCGTCCGGGCGGCCCGTCCGTACCGGGGCCATGGAGCCCGTGACCCGCACCCTCGAGAAGCAGCACCGCGCCCTGGAGAGGATGGTCGCGGACGTCTCCGACCGGCTCGCCGCCGGCGACGCGCCCGGCGTCGCTGCGCAGCTGCCGGCCTTCCGCCGCGCGCTGGAGGCCCACGTCCAGCTCGAGGCGGTGAAGCTCTACCCCGTGCTCCTGCGTGTGGCCGAGCTCAAGAAGCTCGACGACGAGCTCCGGACCGCGCGGCTGTTCTCTTCGAACCTCGGCCGCATCGCCGAGGCCACCGGCGCCTTCCTCACCCGGTGGGAGGGCAAGCCGATCGACCTCGCCGCCTTCGGGACCGAGTGGAGCCGGACGATCGCGGCGCTCGGCGCCCGGCTGCAGGCCGAGGAAGGCACGCTGCACCCGCTGTTCGACCGGCTCGTCGGGGCGTGAGACAAATGTCTCGTGCCTTCGCCCAAGCGCCCGCGCGTCGTCGTCGTCGAGGACTCTCCCACCGCGTCCGACTACCTCTGCGCGCTCCTCGACGAGGTCGGGTTCGAGGTCGCCGGCACCGCGACCGGCGTGGCGAAGGCCGAGGCGCTCGTGCGCGCCGCCGGGCCGGAGCTGGTGCTCTCGGACGTCCACCTCACCGACGGCGACGGCATCGAGCTCGCCCGGCGCCTGCTCGCGGTCCGCGGCGTGCCCATCGTCCTCATCACCGCGTTCGACCCGCGCGATCCCGCGCTGGTGTTCCAGGCGATGCAGGCCGGCGCCCTCGAGGTGCTGCCGAAGCCGCCCGCCCGCACCTCGCCCGACCTCGACGCCTACCTGCGCCGCTTCCGGGCGACGCTCCGCACGCTCGCGGGCGTGCCGGTGGTACGCCGGCACCCGCGCCCCGCGCCGGCCTCCACCGCGGCGCCGCCGCCCGAGGCGCCCGTCGTGCCGGCCGCCGGCGACGAGACGATCGTGGCCGTCGGCGCCTCCACGGGCGGCCCCGTCCTCGTCGGCGATCTGCTCGCCGTGCTCGCGGGGCGCCGCTTCGCGTTCGCGCTGGTGGCCCAGCACATCGTCCCGGACTTCGCGGCGAGCTTCGCGACCTGGCTCGGCCAGCACAGCGGCGTGCCGGTCCGCCTCGCCCGTGACGGCGAGCTGCCCGCCGCGCACACCGCCTACGTCGCCCCGGCGGGCCGGCACCTGCTCGTCGGGGAAGACGGCCGTCTGCGGCTCGAGCCCGCCGCACCCGGCTCGCACCTCCCGTCGATCGACCGGCTCTTCGAGAGCCTCGCCGCCCACGCGGCGCGCACCGTCGCGCTGCTGCTCACCGGCATGGGCCAGGACGGCGCCGCCGGCCTCGCCGCCCTCCGCCGCGCCGGCGCGCTCACGGTCGCGCAGTCGCCGGCGAGCGCGCCGGTCGGCTCGATGCCGAAGGCCGCGATCGACCGGGGCGCCGCCGTCGAGGTGCTCGACCCACAGGAGATCGCCGCGCTGCTCGGCAGGCTGCCGCCCCGCTAGAAGCGGTACGCGGCGACCGAGTCGTCGAGCTGCCGCGCCTGGCCGCGGAGCTGCTCGGCGCTGGCGTCGAGCTGCTGGTTCTGGGCGAGCGTCTCCTGCACGGCGCCCTGCACGACCTTCATCGCCTGGTTGATCTGGTCGATGCCCACGGTCTGCTGCTGCACGATCGCCAGGATCTGCTTCAGCGACGCCGCCGACTCGTCCACCTGGCTCGCCAGCTGGCCGATCCGCGGCACCATCTCGCCGACCGGACGGAGCACCTCCTCGACCCGCTCGCGGCCCGAGTCGACGATCGCCACGACGTCGGCGGTGCCGCGCTGCACCTCGCCGACGATCCCGCGGATGCGCTGCGCCGACCGCTTGCTCTGGTCCGCGAGCGCCTTCATCTCCGCGGCGACGACGCCGAAGCCCCGGCCGAGCTCGCCGGCCTTCACCGCCTCGATCCCCGCGTTCACCGCCAGCAGCTGCGTCTGGTCCGCCACCTCGCGGACGTTGTCGATGATCTCGCCGATCTGCTCGTTGCGGGCGACGAGCGTGCGGATGCTCTCGACGATCGCGTGGAGCTCCTCCCGGGTGACGCCGAGCACGTCCTGCGTCTGGCCGAGCTCGTCGCGCAGGCCCCGGCTCGTCTCGAGGGTCCGGTCCATCGCCCGCTGCACCTCGCCGGCGCGCTCTTCGGTGACCCGCACCGTCTCCGCCAGCTCCGCGGTGGAGGTGGTGGTCTGCTGCACCGCCGTCGCCTGCTGCTGCGTCGACTGCACCGTGCGCCGGGCCGCGCCCAGGATCTCGTCGGCGGTGGCCGTGAGCGTCCCCGCGCAGGCGCGGGTCTCGCCGATGGTCTTCCGCAGGTCGGAGGACATCCGCCCCAGGCTGCCGAGCATCTGGCCCAGCTCGTCGGTGCCGGGCTCGTCCACGCGCACGCCGAGGTCGCCCTCCGCGAGCCGCTTCGAGACCGCCACCGCCTGGTCCGCCGGCACGGTGATGCTCTTGATGATCAGCACCGCCATCATCGCGCCCAGGGCGAGCCACATGGCCAGCGAGGCGAGGACCTTCCACCAGGTGCTGGCGACGAGCGCCTCGGCGGCGTCGCGGTGGGCCCGGCGCTTGGCCGCGGCGCGCGCCTGCAGCGACAGCGACAGCTGGTCGAGCGCGATCCCCGCCTCGCGGTCCATCCCGCGCACCCGCGCGTCGACCGCCTTGTCGGACTCCGAGACCGCTCGATCGAGGTGCTTCACCGCCTCGCGGTACCTGGTCGAGAGGGCGCGCAGGCGCGCCGGCAGCCGCGCCGCCTCGCCCGTGTCGAGGCCGCCCTCCCGCATCCGCTCCTCGAGGGCGGCGAGGCGCTCGAACGTGAGCCGCTCGTGCTCGAGGAACGAGGCGCGGTGGTTCTGGACCAGCGCCTCGTCGTCGCTCCGCAAGAGGACGTTCTTCCACTCCTGCACCTGGAGCAGGAAGTGCAGCTGCGCGGCCCGGGCCAGCTCCGTCATCTCGACGCTGGCGTCCTCGTCGACGGCGCTCTCGTGCTGGCGGTTGTTTGCGCGTACGACGCCGCCGATCCCGGCCAGCGCGATCATCAGCGCGAGCATCGACAGGATCGCCAGCATCGCCGCCAGGCGTCCGCCCAGCGTCATCCTCCTCACCATGCGTCCCTCTCCTCCGTCCGCTAGGTCCGGTATGCCGCGACGGCCGCGTCCAGCCGGCGCGCCTGGCCGCGCAGGAGCTCCGCGCTCGCGTCGAGCTGCCGGTTCCGGGCGAGGCTCTCCCGCGCCGCGCCGAGAACCACCTTCATCGCCTCGTCGATCTGGGCGATGCCGGCGCCCTGCTGGCGTACCACCGCCAGGATCTGCCCCAGGGAGGAGGCCGACTCGTCGACCTGCTCCGTGAGCTCCTCGAACCGCGGCACCATCTCGCCCACGGGGAGGAGCGCCGCCTGGACGCGTGCCTTGCCCGCCTCGACGCCTCGCACGACCTCGGCGGTGCCCCGCTGCACGTCGCCGACGATCTCGCGGATCCGCTGGGCCGACCTCTTGGTCTGATCGGCGAGCTGCTTCATCTCCGCCGCGACGACGCCGAAGCCGCGCCCGAGCTCCCCGGCCTTGACCGCCTCGATGCCGGCGTTCACCGCGAGCAGCTGCGTCTGGTCGGCGACCTCGCGGACGCTCTCGGCGATCTCGTCGATCTGCTCGTTGCGCGAGACGAGCGAGCCGATGCTCTCGACGATGGAGCGCAGCTCCTCGCGGGTGACGTCGAGCACGTCCCGCGTGGCCCCGACCTCTTCGCGGAGCTGCCGGCTCGTCGCCAGGGTCCGGTCCATCGCCCGCTGCACGCCGGCGGCGCGCTCACCGGTGACCTGCACGGTCTGGGCGAGCTCGGCGGTCGAAGCGGTCGTCTGCTGCACCGCGGTCGCCTGCTGCTGCGAGGACTGGACGGTGAGCCGCGTGGTGGCGGCGATCTCGTCGGCCGCGCCGACCAGCGTGCCGGCCGCGTCGCGCGTCTCCCCGATCGACCTCCGGAGGTCACCCGACATCGAGCCGAGGCTGTCGAGCATCAGCCCGAGCTCGTCGGTCCCGGGCTCGTCGATGCTGACGCCGAGCTCGCCGCGAGCGAGCGCCCTCGCCACGCCCAGCGCCTGCTGCGCGGGTCGGGTGATGCTGCGGATGATCCGCGCGGACATGAAGCCACCCAGCGCGAACCAGAGCGCGAGCATCGAGGCGACCCGGAGCCGCGTCTGGACGATCAGCTCCTCCGCCGCCGCCCGGTGCGCGTCCCGCCGGACGCGGGCGTGAGCCTCGATCCCGGCGACCGCGGCGTCGAGGGCCTCCTCGGTGGATCGCTCGGCGGCGCGGTCCACCCCCGCGGTGTCGATCCCGCGCGCCCGCATCCGCTCTCCGACGCCGGCGAGGCTCTCCTGCGCGAGGCGCTCCTCCTCGAGGAGGGCCTCACGGTGCTGCCGGTCGAGCGCGTCGTCGGCGCCGGCGAGGCGGAGCGCCTTCCACGCCTGCGCCTGGCCCCTGGCCCGGACCTGCGCCACGCGGGCGAGCTCGAGCAGCTCCAGGTTCGCGTCCTCCTCGCTCGCGCTCGCCTGCTGGCGGTTGCCGGCGCGGAGCACGCCCGAGCCCGCGGACGCGGCCACCGTGACCGTGAGCAGCGCCAGGAGCGCCATCATCGCGCCCAGCCTTCCCCCGAGCGTCATCCGCCGCAGCATGTCGGGCCTCCTCCGGGACTCAGTCGACGAGCTCCTGCACCATCGCCACGAGCCGCGCGGGCTCGAACTGCCCCTTCACCAGGTACCGGTCGGCGCCGAGCGCCGCCGCCCGCTGCAGGTCGTCCTTCTTGCCGTACTGCGACACGACGACCAGCGGCAGCCGGCGCCACTCCGGGCGCTGGCGGATCCGCCGGATCAGCGTCAGCCCGTCCATGTTCGGCATCTGGATGTCGAGCACGACCAGGTCGGCGCCGCGGGCCTCGAGCGCCGCGAGCGCCTCGACGCCGTCCTCGGCCTCCTCGACCTGGTACCCCGCGGCCTCGAGGGTGGTGCGGTGGAGGACGCGGAGGGTCGGCGAGTCGTCGACGACCAGGACGGAGAGCTTCTCGCCGGGCCCGCGCCGCCGCCGCTCGTCGGCCGGGCGCCGCGCCGGCAGCGGCGCCACCGCGCCGTCCCGGCCGAGATCGCGAACCTCGACGAGCGGCACCACCGTCCCGTCGCCGAGGACGATCACGCCGCCGAGGAAGCCGAGGGCGCGCAGGTTCCACGGCGCCGGCATCGCCGGCTGCTCGACCTCGCCGATCACCTCGTCGACCACGTAGCCGCGCTGCGCGCCGTCGCGCCCGACCACGACCACGTGCGAGCCCCGGCCCGGCTCCCAGCCGAGGTGGCCCGCCAGGGCCTCGACCGGGATCGGGACGTCCTGGACGCGGAGGTGGGCTTGGCCGGCGGACACCTCGACCGCGTCGGCGCGGAACGGCACCACCCGCTCGATCGCCGCCACCGGGAGCCCCGCGGTGTGGGGGCCCGCCCGGACGAGCAGCACGCGGGCGGTGAGGAGCTTCACCGGGACGCGCAGCTCGAAGGTGGCGCCGAGGCCGGGGCGCGACGTGAGCCGCACCTCGCCGCCGAGCGCTCGCAGCCGGTCGCGGACGATGTCGAGGCCGAGGCCCCGGCCCGAGATGGCGGTGACGTCGCTGCGGGTGGTGAAGCCGGGCCGGAACAGGAGCTCGTGCAGCTCGGCCTCGCCGAGCGCCGCGGCGGCCTCCGCCTCGACCAGCCCGTCCCGCGCCGCCCGCGCCCGCACCGCCTCGAGGTCGACGCCGCGGCCGTCGTCGCCGACGCGGAGCTCCAGGGTCCCGCCGCGCATGCGCCCCGCCACCTCGAGCGTCGCCTCCGCGGGCTTGCCGGCGGCGCGCCGCGCCTCGGGCGCCTCGACGCCGTGGTCGAGGGCGTTGCGCAGGAGGTGGAGCAGCGGCTCCTGCAGCGCGTCCAGCGTCGCCGCGTCGACGAGCTCGTGACGGCCGGTGAAGCGGAACGCCACCTGCTTGCCGAGGCCCGCCGCCAGCTCGCGGACCACGCGCTGCAGGCCGACCCGGAGCCGGTCGAGCGGCTCCATCCGGAACGAGCGCACCAGCTCGTTCACCTGCAGCAGGACCTGGTGCAGCCGCAGCCGCTCGCGCTCCAGGTCGGCGACGACCGGGCTGGCGTCGTCGAGCCTCCTCCGCTCGATGGCCTCGTCGAGCCGCTCGCCGATCGAGCGGAGCCGCGCCTCGATCAGGAACGACTCCTCGACGCGGCGGAACAGCTCGTCCACCGCCTGCGTCGGCACCCGGAGCAGCTCGTCCCGCACGACGAGCGGCGCCTCCCGCGTCGCGGGAGACGGCGCCTCGGCCGCCGCCTCCGCGTCCTCGTCGAGCAGCCCCTTCGAGCCGAGGACCTCGCGCTCGAGGCTGCCGCCCGCGAGGCCGCGGAACTCGGTCATGAACGGCTCGGGATCGAAGTCCTCTCCGCCCTGGAACGCGGCCAGGCCCGCGGTGAAGCCGTCGACGACCCGGAGGAACGCCGTCGTCATCGCCGGCGTCGGCCGCGACGAGTCGCGCACCAGGTCCTGCAGGCGGCCCTCGAGCGCGTGGGCGATCTCCTCGATCGAGGAGAGCCCGACCACCCTCGCCGCGCCCTTCACCGAGTGGGTGAGGCGGTACGCCTCCCGGAGCGCCCTGGCCGCCTCGACGGAGGGCGCCTGCTCCACCGAGAGCAGCAGCGCCTGGATCTCGCGCGCGCTCTTCTCGAGCTCGAGCTCGAAGGTCTGCAGCAGATCCGCCATGGTGTCCTCGCCGTCGCCCTAGAAGCGGTACCCGGACACCGAGTCGTCGAGCTGCTTCGCCTGCCCGCGCAGGCTCTCCGCGCTCTCGTCGAGCTGCTGGTTCTGCGCCAGGCTCTCCTGCACCGCGCCCTGCACCACCTTCATCGCCTGGTTGATCTGCTCGATGCCCACGGTCTGCTGCTGCACGATCGCCAGGATCTGCTTCAGCGACGCCGCCGAGTCCTCCACCTGCCCGGCGAGCTGCTCGACCCTGGGCACCATCTCGCCCACCGGACGCAGCGCCTCCTGGACCCGCTCCCGCCCGGTCTCGACGATGCGCACCACCTCGACGGTGCTGCGCTGCACCTCGCCGACGATGCCGCGGATCCGGTGCGCCGCCTTCTTGCTCTGATCGGCGAGCGCCTTCATCTCCGCCGCGACCACGCCGAAGCCGCGGCCGAGGTCGCCGGCCTTCACCGCCTCGATGCCGGCGTTCACCGCCAGCAGCTGGGTCTGGTCGGCGACCTCGCGGACGTTCTCGATGATCTCGCCGATCTGCTCGTTGCGCGCGACCAGGGCCTGGATGCCCGCGACGATCGAGCGCAGCTCCTCGCGGGTGACGCCGAGGACGTCCTGGGTCTCGCCGAGCTCCTCGCGGATCCGCTGGCTGGTCTGCAGGGTGCGGTCCATGGCGACCTGCACGTCGGCCGCGCGCTGCTCGGTGACCCGCACCGTCTCGGCGAGCTCGGCCGTCGAGGTGGTCGTCTGCTGCACCGCCGTCGCCTGCTGCTGCGAGGACTGGAGCGTCCTGCGCGCCGCGGCGACGATCTCGTCGGCGGTCCCGACCAGGGTCCCGGAGGCGGCGCGCGTCTCGCCGAGCGTCCGGCGGAGGTCCTCCGCCAGCTTCCCGAGGCTCTGGAGCATCTGCCCGAGCTCGTCGCTGCCGGGGGCCTCGACCCGGACGCCGAGCTCGCCCGAGGCCAGCGACCTCGACACCGCCAGGGCCTGGCCGGCGGGCGTGGTGATGCTGCGGACGATCCGCGCGGACCCGAAGCCGGCGATGGCGAACCAGATCATCAGGGCCACGGCCATCCTCCACCGGGTGCGGGCGATGTTCGCCTCGGCCGCGTCGCGGTGGCCCCAGCGGTTCTCCGAGGCGAGCTGCTGGACCGCCACCACGAGCGACTCGAGGGCGTCGCCGGTCTGGGTGTCGACCCCGCGCACCGACTCGTCGACCGCCTGGTCCGACTCCGCCTTGGCGAGCTCGAGCCGGCGGAGCGCCTCGCGGTACCGCGGCGCGATCCCGGCGTGCATCGCCGCAACCTCGTCCACCGCCTCGGTGTCGAGCCCGTTCTCGCGGAGCAGGCCGGCGAGCGCCGCGAGGCGCTCCTGGACCAGACGCTCGTGCTCGACGAACGCGTCGAGGTTCCGGCGCAGGTCCGCCGGCTCGTTGCTCTTCAGCAGCGCGCTCTTCCACGCGTGGAGCTGGCGCATGAAGTGGAGCTGCGCCCCTCGCGCCGCCTCGAGCATCGCGGCGTGGTCGTCGGCGGCGGCGGCGCTCTCCTGCTGCCGGTTGCCGGCCTGCAGCACGCCCACCGTGCCGGCGATCGCCACCATCATGGTGAGCACCGCCAGCAGCCCGAGCATCGTCGCCAGCCGCCCGCCCAGCGTCATCTTTCTCAACATCGCCTCGTCCTTCCCCTCACCGTCGCTCCGCCGCGCTCCCCGCGTCGAGCGCGGCGATCGCCGCTCCGCCGTCGAGGAGGTGCCAGAGGTCCCTCGTCACCGCGGTCACGCCCGCGCACAGGGGCGGCACCTGGCCCGGCGGCGCGAGCTCGCCCTCGTGCACGGTGCGGCTGCCGAGCACCTCGGTGACGACCGCCGCCGTGCGGCCGCCGCGGCCCTGGAGCACCACCAGCCAGTCGCCCTCGCCCGAGCTCCGCCCCGCGAGCGCGCCGAGCAGATCGAGGAGCGCCAGCGCCTCGCCGCGGAGCTGCGTCACCCCGAGGACGTGTGGCACGCCGCCGAGCGGCACCCAGCTCCGGAGCGGCGCGAACTCGTGCACCAGCGCGACCGGCAGGCCGAGGACGGTGTCGGCCACGCGGAAGCCGACGTACCGGCCGAGCTCCTTCGACGCCGCGCGCACCTCGGCGGCGGCGCCGTACCTCCGGCTGCGCTCCTCGAGCGTCGCCCGGGTGCGCTCATCCATGCCGCACGCTCCACTCGTCGAGGGCGCCGCGCAGCTCGGACGCCGACCAGGTGCCGGCGACGGGCGCGTCCGGAGGCAGCTCGGCGAGCAGCGCCCGGGCCTGCGCGAGCTCCCGCTCGGCGCGCCTCAGGAAGCCCTGCTCCCAGAGCACGGCGCCGAGCTGGAAGCGCCACAGCGCGTGGGCGGGCTCGAAGAAGATGCGGCGGCGGAGCTCGGCCTCCACGGCGTCGAGCTTCCCCGCCGACCACGAGGCCCAGAGCTCCGGATCGATCGACCGCGCCCACGACGGGACGCGCGGCGGCGCCGGCGCGCCGGAGGCGACCGGGGCGGCGCGGGAGGGCCGCGGCGGCGCGGGCGGGCGGGCCCTGGGCGGG
>CAZDGH010000206.1:5583-10256 GCA_964504805.1 uncultured Myxococcales bacterium | reverse complement strand
GCCGCCCCCGCCCGCGCCGCCGTTCCCGCCCGCGCCGCCGTTCCCGCCCGCGCCGCCGCCCCCACCGCTCCCGCCCGCGCCGCCGATCGCCGCGGCGAGCACGACCTGCGCCTCGCTCCAGCCCTGCACGTCCGGCTGCGGCAGCAGGTCCGGCACCGGCCAGCCCTCGCGCCGCACCGGCACGTTCCGCGCGTACGCCACCGCGAGCAGCGTGCGCGACTCGCCCGGCGCGCCCGGCACGACGGCGTCGAGCGCGTCGGCGTCCGCCATCGCCACCAGCGCGCCGTCGGCGTAGAGCCGCACCTGCGCCACGCCGTCCGGGTGCGACGCCGCCACGTGCACCGGCACGTCGACGGGCAGCTCCGCCGCCGCCTCGATCGAGACCGCCGGCCGCTCCGCCCACGGGCTCGCCAGCGGATCGCCGAGGTAGAGGTTCTGCCAGTAGAGGAACCGCTGCGCGAAGAGGAAGCTCTCTCCGAGGCCGTACCCCGACGTGTAGAAGAGCAGCGCCGCCGCGTTCGGGAAGACGTTGTTCAGCGGCTCCGCCACCGTGCCGTGGGCGCCGGTGGCGCCGGCGCGGACGAAGCGCGCCACCGAGGTCTGCGACTCCGCGGCCGGGCAGGTGGCGCCGTCCTCGCTGCAGGAGAAGTTCGCCGGATCGGCGCCGAACGAGGTCAGGTTGCAGGCGATCGCGCCGGGCACGAACGTGTTCCCCGCGATCGCGCCGCGCAGGTCCGCGGCGCCGGTGAAGAGCGCCGCCAGGGTGCGGCCGGAGAGCGCCGGGTCGAACGGCGAGACCCACGCGCCGGGGAGCCCCGCCGACGCCAGCATCCGCGCCGCCAGCTCGCACTCCGGATCCCGCGCGCCCCGCGCCTCGTCGGCGCCCTGCATGCAGAGCACCTCGGCGGAGGGGAAGGTGCCGTCGGCGGCGACGCCGCGGTCCACGAGCGCCTCCGCGTCGGCGAAGTCGAAGCCGTCGAGCGACGTGACCACGAACAGGTTCCCGTCGAACCGGTAGAGCCCGCCCCGCCCGGCGGAGCGCCGGCGGAAGCTCGGCGGGAACGTGCCGGCGCGGATGGCGGGGCTCGTCGCCGAGTACCAGGCGGCGTACGGGTTCTCGAGGGCGAAGTCGCCGTCGTGGATGGTGAAGCCGAAGTCGAAGGCCGGGTTCGGCACCGAGGCCTGGTGGAAGCCGTTCCCGAGCTCCTGCGGCTGCCCCGCGAGCCCGGCGCCGCCGTCGATCCGGGCCGCCCGGTACACCTGCAGCATCGCCTGCAGGCTGGCGACGTAGCCGCCCTCGGCGAGGTCGACGCGGTAGGGCAGCCCGCGCACCGTCACCAGGTAGTCGACCTCGTCCGGCTGCGGCAGCGCCGCGAGGCAGGCGTCGAGCGGCGCCCGGACGAGCCGGTCGTAGTCGGCGAACGGGATCGACCGCGCCGCAGGGTCGATCCCGGCGAGCGCGCAGAGGTGGCCGCGGGGCAGGGCGCGCGCCTCGGCGTACCGCGCCGCCACCGCGGCGGCCGCGGGCACGTCGGCGTTGTAGAGCACGAGCACGTTGAGCGGGCCGCCGCCCGCCGCCGCCGGCGCGGGGACGGCGAGGGCGACCGCGAGGGCGAGGAGGCGGGGTCGCATCCGGCGACGGTAGCAGCCGCCCGCGAGCGCCGGCAAAGCGTCGCGGCTATGCTCCGCGCGCGATGCGCGCCGCGATCCGAGAGACGGTGTCGGGACTGCCGGCGGCGTTCTGGATCCTCTTCTCCGGCTCGCTGCTGAACCGGCTCGGCGCCTTCGTCCAGCCCTTCCTGGTGCTCTGGCTCACCGGCGAGCGCGGCCTCTCCGTCGCCGACGCCGGCCTCGTCGCCGCGGTCTGGGGCGCGGGCGCGGTGCTCTCGGCGTTCGTCGGCGGCCTCTCCGCGGACCACCTCGGCCGGAAGGCGACCCTGCTCGTGGGCCTCGGCGGCGCGGGCGCGGCGATGCTCGGCCTCGGCTTCGCCGCCGGCCTGCCCGAGGTCGTCGCCTTCGCGTTCCTGGTCTCGTTCTTCTCCGAGCTCTGCCGCCCCGCGCTGCAGGCGGCGGTGGCCGACGTGGTGCCGCCGAAGGACCGCGCCCGCGCCTACGGCCTCCTCTACTGGTCCGCGAACCTCGGGTTCTCGATCGCCCCGATCGTCGCCAGCCTCGTCGCCAAGGCGAGCTGGCTCGCGCTCTTCGTGATCGACGCGCTGACGATCTGGGGCTTCGCCCTGGTGGTGCTCTTCGGCGTCCGCGAGAGCCGGCCGGTCCGCGCCGCCGGCGCGCCCGCGGGGCCGGGCCTGCTCGCGGCCCTCACCGACGGCAACCTGCTGGCGTTCTCTGGGCTCTCGTTCTTCGCCTTCGCGGTCTTCTTCCAGTCGTTCGCGACGCTGCCGCTCGACATGCGCGCCCACGGCGTCGACGAGCTCGGCTACGGCCTCCTGATGGCCTCGAACGGCCTGCTGATCATCCTCCTGCAGGTGCCTCTCACCCGGGCGATGACGCGGCGCGATCCCGCCCACGTCCTCGCGGCCTCCTCGCTCCTCGTCGGCGTGGGCTTCGGGCTGAACGCGCTCGCCGGCGGCGCGCCGGTGTACCTCCTCGGGATCGCCCTCTGGACCCTCGGCGAGATCGGCATCGGCCCGGCCACGCCGGCGATCGTCGCCGCTCTCGCGCCGGCCGAGCTCCGGGGCCGCTACCAGGGGATCGCGCAGACGGCGGCGGGCCTCGCGCACCTCGCCGGACCGGCGGTCGGCGCGCTCGTCCTCGAGCGCCACGGCGGCGGCGCGCTCTGGGGCGGCTGCCTCGCGGTGTGCGTCGTGGTCGCGCTCGGTCACCTCGCCGCGGCGGGCGCGCGCCGGCGGCGCCTCGAGGCGCTCACCACTCCGTCGGCCGGTAGTCCTTGAGGAACTGCCCCCAGACGTGCACGCCCGTGTTCACGCCCGAGAAGATCGGGTCGACGATCCGGGCGGCGCCGTCGAGGGCGTCGAGCGGCGGCGAGAACAGGTGGTCCTTCGCCTTCCGCTCGGCGTGGATCGCCGGGTCCTCGTCGGTGATCCAGCCGGTGTCGACGCTGTTCATGTGGATGCCGTCGCGCACGTAGTCGGGCGCCGAGGTCCGCGTCATCATGTTGAGCGCGGCCTTGGCCATGTTCGTGTGCGGGTGCTTCTCCGTCTTCTTCACCCGGTTGAACTGCCCCTCCATCGCCGAGACGTTGACGATGTGCTGGGCGCCGGTGCGGGCGCGCAGCATCAGCGGCTTGAGCCGGGCGTTGAGCAGGAACGGCGCCACGGCGTTGACGAGGTGGACCTCGAGCAGCTCCGCCGTCGGCACCTCGGCGAGGGTGAGCCGCCACGAGTTCTTGTCGCGGAGGTCCACCTGCTGCAGGTCGAGGTCGAGCTTCCCCTCGGGGAAGACCGCCGACGGGAGCGCGAGCTCCTCGGGCAGCGGCAGCTGCGAGAGCCTGTCGGGCGCGAGGATGCCGAGGCCGTCCGCGGCGGAGGCGCCCGCGGCGAGGACCTCCGTCACCGGATCGGCTGCGGGGAGCCGGCGACCTGCGAGCTCGGCCCGGAGCGCCTCGTGCCCGGCGACCAGCGGCCGCGCGTGCTCCGGCAGCGCGGTGACGTCCGCCGACTCGACCGGGAGCAGGTGCCGGTACCAGCCCGGCGGCCGGCGCACGGTCTGGCAGGCGTTGTTGAGCAGGTGATCGAGCCGGTCGAAGCGCTCGTCGAGGTGCAGGCAGAGCCGCTCCACGCTCGGGAAGTGCCGGAGGTCGAGGCCGTAGACGTGGAGCCGCTCGCGGAAGGACTCGAAGTCCGGCTCGCGCGCGTAGCGGAGCGCGGCGTCCTTCGGGAACCGGGTGGTCGCGATCACCGTGGCGCCCGCCCGCAGCAGCAGCAGCGAGGCCTGGTAGCCGATCTTCACCCGGGCGCCGGTGACGAGCGCCACCTGCCCGCGCAGGTCCGCGGTCTGGCGCCGCTTGGCGAAGTTGAAGTCGCCGCACGGCTCGCACATCGAGTCGTAGAAGTGGTGGAGCGTGCGGAACCGCGCCTTGCAGACGTAGCAGAGGCGCTCCCGGCCCAGCTCGCCGGCGGGCGCCGGCGCGGGCTCCGGCGCCGGGGCGCTCTCGCGGTGCGGCACGAGCAGCGGCACCCGCCGCGAGGCCCGGAGCCCCGAGGCGTCGAGGAGCGCGCGGTCGCGCTCCCGCAGCTCGCGCCGCTCGCGCTTCGCCAGCGCCCGCCGCAGGGCGATCTGCTCGTGCCGCTCCGGCCGCGAGACCCGGCCCGCGGCGAGGAGCAGCGCCTGCCGCTCCTCCTTCTGGAGCGCGGAGAGGCAGGTGCGATCCTCGACGAGGGCCTCGAGGATCCGCACGGCGGCGAGGAGCTCTTCGCGGGTGGGCGGCATGGCGGCGCATCGTACCCAGCGGCGCCGCGCCCGCAAGGCGACCTCGCGCTACCATGGCCCGGTACCGAGCCAGGGAGCGAGCCTTGCCGCGCCTCGTCCGCGCCGTCCTGCCCTTCGTCCTCGTCGCCTGCGGCGCGTCCGGCGCGCCGCCGGCTCCCGAGCCCGCGCCCGGGCCGGTCGTCTGGAAGGAGTGGACGAAGGGCCTGCCCCCGACCTCGACGCTGCCCTCGATCGGCGGCCGCCGCGACGTCCGCGGGCTCATC
>CAZDGH010000206.1:0-5573 GCA_964504805.1 uncultured Myxococcales bacterium | reverse complement strand
CATCCACCTGCACTCCCCGTTCAGCCACGACGCCTGCGACGGCGAGGGGCTGCCGGGCGGCGCGCCCGATCCGACCTGCCTGCAGCACCTCCGCGACGGCCTCTGCACGACGCGGCAGGACTTCGCGGTGCTCACCGACCACCCGGCGCACATGGCCGAGCAGGACTTCGAGGCGCTCTTCCACGGCCGCGAGGGCGACCGCGAGGTCCGCGCCGCCGACGGCCGCCTCGAGGGGGTCGTCTGGAGCTGTGGCGACGGCCACGAGGTCCTGGTCATGGTCGGCTTCGAGGACGAGCTGATGCCGGCGGGCATGCGGGAGCACGTGCCCGGCGACGCCGCGGCGCGCGACGCGCTCTACAACGGCTACGAGGCCGAGACCGTCGCCGCGCTGCGGAGCACCGGCGCGCTGGTGCTCGTCGCCCACACCGAGCAGCGCGAGGTCGCGCACCTCGACGCGCTCGCGGTCGACGGCGTCGAGGTCTACAACCTCCACGCGAACCTCGACCCCGACATCCGCGACGAGTTCCTCGGCCTGCCGGCGTTCGAGCCGGCGGCGCTGCTCATCGACGTCTGGGCGAACCCGGAGCTGGCGCCGCTGCCCGACCTGGTGGCGCTCGGCTTCCTCGAGCTCTCGCGGGTCTCGGTGCAGAAGTGGCAGGCGCTCTCGCTGGCGCGGCCGACCGCGGCCACGGCCGGCACCGACGCCCACGAGAACGTCTTCTCCGACACGCTCGCCGACGGCGAGCGCGGCGACTCCTACCGCCGGATGATGCGCTGGTTCTCGAACCACCTGCTCGTCGACGAGCTCACGCCCGACGGGATCCGCGCCGCGCTCCGCGCCGGGCGCAGCTACGTGGCGTTCGAGCTGACGGGGACGCCGGCGGGCGTCGCCTTCGAGGCGGAGCAGGGCGGGGCGGTGCACACCCTCGGCGACGTGGCGCCGGCGGACGGCGCGAAGCTCCGGGTCGCGCTGCCTTCGATCGCCGAGGGGCTCCCCGAGGGCGCCGCGCCGCCGGCGTACGCGGTGCGGCTCTACCGCGCCACCGGGACGCCGGACGCCGCGGTCGAGGAGCTGGTCGCCGAGGCCGAGGGCGCGCTCGAGGTCGCCGCGCCGGGGCCGGGCGTGTACCACGCGGAGGTCCACGTGACGCCCCACCACCTGCGCCGCTGGCTGGGGCCGCAGCCCGAGCGGTTCCTGCGGCAGGTGCCCTGGGTCGTCACCGCCGCGATCCGGCTCGAGTGATCCGCCTAGGTGCGGCGTCGCGGGAGCGCGTCGGCGGCGTCGCGGAGCGCCTCGGCGCCGCCCTGCACGACCTCGAAGCGGCGCAGGCCGTCGCGGTGCAGCCGCAGCGTGTCGACGGTGACCTCGAGGGTGCTCTCGGTGAGCGTCGCGAGCGTCGCGCCGCCGCCGAGGGCGTCGACGAGGTTCGCGTCGTCGCGCCGCGCGTGCGGCAGCGTGGCCTGCAGCAGCCGGCGCAGCGCGCTCGAGGCCTCGCGGCACGCCTCCACCGCCCTCTCGCTGGCGGCGATCGCCTCCAGCGTCATCGCGCGCTCGGGACCTTTGCCGGTCATGGACTCCTCGTCACGGGGGCACCACCGCGGCCGGTGGGGAACATGGGGAGAGCACGTCGGTTTCGACGCCTCCTTGCGTACCTTCGACGAGGGGGTAGCGACAAGCACGGCCGGTCGCCTGGCGGGTCGCCCGTCCCGGTATGGACCGGCCGCGCGCGGTTCCGCTAGAACCCGCGCCGCATGCGCCCGCTCGCCGCGATCGTCGCCGCCGCGCTGGCCCTCGCGGGCTGCGCCTCGGGGCCCGCCCCCGCGCGGGATCGCGGCGGCCTCCTCCTCGGTATCACCGCGCCCACCGACTACGAGGCGGCCGTCCGCGACGGCGCGTCGCTCGGCGCGGCGCTCACGGCGTCGCTCGGCAAGCCGGTCGAGGTGGTCGTGCTCGATCGCTACGAGCAGCTCGCCGCCGCGGTCGCCGCGGGCGACGTCGACCTGGCCTGGCTCCCGCCGCTCGCCTACCTCCGCGCCCGCGAGCAGGCGGCGGTGACGCCGCTCCGGCGCGCGGTGCGCCGCGGCAGCGTCGGGTACCGCTCGGTGATCTTCGCCCGGGCCGACCGGAAGCTCGGCGGCCTTCCGGGGCTCGCCGGCGCGCGGATGGCCTGGGTCGATCCGCAGAGCGCCTCGGGTTACCTGGTGCCGGCCGCGCTCCTGGTCGAGCGCGGCACGCCGCCCGCGGGGCTGTTCCTCGAGCAGGGGTTCCTCGGGAACCACGAGGCGGTGTGCCAGGCGGTCTACGAGGGGACCCACGACGCCGGCGCGGTCTTCAGCGACGAGGCCGACGTGGCGCGCGGCGCGATCTCCGCCTGCGCGAAGCTGCTCCGCGGCGAGCCGGGCGTGCTCGCCATCCTCGGCGCCAGCGAGCCGCTGCCGTCGGACCTGGTGGCGGCGCGGCCGGGGCTCGCCCCGGCGACCGCGGCCGAGGCCGCCGCCGCGCTCGACCGGCTCCTCGAGAGCGCCGCCGGACGGGCCGCGGTCGCCGCGCTCTTCGAGGCCGACGGCCTGGCGCCGGCCTCGGACGAGGATCTCGCGCCGCTGCGCCGCGCGCTCGCCCGGGTGCCGCCGCCGCCGTAGGCGCCTACGACGCCCGCTTCTTGGAGAGGAAGCCGACGACGTCGTCGAGGTGGCGGCTCACCTGGAACTCGTGCTCGAACCGCGCGGCGATCCGGCCGCCGGGGTCGATCACGTAGGTGACGCGGCGGTCGAGGGGGAGGAGGGCGCGCTTCGCGCCGTAGAGGCGGCTCACCGCGCCGTCGCGATCGGCGACCAGCGGGAAGCCGAGGCGGTGCTCCGCGGAGAACGCGCACTGCGTCTCGAGGTCGTCCACGCTGACGCCGACGACCTCGGCGCCGAGCGCCTTCAGCTCGGGCAGGTTGTCGCGGAACCGCTTCGCCTCGCGGGTGCAGCCCGGCGTGAACGCCTTCGGGTAGAAGTAGAGGACGACCCAGCGGCCGCGGAAGGCCGCGAGGTCCACGTCGGCGCCGTCGGTGCCCCGGGCGCGGAACGCCGGCGCCTCCTCGCCCACCTCGAGCTTCGCCACGTCCACCTCCGGCCCACCTGGATGCGCGGGGCCGCCGCGCGTCGCGCCGGGGTGACGATGTGGGCGCGCCGCTCCTGCGCGCTCCTGCGCGCGCACCTCGCGACGCCCCCGGGAAGAGCGCACACGGAAGGTGCCGTTCCAAGCCCGACCCAACGACGGGTCCACCACACCGCGGTCGCGCCTCGCCGGCGCGATCGCAGGAGGCCGCCTTGTCCAGGATCCCTCTCGCCGCCGTCGCCGCGTCCGCCGTCGCGCTCCTCGCCTTCACGGCCTCCGCCGAGCCGGCGCCGCTCCCCGCCGCCACCGTCGGCGCGCAGGCGCTGCCGGACCTCTCGTTCGCCGAGGTCCCCGCGACCGGCGAGCTCCACGTCTCGCCGGACGGCGACGACGCGGCCGACGGCAGCGCCGCGGCGCCGTTCCGCACCCTGGCGCGCGCCGTCGCCGCGCTCGAGCCCGGCCTCGCGGTCGTGGCCCACGAGGGCGTGTACGAGGAGCGCCTCGCGCTCGCCGCGTCGGGCACGGCGGCCGCGCCGCTCCGCCTCGTCGCCGCGCCCGGCGAGCTGCCGGTGATCCGCGCGCCGTCCGGCACCGGGCCGCTCCTCCGCGTCACCGGCGGGTACTGGCTCGTCGACGGCCTCGAGCTCGACGGCCGGGGCGCGCAGGGCAACGGCGTCGCCGTCCAGGGGGGCCACCACTTCGTGCTCCGCAACGCCAACGTGCACGCCGGCACCGGACCGTCGGGCGTCTACCTCAAGGGCTCGGACCTCGCGGTCCTCGACAGCCAGATCCACGACTTCACCTGGGGCGGCGACCGCGACTCCCACGGCGTGGTGATCACCCCCGACACCTTTCGCGTCCTCGTCCGCGGCAACGACTCGTGGGGCCACGACGGCGACTCGCTCCAGTGCGTCGGCCCCGACGTCGAGCCGGGCACCGAGACCGCCGCCGACGTGACCGTCGAGGGGAACCGCTACCACCAGGACCGCGAGAACGCCGTCGACCTGAAGACCTGTGAGCGCGTCACCCTCCGCGGCAACGAATTCTTCGGGTACCGCGCCGCGTCCACCGCGCCGCAGGGCTCGGCGCTCATCGTCCACATGTCGGCGCGCAACGTGCTCATCGAGCAGAACTGGATCTGGGACAACGGCCGCGCGCTCTCGCTCGGCGGCGTGCGGGTGCTGGACCGTCCGGTGACCGACGTGGCGATCCGCAACAACGTCGTCCACTCGCACACCACCGCCTCGAACGGCACCGGCGACGGCTTCCGGATCGGGACCTCTCTCCGGGTCGAGCTCTCGAACAACACCATCGTCGGGATGCCGAACGCGGGCATCAAGGCCGGCGACGGCTCGCACGGGCCCGCCGAGGACCTGCGGATCTTCAACAACGTGATCGTCGACAGCGGGCAGGTGCTCTCGCTCGCGACCGGCGGCGTCTCGGGCCTCTCGTCCGACCACAACCTCGCCTGGAACGGCGGCGCGGCGCCGAGGTACCGCGTCGACGGCGCCGACGTGGACCTCGCCACCTGGCGGAGCCACACCGGGCAGGACGCCGCGACCGTCGAGGCCGATCCGCTCTTCGTCGACGATCCGGTGAACGCGGGCTTCTACACCCGGCCGGGCTCGCCGGCCCGCGACGCCGGCGTCGCCACCGGCGGCCCGGCCTGCGAGGGCGGGATCGATCTCGGCGCGTTCGAGACCTGCCCGCCGGCGACCGAGACGCCGACCGAGCCGACCGGGCCGGCGGAGCCGACCGAGCCGACGGAACCGACCGAGCCCGAGGGCGGCGGCAAGGTGACCGTCCCCGGCCGCGGCCTCGAGCCCGCGCCCGGCCCGAAGGCGCCGACGCGCCCCGACCTCGGCGGCGCGGGCACGGTGGAGAAGGATCCCGGCACCGTCACCGACGAGGAGGCCCTCGGCGGCGACGTGACGATCGGCGCGCCGCGCGAGGCCGTCGCCGCGGGCTGCACCGCCGCCGCCGGCGCGCCGGCGCCCGTCGCGCGGCCGCGCCTCCCCCACCCGGGGCGCCGGCGCCGCCGCGGCGAGAGCGCGGGCCGCCGCTTCTTCTGCCCCATGCCCATGGCGGTCCCCGGCCGCGCCTCGACGAAGCGCACGACGCGCGGCCGCTTGTGCGGCGCGAGCGTCGCGGCGACGTGGTCCGACAGCGCCTCCGCGCCGACCGCCGCGCCGGGCCGGAGGACGACGTACGCCGCGATGCGCTCGCCGAGGTCCTCGTCGGGGACGCCGATCACCGCCGCCTCGGCGACCGCCGGGTGCTCGAGGAGCGCGCCCTCGACCTCGCCGGCGCCGACCTTGTAGCCGCCGGTCTTCAGGAGGTCGGTCGCCTTGCGGCCGACGATCCGGAGCGCGCCGTCGGGGCCTCGGGTCGCGAGGTCGCCGGTCCGGAACGCGCCGTCCCCGGTCGTCGCCGCGGCCGTGGCGTCGGGGCGGTTCAGGTAGCCGGCGAA
>CAZDGH010000205.1:0-10283 GCA_964504805.1 uncultured Myxococcales bacterium | reverse complement strand
CTCCGGCGGAGGCGACGGCGGCGCCGGCGGGAGCGGCGGCAGCGGCGGCTCCGGCGGCGAAGGCGGCGGCTCCGGCGGGAGCGGCGGCGGCTCCGGCGGGAGCGGCGGCGGCTCCGGCGGCGAGGGCGGCACGGGCGGCGCCGGCGGCGGCTGCACCGACGGCTGCGCCACGCTCGGCGAGACCCGCTGCAACGGCTCGGTGATCGAGGGCTGCGCGATCGGCGGCGACGGCTGCCTCGCGTGGCGCGCCGGCCTCGACTGCGCCACCCAGGACCGCCGCTGCGACGAGTCGACGGAGCCCGCGGTCTGCGCCGAGGTCGTCGCCGGGACCTGCTCCGACGGCGTCGTGAACCAGGACGAGACCGACGTGGACTGCGGCGGCGTCTGCCCGGCGTGCGCCGACGGCCGCGCCTGCACCGCCGACGCCGGCTGCCGGAGCGGCTTCTGCGATCCGGGGACCCGCACCTGCGGCGCGCCGCCGGCGCGCTGCGACGACGGCGCCCAGAACCAGGGCGAGAGCGACGTCGACTGCGGCGGCCCGTGCGGGCCGTGCGCCGTGGGCGAGGGCTGCTTCGACAACGGCGACTGCGCCTCGGGCGCGTGCGACGTCGGCCTCACCAGCGAGTGCGTCGATCCCGGCACCCCGACCTGCGCCGACGGCCTGCGCAACCAGGACGAGACCGACGTCGACTGCGGCGGCGCCTGCCCCGGCTGCGCCCTCGGGCAGGCCTGCAGCCTCGAGAGCGACTGCGCCTCGAACGCCTGCGACGTGCTCGACACCCGCACCTGCATCGAGCGCAACCCGCGCTACGACGTGAACGAGGACTTCGAGACCGCGGACTTCTCGCGGTTCCCGTACGCCTTCGCCGCGACCGCGGCCCACGGCTGGGAGATCCTCACCGATCCGGCCGCCTGCCACGGCGGCGGCTCCTGCGTCCACACCAGCCCGCTCCACGAAGGACTCGAGACCTCGTCCTTCGAGGTGAGCCTCTCGATCCGGCAGGACGACGTGATCACCTTCTGGGCTTACGTCCACACCGAGCCCAACGAGCACTTCTTCCGCTTCTACGTCGACGGCGTGCTGCAGGCGGAGGACTCGGGCGACCTCGGCTGGCAGCTCTACAGCTTCCCGGTGGCGGCCACCGGCCCGAACGGCCCGAACCGCGTCTTCCGCTGGGAGTACACCCGCTCCGCCTTCGTCGACCCGAACCACGTGCCGTGGAACGAGGTGCGGGTGGACGACGTGGACTTCCCGGCCTGGAACACCGAGCCCGGCACGCCGCGGCTGCTCCGTCCCTGGAACGGCAAGCTCACCACCAACCTGCGGCCCACGTTCGAGTGGCGGTCGTTCGACCCCGACTTCGACGTGATCACTTACGAGCTGCAGTACGACACCGATCCCGCGTTCTCCGATCCGTTCACCACCGGCGAGACGAACGACGTGGCGTACACGCCGCGGACCGACCTGCTCGACGGCGAGGTCTACTACTGGCGGGTGCGGGCCAAGGACGACTCGAACTACCGGTGGAGCGCGTGGAGCGCGCCGTGGAGCGTGCAGATCGACTCGACCCACGAGTACGGCGCGGTCTGGTCGCAGACGGAGCGGGCGCAGTTCGAACAGGACGTCGTCACGGGCGACATCGTCGTCGAGGACGAGCGGCTCACGACGGCTGCCGGCAGCGAGAGCCGCAGCTCGCAGGGCAGCGCGCCGACGAGCGGCGTGGTGCGGACCCACACCTTCAACAACCTGAGCCCCGTGGCGCCCGGCACGCCCGGCACGATCACCGTCTCGCTGTCCGGCGACTACAACTCCGCCACCGAGTACGCCGACGTCTCCGCGGACGGCACCTACCTCGGCCGTGTCGGCGGCGCCGGCTCCTGCACGCCGAGCGCGAGCTTCGCGGTCGCAGACCTCGAGCCGCTGGTGCGGGACGGCTCGATCAGCGTCACGCTCACCGCGACCGCCTCGGTCAACCCGGGCGGCTGCGTCGCGAGCGAGTGGAGCGACGTGTCGATCAGCTACAGCTACGCGCTCGACGGGACGATCGAGTCGACGCCGATCGCCTTCGAGCTCTTCGACGGCCGCGCCCACTGGGAGAAGGTGCACGTGGTCGGCTCCGGGACGATCACCGTGCAGGTGCTCGACGAGGCCGGCGCGCTCGTGCCGGAGTCGGCGCTGCCCGGCAACGCCGCCGGCTTCACCGCGCGCACCTTCCACCTCTGGGACCTCGACGCCGTCGCGTACCCGGTGATCAAGCTCCGCGCCGAGCTCGCGGGCGGCGCGGCCCTCGAGGAGTGGAGCGTCGTCGCCAACGACCGCTACGAGTTCCTCTTCTCGCGTGACGGCGATCCCGAGGGCTGGGTCGGCGCCGACCACCTGGCGACGCCGACCGTCACCGTCGCGGGCGGCATCCTCCGCCTCGACTCGACCGCCGCCGGCGACGACCCGCGGATCGAGTACGCCTTCGGCCAGCCGGTCGACGCCGCGCGGTTCACCACCGTCGAGGTGACCGTGCGGACCTCGAACAACAACCAGAACGACGACCCGACCCTGTACTGGCAGTCGAACTTCGGCGGCTTCGACTCGCGCCGCTCGTTCACCCAGAGCCAGGTCTTCCTCTTCGCCTTCCAGGACCTCGCCTACGACCTGACCGTGGTGCCGCCGCCGCCGGGCGAGGCGTGGCGCGGCCAGATCGAGGTGCTGCGGCTCGACCCGGTGGTGCGCTTCGTCGACACGCTGGGCGCGCCGGCGGACGGCTGGTTCGAGATCGACCGGATCGCCATCTACTGATCCCGGTGCGGCGGCGCGGGCCGGTGTAAGGTCCGCGCCGTGACCGCCGCCGACCTCGCGCTCGTGCTCGCCGCCGCCCTGGTGGCGGGGGCCGTGAACGCGGTGGCCGGCGGCGGGACGCTGCTCACCTTCCCGGCGCTGGTGGCCTCCGGGCTGCCGGCGATCGCGGCCAACGCCACCTCGACGGTGGCGCTCTGGCCCGGCGGCGTCGCCAGCCTCTGGGGCTACCGCGAGGACCTCCCGGGCCTCGGACCCTGGGCGCTGCGGATCGCGCTGCCGAGCCTCGCCGGCGGCGCGATCGGCGCGTGGCTGCTCCTGCACACGCCGTCCGAGCGCTTCGACCAGCTCGTGCCGTGGCTGGTGCTCGGGGCGACGCTGCTCTTCCTCGGCCAGAAGCGGCTCCTCGCGCTGCTCGGGAAGCGCCTCGCGCGCGAGGACGACGCCGTCGCGGCCGCGCCGCCGGCCGGCGTCGTCGCCTGGCAGCTCCTGGTCGGGATCTACGGCGGCTACTTCGGCGCCGGCATCGGCATCCTCATGCTCGCCGCCTTCGGCCTCGCCGGCCTCGGGCAGATCCACAAGATGAACGCGCTCAAGGCGTTCGGCGGGCTCTGCATGAACGTCGTCGCGGCGGCGATGTTCGCCACCAGCGCGCTCGTCGACTGGGAGACCGCGGCGGTGATGGCGGCCGGCTCGCTCGCCGGCGGCTACGGCGGCGCGAGGCTCGCGCGGCTCGTCGGACCGAGGTGGGTGCGCGGCTTCGTCGGCGCCTTCGGCCTCGGCGCGGCGGCGTGGCTCTTCGTCCGCAACCTGGGAGCGCAGCCGTGAAGCGTCCGAAGGCGGTGCTGTTCGACATGGACGGCGTGCTGGTCGAGTCGTTCGACGCCTGGGTGGCGGTGCTCGACGCCTGCCGGGTGCGCCGCGGGATGCCGCCGCTCGGGCCGCAGCCGATCCGCGACAGCTGGGGCCAGGGCATCGCCGCCGACTGCCGCACCTTCTTCCCCGGCGAGAAGCCGGCGGTGCTCGCCCGGGAGTACGACCAGGGCTTCCTCGAGCACCTCGATCTCGTGCACGTGGTCGAGGGCGCGCCCGGGGCGGTGGCCGCGCTCGCGGCGCAAGCGAAGCTCGCGCTGGTGACGAACAGCCCGGTCGGCATGGCGCGGCGCGTGCTCGCGGCGAAGGGCATGCTCGGGCACTTCGCCGCGCTCGCCTGCGGCGACGAGGTCGAGGTCGGCAAGCCCGATCCGGCGATCGTGCGGCTGGCGCTCGCGCGGGTCGGGGCCGCGGCGCCCGAGGCCGCCCTGGTCGGCGACACCGCGTTCGACGTCGAGGCGGGGAGGCGCGCCGGCGTCTTCGTCGTCGGCTTCCGCGTGGACGGCGGCGACGTGCGGATCGAGTCGCACGCGGAGCTGCCGGCGGCCCTCGGCTTCTAGAGGTAGCGACGCGGCGCCAGCGCGAAGTGCAGGAGCGACGCGAGCGGCCCCGGCTCGAGCGGCCGCGAGAGGCAGAGGCTCGCGCCGCGGCGGAGCAGCGAGTCCTCGTCGCTCTCGGCGCCGATCACGACGACCACGAGCAGCGACGCCGGGTCGGCGCGGAGCTTCCGCACCGCGAGCGCCTCGTCGGCGCCGGGCACCGCGCCGTCCTCGGCGACGATGACGTCGATCGGGTAGCCGGAGGTCGCCGCGTCGAAGGTGGCGAGGTCGGGCGCCGGGAGCACCACGAAGCCCTCCTCGCGGAGCGAGCGCACGAACGCGGACTCGTCGGCGATCGAGCCGGCGGCGAGGATGCGCAGCCGGCCGGCGAGGCCCTCGACGAGCCGCACCTCGGCGAGGAGGTCGGCCATCCGGAACGGCTTCGGCAGGAAGCGGCCGACGCCGGCGTCGACGAACTCCCGCATCACGTTCGGATCCTGGTTGGCGCTGATGCCGATCGCCGGCATCGCCGGCGCCTGCGCCTTCGCCGCGCGGATGATGTCCGCGCCGCGGAGGTCGGGGAGCATCATGTCGGTGACGATGAGGTCGAAGCTGCCGGAGACGAGCCGGGCGATCGCCTCGCCGCCGCTCGCGCAGCCGACGGTGTCGTGCCCCGCGCTCTGGAGCACGCGCTCGAGCAGCTGCAGGATCTCGCGATCGTCGTCGACGCAGAGGATCTTCACGGCGCGGGAGTGATACCCCGCACCGCGCGCGAAGCCAAAGGCTACCTGCCCTGGACGGCGGCCCGGTGCCTCGCCTCCTCCTCGACGAGGCGGTCGAGCTCCGCCGAGGCGAGCTCGGTGCGGGCCTCGATCCGGGCGGCGGTGGCGCGGCCGGAGGCGGCGTCCTTCGCCTCGACGTGGAGGATGCCGTCGGCGCCGAGGGCGAACGTCACCTCGACCGGGACGTCCCCCCGGGTCGCGCCGTGGAGCCCCGCGAGCCGCAGCTCGCCGAGGAGCGCGTTCTCGGAGGCGGTGCGGCCCTCGCCCTGGACCACGGCGATCCGGACCTCGCCCTGCCCCGCCCGGGCGGGGTGGAACACCTCGGTTGCCCGGGCCGGCAGCGCCACGTTGCGCGGGACGAGCGGCTTCACCGTCCCGCCGGCGAGCGCCACCGACAACGTCTGCGAGTTGACGTCGAACAGCTGCGCCGCGGCGCCGTCGCCGGCGAGCTCCGCGGCGTGCTGCGCCGCGCCCATCGCCACCGCGAGGTCGGGGTCGAGCGAGGTGATCGGCTCCTTGCCGAAGCGCGACTGCACCAGCCGGCGGATCACCGGCGCCCGGGTCATGCCGCCGACCATGAGGATCTGGTCGACCTGCCGCGGGTCCATGTGCGCGGCGGAGAGCGCCTGGTCCACGACGGCGAGGCAGCGCTGCAGCGGCACCGCCACCAGGTGGTCGAAGAAGTGCCGCGTGAGCAGCGTCTCGAGCCTCGCGCCCGGCCCCTTCAGCGACGGGAGCAGCTCGACCTCGATCACCGCCTCCTCCTCCTTCGAGATGGCGCGCTTCGCTGCCTCGGCGGCGACGCGGAGCCGCGCCAGCGAGACCGGGTCGTGGACGACGCGCTCGTGCACCTTCGGCTCGAGCTGGGCGAGCAGCCAGGTCGCGATCACCTCGTCGAAGTCCTCGCCGCCGAGGGTCGGGTCGCCGCCGGTGGCGACGACCTCGAAGCGGCCCTCGTCGACGCGCAAGATCGAGACGTCGAAGGTGCCGCCGCCGATGTCGAAGACCAGGGCGTGGCCGGCGAAGCGGGTCGCGAGGCCGTAGGCGAGCGCCGCGGCGGTGGGCTCGTTGACGAGCCGCAGCACCTCGAGCCCGGCGATCCGCGCCGCCTCGCGGGTCGCCTGCCGCTGGGCGTCGTCGAAGCTCGCCGGGACCGAGATCACCGCCTTGGTCACCTGCCGGCGGAAGTGCGCCTCGGCGTCGAGCCGGAGCTCGGTGAGGATCATCGCCGCGACCTGCGTCACCGGGAGCACGCGGCCGGCGAGCTTCACCCGCACGTCCTCGTTCGGCCCGCCGACCACCGGGAACGGGAGCGCGCCACGCCGGCCGGCGGTGAGCTCGGGCGTCCAGCGCCGGCCCATGAACCGCTTCACCGCGAACGCGACGCGCTCGGGGAACGTCTCGGCGAGGAACCGCGCCTCCTCGCCGACGACGCGGGCGCCGCCGGGATCGAAGCCGACCATCGACGGCAGGAGCAGCTCGCCCGAGCCGCGCCGCGGCACCACCTGCAGATCGCCCTCGATCACCGCGGCCGCGGCGCTGTTCGTCGTGCCGAGGTCGATGCCGAGGGCGGGCTCGCGCCAGGCCGCGCGCCGGTGGTCCATCGGAGGAGGGTACGCCGGGGTCGGCCGAGGCCCAAGAAACCGGATCACCCGCCCGGGCACCGGCCGAGCGCCCGGCCGTCTCCGCAGCGCCGCGCGCCACCCTTGGCGTGACCGGAGGTGGCTGGAGCCTGGAGCCTGGAGCCTGGAGCCTGTGCGACCGCGTAAGCTCCCGAATTTCCAACCCTCCGCCCCGCCCGCCCGGGCGGAGGGCAGGCGCTCTTGCGGAGGCGTCCGCCGGGATCTACACTTCGTCCGTCATCACGGATGAGGTCTCCGATGCCGCTCTTCGCCTTCCCCGGAACCGTCAACGAGCGCGCCGCCCGGCTGGTCGGCGCCGGCGTCGCCACCATGCTGCTCGCCGCGATCCTCACCGGGTCGTCGTGGGCGATCCCGGTGATCGCGCTCGGCTTCGCGCTCCGCGTCGTCTGGGGCCCGCGGTTCTCGCCGCTCGGCCGCGCCGCGGTCGCGGTCGCGAAGCGCGCCTTCGAGGTGGTGCCCACCTCCGGCGCGCCGAAGCAGTTCGCCCAGGCGATCGGCCTCACCTGCACCGTGGCGGCGACGGCGCTGTTCGCCGCCGACCTCCCGACCGCCGCGTGGGCGATCTGCGGGATGGTCGTCGTCTTCGCGACCCTCGAGGCGTCGCTCGGCTTCTGCGCCGGCTGCTGGATGTTCGGCCAGCTGCAGCGCCTCGGCGTCTTCCCGCCCGACGTCTGCGTCGACTGCGCGCGGCTCGCCTCCGAGCGGACGTAGCCTTCGATCTCAGCCGCGGGTCGCGCGCTCGAACGCGAGGGCGCGCAGTCGCTTCACGAGCTCGCGCCGGAAGCCTTCCAGCGAGACGGGATCTACCTCGCCCGGCAAGCGGGCCTCGGGGCCGATCGAGATCGACTCGAGCACGAACGCGAGCGACGCCGGGTCGACGCCTGCGTCCTTGCGCGCCGCGTCCTCGAGCGCGCGCTCGAGCGGCTCGCCGCGCGCGAGCAAGGCCTGCAGGTCGACGAGGTCCTTCGGCTCGGCCCGTCCGAGCACGGCGCAGAGCTTGTTGGCGACGATCTCGCGGGTCGAGTCGATGCGCACCGCGCCCCGGAGCTGCTTCTCGCGCTCGAGCGCGGGCGCACGATCGACGACGAGATCGACCACGCAGGTCTCGTCGGCGCGAGTGGCGAGGAAGCGCCGGAAGTCGGGATAGGTGCGTAGCGGACGGAGCTCCGCCCCGCACTGCGTCGCGGCGGCGCGGAGGAGGCTCGCTCCCTCGTCGAGATCGGCGCCGGGCTCCGCGAAGAGGTCGAGGTCCTCGGTCGTCCGATGCCCGACATGGAACCCCGCGAGCGCGGCGCCTCCGGTCAGGAAGAAGCGGTGCTCGTAGCCGAAGAACGCCTGCAGCAGCTCCTGCTGCAGCTTCGTCAGCCTGCTAGGTCCGGAGAAGGCCATCGCGGCGCCAGCCTTCGAGCAGGTACTCCCAGAACGCGAGGCGGCGGCCGAGGTGCCGGCGGATGTGCGCCCAGTCGCGGACGATGTCGTCGAGCTCCAGGTAGCGCCAGACGTCGTCGAAGCGCGCCTCGGCCATGACCCAGCCTTGCCACTGGGCGCGGACGTCCGGGTCGGAGGCGCGGAGGCGCTCGCGGAGCCCCGCCTCGTCCACGTCGACGTCCCAGAGGAAGTACGGCCGCTCCGCCATGGAGACCAAGGTGCCACGCGAGGGCGCACCCGGCAACGGCGTCAGCGCTGCGCCAGCACCGAGAGCTTCCGCCGGGCCGAGAGGCCGGCGTCGTCGACGACGACGATCTCGTGGTCGCCGACCCGCGGCGTCCACCAGACGCGCTCCTCGGCGGCGAACGTGCCGAGGAACTCGCCGTCGACGAACCAGGAGAGGCGCGCGGCGGCGGTCTCGGCCTCGAGCGGCAGCTCCTGGCGGTCCGGTGCGACGCCGGCGATGAGCACCGCGGCCTGCCCCGGCGGCGGCGAGGCGATCCGGGGGGCGGCGCGGGCGCCGGAGGGCTGGCAGCCCGGGGCGAGCTCGGGCGGCGACGGCAGGTTGCGGTCGCGGTCGGCGAGGAAGCGGCGCAGGCCCGACGGGAAGGAGAGGAAGCTCTTCCGCTCCCAGGCGCGGCCGCCGCGGCAGGCCGGCGTCACCGCGAGGCCGGTGTCGACCTCGACGTCGACGTGCACGTGGTACGGGCAGCGCGCGGTGGGCACGCTCTCGGTCCGGGCGAGCACGTGGCGCTTCGCCTCGCACGCCGGCCCCGGCAGGTGGCCGGAGAACGCGCACACCTCCACCTCGCGGAGATCGGTCGGCTCGCGGGTCACCGGCGGCGGCGTGGCGCGGTTCTCCAGCGCCTCGAGCAGCGCGAACAGGATCGGGCCGGCGGCCTCGGCGCCGGTCACCTCGGGCGCGGGCTTGCCGTCGAAGTTGCCGACCCACACCACCGCGGTGGTGCCGCCGCCCGAGCCGGCGGCCCAGGCGTCGCGGTGGCCGAAGCTGGTGCCGGTCTTCCAGTGCACCCGCGGCGGCGCGCCGGTGAGCCGCGCCCGCGACGGGAAGTCGGGGCGGTCCTTCCGCGAGAGCGCCCGGGCGGCGAGGTACGAGGCGCCGGGCGAGAGCGCCTGCACGTCGGCCGACGGCGGCTCGTCGGCGAACACGCGGAGCGGGCGGTGCCGGCCGCCCTGCGCGAGGGTGGCGTAGAGCCCGGCGAGCTCGAGCGGCGTCACCTCGAGGCCGCCGACCGCGGCGGAGAGGCCGTAGCGACCCGGCTCGTCGGCGAGGGAGCGCACGCCCATGCCCTTGAGCGAGCCGAGGAAGGGCTCCACGCCGACCTGTCCGAGGAGCCGCACGAACGGGATGTTCAGCGACTGCGAGAGCGCCTCCTCGAGCCGCACCAGCCCGGACCAGCCGCCGTCGAAGTTCCGGGGCGCGTAGCCGCCGAGCTGCACCGGCACGTCCTCGACCAGCATGTCGGGGAGCGCGAGGCCCCGGTCGATCCCGAGCGCGTAGACGAAGGGCTTCAGCGCCGAGCCCGGCGAGCGCGGCTCGGCGAAGCCGACGAGCTGCCCGCCGTGCTCGTGGTCCCAGAAGTCGAAGTTGCCGACGAGCGCGCGCACCTCGGCGGCGCCGTGGTCGGCGATCACCGTCGCGCCGTTGTGGGCACCGACGCGCACCGCGTCGGCGCGGGCGTGCAGCATGATCCGCTCGGCGACGAGCTGCGCGCCGCGGTCGAGCGTGGTCGCGAGCCGCGGCGCGTCGGGGCGCTGCGCCCGCAGCCACGCCGCCGCGTGCGGCGCGTGGCGCGGGAACGGCGCGAACCGCTCGGGCACCTCGGCCGCCCGCACCTGCGCGAGCAGCTCCTCGCCCGAGACCTCGGCCTCGCCGCGCCCCCGCGGCAGCGCGCCCGCGGCGAGGAGCCGCGCCGCCAGCTCGTCGCGCGCCGCCCGGAGCCGCTCGCGGTTCCGCGGCGACGGGTGCCGGTCGTTCGGGTCCTGCGGCACCGCCAGCAGGGTCGCGCTCTCGGTGGGCGAGAGCGCCTCGGCGCCGTGGCCGAAGTAGGCGATCGACGCCGCCTCCACGCCCTCGAGGTTTCGGCCGAAGGGCGTGAAGGTGAGGTACGCCGCCAGGATCTCGTCCTTCGAGAGGTGCGGCGCGAGCTGCACCGCCCGGAACGCCACGTTCACCGTGGCGGGCCGTAACCTGGCGACGTGGACGGAC
>CAZDGH010000204.1:0-10369 GCA_964504805.1 uncultured Myxococcales bacterium | reverse complement strand
CCTTCCGGCGGCACTGGCCGGCGCGCTTCGCGGCGACGCTCGGCGAGGCCGGCGAGGCGCTGCTGCGGGCGCTGCACGAGGCGGGCGTCGACCCGGACCGCTACCTGAAGCTCCGCCGGATCGCGATCGCGAACCTCGCCGGGCGGATCTAGGAGCCGAGCAGGAGCTGCACCAGCGCGCCGAGGCCGCGGACCTGGCGCTCCCGCGTCGGGTCCTTCGCCGGCGCGACCACCATCGTCTCGATCGCCGCGCGGGCGGCGCGCGAGAGGTCGGGCTGCAGCGCCCGCGCCTTCGCCTCGAGCGACGGGTGGAAGTGCACGAGCAGCTCGAGGGCCGCCCAGAGCGGCTTCTCGACGCCGAAGGCCGCGGCCCTCGCCTTCACCACCGCGGGGTCGAGCGGCGCGCCCGGGCCGCCGCGCGACGAGGCGGCGCTCGTCCCGGCGACGAGCTCGCGCAGGTCCACCCAGCTCACCAGCGGCACCGCGAACCCGTGCCGCGCCTGCGAGAGGACGTGGACGAGCAGCGCGTCCTCCGCCGCCAGCCGGTGCGCCGCGGCGCCGAACGCGCGCGCCTGCACGGCGCGGTCGAAGACGCCCGCCTCCTCGGCGCCGTACGGCAGGAACGAGGTGAACAGCTTCAGGTGGAAGCGGCGGTTGTAGAGCGTGAAGCGCGGGCCGTCGGGGTCCTTCTCGCCCGGCTCCACCGGGTGGAACTCGTGCTCGCCGAGCCCGCGCGCCACCGCCTCGAGGTCGGCCTCGCGGATCCAGAGCCGGAGCTCCGGCACCGGGCGGAAGGCGACGTGCGGGTAGAGCGTGTCGGCGTACGCCGCGGCGTCGAGGACGAGCACGCGGGCGTCGAGGCCGGAGAGCGCCTGCTTCAGCGTCACCAGCTTGAAGACGTTGTCGTTGACGATGCCCTGGTAGTAGCCCATGAGCACGTCCTTCGACAGCTCGGGCACGCGGGCGTCGGGCATCCGGTACTGCAGGTTGTAGGCGGCGATGGCGGCGACGCCGTGCTCGGCGAGGAGGCGCACCGCGGCGTCCCAGTCCGGCGGCGCCTCGATCCCCCGCGGGGGATCGAAGCTCGTCACCTGGGCGTACCAGTGCGCCGGGAACTCGCTCACGGGACCGTGAGCGTGCCGACCTGCACGCCGTTCGCGGCGATGTTGGTGTCGCAGTACTCGAACAGGCCCGACTCGGCCGGCTCGTCGGTGCGGGTGATCCGCACGATGAAGCCGTAGGTGCCCGACACCGCCGGCGCGGCGAAGCCGCCCCGGTACTCGTCGTAGGACTGCGGCTCGACCGCGGCGTCGACGGCGATCGGCGACCACACCCAGCCCGGATCGCAGGCCGGGTCGGTGCCCGCCGGGCCCCAGCCGATCTCGCCGACCAGCACCCCCGCCGGCGCGGCGCCGCCCTCGGTGAGGCCGACCTCGGTGATCCGGGCGATCGCGTCGGGCGTGGTCGCGCCCGCCGCCGCGCTGAGGGTGGTGGTGACGCCGTCGCAGCGGTCGAGGTTCGAGCCCGACGCCGAGGAGAGCCAGCCGCCGGCGAGCGTGCCGGTGAAGCCGCCGGTGTTCTCCACCCGGACGTCGACCCGGCCCGGCGTCGAGAGCGCGGTCTCGCAGTCGATCTCGGTGGCGCCCCCGCCGAGGTCGCGGACGATCACGTTCAGGCAGGCGGTGTTGCCGAGGAAGACGCCGTTGAGGATCCCGGTGAACTGCCCCGCGGCGTTGGTGGCGAAGTTCCGGCCGGAGATGGTGATCGCCTGGAGCGGATCGGCGCCGCCGCACGAGGCGGCCGGGCCGGTCACCGGCGTCACCGCGTCGACCACCGGGCACGGCGCCACGCCGGCGCAGTCGGCGTCCGAGCAGTCGATCTGCCCGTCGCGGTCGTCGTCGCCGAAGTTGCCGCAGTCCTGCTCGACGCCGATCCCGGCGACGCAGAGGCAGTCGGTCGGGTCGATCGGCGCCACGCCCGAGCCGCACGGCTGCGCGTCGCAGTTGGCGTCGGCGCAGTCGGTCTGCCCGTCGCCGTCGTTGTCGGCGGCGTCGCCGCACGCGGTCGTCGCCTCGATCCTCGCGCCGCCGGCGCAGAGGCAGCCGTTGCCGCAGGCGTCCGCGTCGCAGTCGGGATCGGCGCAGTCGATGAGGCCGTCGCCGTCGTCGTCGGCGACGTTGCCGCAGGCGTTCGGCGCCTCGGTGCGCACGCCGCCGCCGCAGAGGCAGCCCTGGCCGCAGGAGTCTCCGTCGCAGTCGGCGTCGGCGCAGTCGGTCGATCCGTCGCCGTCGTTGTCGGCGCCGTCGGCGCACGCGGCCGCGGCCTCGGTGCGCACGCCGCCGCCGCACTCGCAGCCGGCGCCGCAGGAGTCGCCGTCGCAGTCGCCGTCGGCGCAGTCCATGGCGCCGTCGGCATCGTCGTCCTCGCCGTCGGCGCACGCCGTCGCCGACTCGGTCGCGAAGCCGGCGGCGCAGACGCAGCCCTCCGTGGTCAGGCAGCGCAGGCCGTCGCAGTCCGGATCGGCGCAGTTGGCGAGGCCGTCGCCGTCGTTGTCGAGCGCGTCCTCGCACTGCACCTCGCCCGGCGGGCAGACGCCGCCCGGGCACAGCTCGCAGACGCAGGCCGGCCCGCCGTCCGCGGTGCAGTCCTGGCCGGCGCAGTCGGGATCGTCGCAGTCCGCCTGGCCGTCGCGGTCGTTGTCGAGGTCGTCGCCGCAGTCGTTCTCGAGCGCGCGGCCCACGCCGGCGTCGTCGACGCAGGCGCAGCCGGCGCCGCACGACTCGCCGAGGCAGTCGCCGAGGTCGGCGCAGTCGCCCTGGCCGTCGCGGTCGTCGTCGGCCTGGTTGCCGCAGTCCACCTCGAGGGCGAGGCCGCCCTGGCAGAGGCAGCCCACGCCGCAGGCGTCACCCTCGCAGTCGGCGTCGGCGCAGTCGCCGCGGCCGTCGCCGTCGTCGTCGGTGGCGTCGTCGCAGGCGAGCTCGCGGGCGACGCAGGCGCGGTCGCCGGCGGCGTCCTGGCCGCAGTTCTGGAGCGGATCGGCGGAGCAGTCGTCGCCGAGGCAGTCGTCGTCGTCGCAGTCGGTGAGGCCGTCGCCGTCGTCGTCGAGGCCGTCACCGCACGCCGCCTCCTCGGGGACGCAGGTCGGGACGCCGCCGACGTTGCCGCAGTTCTGGCCCGGGCCGCAGCGCCTCCGCTGGCAGTCGAGGTCGTCGCAGTCGGTCGCCTCGTCGGCGTCGTCGTCCTGCCCGTCGTCGCAGACGCTCTCGCGGGCGACGCAGCCGAGGTTGCCGCAGTTCACCGTCGGGTCGGCGCCGTTGCAGCCGCGGCCGAGGCAGCCGCGGTCGCGGCAGTCCTGCCGGCCGTTGCAGTCGTTGTCGAAGTTGTCGCCGCAGTCGGTCTCGACCTCGGCGCCGCAGAGGCACTGGCCCTCGGCGATGACGCAGACGAAGCCCGAGCCGGCGCCGCAGACCTGGCCGTCGCAGTCGGGGTCCTCGCAGTCGGTGAGGCCGTCCTCGTCGTCGTCGCCGGCGTTGGCGCAGAGCGCCTCGATGCAGACGCCGTTCTCGCAGCGCTCGAAGCGGGTGCCCGCCTCGACGCGGCACTGGTGGACGGTGGCGTTGCCCTCGGGGTCGAGGCCGCAGCCGCCGCAGTTCGCGTCGGTGGTGGCGTCGATGTCCTCGTCGACCGCGCCGTTGCAGTCGTCGTCGAGGCCGTCGCAGTCGTCGTCGTCGCCGGCGGAGGCGTTGCCGAGCGAGCGGCACCGGGCGACGCCGTCGACGCAGGCCGCGCGCCCCTCGCCGCACACGCCCTGGAGCGTCGCGTCGGCGACGCGGCAGTCCGCCTCGGCCACCGAGAAGCGCTCGCCGGTGGAGCGCAGCGGCACCAGGTCCCCCTCGATCTCGTCGGCCTCGTCGACCTCGCCGTCGCAGTCGTCGTCGCCGCCGTTGCAGGCGAGCGCGGCGGTGACGCACGAGCCGCTCTCGACGCAGCGGGACGCGAGCGGCCGGCCCTCCTCGTTCGAGTACGGGGTGGCGCAGACGTAGCCCTCGCCGCAGTCGGCGTCGGAGGAGCAGGTGAAGAGCTCGGCGTCGGGGTCGATCCCGAAGGAGCAGCCGGCGAGCGCGGCGGCGGCGAGCGCGGCGAGAGCGGTGCGGTTCATGGCGGGTCCCTAGAACGAGCCGGAGACGGCGACGCCGCCCGAGGCCGGGCCGACCGCGACCGGGGCGTCGCCGCCCGAGCCGCCGTCGGCGGGGAAGAAGATGGCGATGGCGACGCCGGTGAGGAGCGCCGCGCCGGCGACGCCGAAGAGCACGTTGGCGGTGGTGGCGTCGGACTGGCCCCCGAGCGCCTCCTCGCGGGTGATGGCGCGGACGCCGTCCTCGCCGACGGTGGCGTCGCTCTCGGTGGACGAGGCCATGGCGCCGAAGGCGACGCCGCCGCCGAGCGCCGCCACCGCGACGCCGCCGGCGATCCAGCTCCCGAGCGGGAGCACGAGCCCGCCGCCCTCGTCCTCGACGGGCTTCTTGCCGTCCTTGCCGGCGACCTTCGGCGGCGGCTTCGCGCCGGGCACCGGCACCAGCGCGACGTCGACGGCGGTGGTGGCGCCGGCGTCCACGGTGAAGAAGCGATCCACCGGGTAGTAGCCGTCCCGCTCCACCTTCAGGGTGTGCTTGCCCGGCTTGCCGGTCCAGGTGAGCGGCGCCGTGCCGGCCGGCGCGCCGTCGACGGTGAGCGTCGCGCCCTCGGCGCCGGCGACGGTGATCGCCGCCTGGCCGGTGGCCTCGGCCTCGCCCTTGAGCAGCGCGGGGATCGCCTCGGCGACGTCCTTCTCGAGGCGCCGCGAGGCGATGAGGATCTTGCGGTCGACGCTCGAGACGATCGACCGGCCCGGCACGTCCACGAGCCAGAGCTTGACGATGTAGCTGTCGGCGGTGCGGTCGAGCAGGCCGGTGACGAGGCGCTGCACCCCGAGCGGCTCGGCGATGGCGCCGATGCACGCGGCCTTGCCGGCGCAGGCCTGCAGCTCCTTCACCTTCTCGTCGCCGATGCCGAGGCGCACCGCGGCCGGGTCGATGACCTCGTAGGTGCCTTCCTTGGCGGCGGCGTCGGCGACCAGCTTGGTGATCTTGCCCGACATGCCGATCATGGTCGGCGGGCTGCCGAGGTCGGCGACGGCGAGCCGGGCCTTCTTCGCCGTGGCCGGCGGCGGGGCCTTCCGGGCGGCGGCCGCCGCCGGGATCGGCGCCAGGGCCGTGAGGGCGACGAGGAGCGCGACGAGCGCGCCCTTGCAGGGCTTTTCCATGGGGTGGGCGCCTCCCGGAGGCTGGCTCGGGACGAAAGGAGGCATCCTTCCTCTCGCGGCCCGGGAACGTCAAGGAAAGCCCCGTGGTACATCGGGCACGTGGGCGAGGCCGAGCCGCAGCTGTACGAGGTGGAGTTCGTCGTCGAGCCGAACTACGACGGCTGGCGGCTCGACCGCTACCTCTGCGAGAAGATCCGGCGGCTCTCCCGCACCAAGGTGCAGCGGATCCTCAAGGAGGATCTCGTCTACCGCGGCCGCGAGAAGCTGAAGCCCTCGACCGCGGTGTGGCCCGGGCTCACCTTCGCGCTGAAGCGCCGGCGCGACCCGGAGCCGGACGCGCCGCGCGACTTCGGCGTGGTGTTCGAGGACGCCGACCTGCTGGTGGTGGACAAGCCCGCGGGCCTCGCGGTCCACCCGACCGCGCGCTGGTTCCACCACACCCTCACCGCCATCCTCCGCGAGCGGCAGCCGGCCTCCGAGAAGTGGGACATCGCCCACCGCCTCGACCGCGAGACCAGCGGCGTCGTCGTCTGCGGCAAGCGCCCCGAGATCACCCGGCGGCTCAAGATCGCCTTCGAGCGCCACGGCACGGTGAAGAAGGAGTACCTGGCGATCGTGCACGGCTGGCCCGCGCAGGACGACTTCGGGATCGACCTGCCGCTCGCGCTGCTCGACCACCCGCTCAAGGTGAAGGTCGGCGTGGTGCCGCCGCCGGAGGGCAAGGAGGCGCGCACCGGCGTCCGCGTCGAGCGCCGCTTCGAGGCCGACGTCCCCTGGCGCGGGCCGCGGCTCGCGCTGGTGCGCTGCTTGCCCCACACCGGCCGCCAGCACCAGCTCCGCGTGCACCTCGCCGCGAGCGGCCACCCGATCGTGGGCGACAAGATCTACGGGCCGTGCGACCGCTACTTCGCGGACTTCGCCGACGGCAAGCTCGCCGACGAGGCCAGGGCGGAGCTCGTGCTCCCGCGCCACGCGCTGCACGCGGCGGCGATCGCGCTGCCGCACCCGCGGACGGGCGCGCCGCTCCGGGTCGAGGCGCCGCTGCCCCCCGAGCTCGCCGCCCTCGCAGGGGTTGCGATCGCGCCGCGCGGCGGGTGATGCTCGCTCCGCGCGGGCCTCGACGAAGCACCGGAACAAGGAGCCGTCACATGCGCCGCCTCCTCGCGGTTGGTCTCGTGGTCCTCCCCTTCTCCGCGGGCGCCGATCACGTCTCGGCCACGCCGGAGATCACGCTCGAGGTCGGCGACTACGACCCGGCGCGGCTCGGACATCCCGCCAAGGTGCGCTGGTCGGTCAACTGCTCGGCGAACGGCGCGAACGTGCAGTACCTCGTCGGCGCCGAGCTCGCGAGCGAGGCCAACGACGACCCGTTCTCGAACGTCTTCACCGATCACAGCGGCAACGCCGCGGCCGAGGGCGAGCAGGACCTCGTCCTCCAGCCGGGCGTCGCGGTCTACCCGCGGCTCCAGCAGACCGGCTGCAGCGAGAACCCGCCGGACGGGAACGTCCACGCCTTCGCCACCGACGTGCGGGGCGAGCCGACGCGGGTGCCGCCGCTGGTGACGCCGCCGCTCGCGTTCGCGCCCGACGCGGGCTTCCAGAGCGACGACGGCAGGCTGGTGAGCGGCAAGGAGGCGACGGTGGTGCCGATGGTCTCGGCGAAGCCGGTCGGGGGCGAGTCGCTCACCCTCGTCGTCCGGGGCGCCGGCATGGACTACGCCGAGCCGTTCGACCCGGGCGCCTCGACGCAGCTCCAGTTCACGCCGCAGGCCGGGACGATCGACATGTACGTGGTGATGGAGCCGTACGGCGTCGAGTCGAACCACGTCTTCCTGCAGGCGAGCGCCGACGGCTCCGAGATGCCGCCCGAGGGCCGCCCCGCCGGCGGCGGCAGCGGCAGCTCCGGGTCGAGCGGCGGCGGCGGCGGCGGCTGCGCCTCCGCGACCGGCGCGGCGTCCGGCCTCGGGATCCTGGCGGCGCTCGCGCTGCTCCGGCGGCGTCGCTAGAGCACCTTCCCTTCGTGCCGGTCGAAGAACGCCTTGCACGTCGGCTCCATCCAGACGATCCAGAGCGCGTAGCCGCCGTACAGCGTCCCGAGCGGGAAGTTCGAGAGGTTCAGGACCGCGACCACGGTCTGCAGCACGCGGCCGCGGCCCTGCTCGAGCTTCGAGGCGAGCCACCCGTGCAGCGCGGCGAACGCGCCGAAGAGCACCGCGACGATCGTGCCGCCGCTCGCGAACAGGAAGCCCTCCTGCTTGCCGTCCTTCACCATCAGCAGGCCGACGATCCCGAAGACGACGAGGAACGTGGCGGCCGCGAGGCCGGTCAGCACCGCCATCACCAGGTTCAGGATCCGCAGCGTCCGCAGGTGGTCCATCGAGTCCCCCCGGAGCCAATGCTAGATTCCGCCGCCACCCGGGGGAACCACATGACGAAGCGCTCGCTCCTCGCCCTCGCCGCCGTGCTCGCCGCGGCGCCCGCCGCCCGCGCCGACGACGAGACGCCGCGCACCTTCGAGGCCTACCAGCGGGCGAGCTCGCTGACCTGCGTCGGCGACCCGGCCTTCACCCTCCCCGCGCCGGAGAGCTTCGAGGCCCACGGCTTCACGGTGGAGGTGCGCGGCGCCGTCGCCAAGCTGCGGCGCAAGGGCGCCTCGCCCCACGCCGGCAAGGCGCGCCTCGGCGTGCTGGCCGGCATCAAGGACCTCGAGCCGGCCACGAAGCGGTCGCTCGACGCCTTCTACGCCGCGTTCGAGAAGCAGGGCGTCGACGCCGTGCTCGTCGGCGGCGACACCGCCTACGGCGAGCTCGAGCTCGAGGACATCCTCTCGTACCTCGGCGAGAAGAAGCTCCCGGTGATCGCGATCATGGGCAACAACGAGTCGCGCTCGGCGTTCAACCGGGCGACCCTCGCCGCCTGGCGGAAGCACCCGCTGGTGCTCAACGGCAACCTGCTCCGGCGCGTGGACGGCGACGGCTTCGACGTGGTCTCGCTGGGCGGCTACCACGACAAGGCCTTCGCCTCGACCAGCGGCGCCTGCCTCTACCGCGACGCCGACGTCGCCGCGCTCGCCGGCCTCGCGGCGCAGGCCGACGACCCGGTGGTGCTCCTCCTCCACGGCCCGCCGAAGGGCGAGGGCAAGGCCGCCATCGACTTCGTGCCCGGCAGCGCCGGCAACGTCGGCGACGTCCGGCTCACGAAGGCGATCTCCGGCGCGAAGATCCCGGTGGTCGTCGCCGGCCACATCCTCGAGGCCGGCGCCCGCGCCACCGACGGGAGCGGCAAGAAGGCGGTGCCGGAGGGGAAGGCGACGAAGACCCTCTTCCTCAACCCGGGGCAGGCGAACAGCCTGCCGTACTCGCTCTCGCTCGGCTGGACGAGCTACGGCACGGCGGCGATCGTCGAGCTCGGCGGCGGACAGGCGTCGTGGAAGCTGCTCAAGGCCGAGCGACCGCCGGCGCCCTGAGCGTCGCCCGCTGTCCCTCCGTCCACAAGTGAACGTAGAATCGCTCCGGGGGACGAACAGCTCGGAGCAGGTCCTACATGTTCCCTTCGCAAGACCCGCGGCAGGACGGTGGCTGTGCGGTGGGCGTCGCGACCCGCGACGTCCGGCTGCTGCAGCAGATCGGGCCGGTCGTCACCCGCGCCGGCTGCAGGCTCGTCGTCGCCCACGACCAGGCGGAGCTCCACCAGCTCCTCGCCTCCGGCGGCTACCGGGCGCGCGTCGTCGACCTCGGCCCCGGCGCTCCCGGCGCCCGCTCGCCTTCGCTCTGCGGCGCGCCGCCTCCGGGTGGGCGCGGGTGCGACGAGCACGGCCTCGCAGCGTCCGTCTGTCCGATGCTGCCGCCCGGGGCCGAGGGCGAACTCGTGCTCCTGCTCCAGCTGTCTTCGGGGGTCGCCGGCGGGCCGATCGCGCTGCAGAGCTACCCGCGCCACGCGCTCGACCAGCTCCTCATCGACCTGGGCGCCGCCCTGCCCGCCTCGGGGACGCGCGATCCGCCGGACCTGATCCTCGGCGAGGCCCCGGCGATCCGGACGGTGCGCGACCAGATCCGCCGGATCGCCCGGTTCCAGGAGGTCTCGGTGATGATCCTGGGCGAGACCGGCACCGGCAAGGAGGTGGTCGCCGAGGCGATCCACCGCCTGAGCTTCGGACCGCAGGCCCCGTTCGTCCCGGTCAACTGCGCCGCCGTGCCGCGAGAGCTGTTCGAGAGCGAGGTGTTCGGCCACGAGGCGGGCGCCTTCACCGGCGCCGCCCGGCGGCGCGTCGGGCTGCTCGAGGCGGCGGCCGGCGGCACCATCTTCCTCGACGAGATCGGTGAGATGCCTCCCTCGCTGCAGCCGAAGCTCCTTCGCGCCCTGGAGATGCGCCGCTTCCGCCGGGTCGGCTCGAACGAGGACGTCGAGCTCTCCGCGCGGGTCGTGAGCGCGACCAACCGCGTGCCGAGGAGCCCGCGGTACGGGCTCCGGCCCGACCTCCACTACCGCCTGGCGAGCTTCACCATCACGCTGCCGCCGCTCCGCGAGCGGCTCGAGGACGTGCCGATCCTCACCGGCCACTTCCTGCGGGCGTTCGCCGCGCGGCACGAGCTGGGGACGATCACCGTGGCGGCGGACGCCCTCGAGCGGCTGCAGGCGGAGCGCTGGCCCGGCAACGTCCGGCAGCTCCGGACGGTGGTGGAGCACGCGGCGATCCTCTCGCAGGGCCAGGAGGTCGGCCGCGAGGTGGTCGAGGTGGCGCTCGGCCAGGACGGCGCTCCCTCCCTCGACCGGCCGCGGCCGCCGGGCCGGCAGCTCCGGGTGGTGTCGAGCCGCGAGGCGCCCGCGCCCGCCGGGGCCGGCGCCGGCACGCTCCGCGACGTCGAGCGGCAGCTCATCGTTACCGCCTGGGAGGAGAGCGGCGGCAACGTCAGCGAGGCAGCGCGCCTCGTCGGCGTGCCGCGCTCGACGCTCCGGGCGAAGCTGAAGCGGTTCGGCCTCCGCTGATCTCGGCCGGGCCGCGCCCGCTCGGGCGGCCATGGCTGCGCGACGGCCGTTCGATCCCGCCACCCGCCGGCGGCAACGGCCG
>CAZDGH010000203.1:0-10373 GCA_964504805.1 uncultured Myxococcales bacterium | reverse complement strand
CGCCTCCGAGACGTCGCCCTCCTTCTCCTTCCAGGCCTCCGCCTCGGCGTCGCTGACGCCGAACTCGCGGGACAGGGCGCGGGTGAGATCGGCGCCGCCGCCGGCGAAGGTGCGGGCGAAGAGGAGCACCGGCGCGCCCGACGCCCCCGTCCCGCCGGCGACGACGAGCGAGCAGCGCTCGTGGCCGAGGTCGAGGATCGCCACCGCCTCGTCGGCGCCGAGGGACCGCTGGTCGGAGATCGCCTGCAGGAGCGGCTGGTACGCGAGGGCGGGCAGGGTGATCACCCGCGGGTCGAGCCCGGCGGAGAGCAGCATGCCGAGCAGCCGGGTGACGTCCTCGCGCCGGGCCACGCCGATGGCGAGCTCGCTCTTGCCGTCGCGCTGCGCGAGCAGCTGGTGGTCGTAGACCACCTCCTCGACGTCGAAGGGGATGAGCCCCTCCACCTCGAACCCGAGGGTCGCCTCGACCTTCTTCGCGTCGACGAAGGGCAGGGTGAGGAGCGGCGTCGCCGCCTGCGAGCCGGGGACGGCCACCGCCGAGAGCTCGGCCTTGAAGCCGCCGAGCTTCTGCGACAGCTCGCCGAGCGCCGCCTTCAGCGCGTCGAGCGGATCGCCGCCCTCGGGCGTGGGCGGCACCCGCGCCGTCTCGAAGGCCGCGACGCCGGCGCCGCGGAAGGCCCCGTCGAGGACCACCGCCTTCACGGAGTGCGCGCCGAGATCGAGGCCGAGGGTCTTCTGGGCCACGCGTCAGTCCTCCCGGTAGTACAGGAGCTTTCCGAGCCCCTCGTCGTAGCGGATCACCGTGGTGATGGTCTTCTGCACGTCGCCGACGGTGCCGACCGCGGTGATGGTGAACGTCTGGCTCTTGTCGCCGAGGTAGTCGTTCTGCGCGGCGTTGTGCTTGAGCGCCGGGATCACGGCGATGCCCGCGCTCTCGACGATCTGCACGAACTGCGACAGCGACATCCCGATGAACGAGCCGAACATCTTCACGGTGGCGATCTCGTCCAGGATCGTCTTGATGATGGTCGGGTCGCGGAGCAGCGGCAGCGTCGGGTCCTGCGCGGCGGCGAGGATGTTCGCGTACTGCTGCACCGGATCGTTGGTGTTGATGTTCAGCCGGGCGTTGATGTCCGGGTAGACGGTGACGCGGTCCTTGAACGCCGCCATCCACCGGTCGGTGACCCCGGGCACGAGGTGCACCTCGTCGAGCGAGTCGAAGAGGGCGTTCTTCGGCAGGTACCGCGGCTCGTAGCGGGTGTACGGCCCCGCCTCGTCGGCGAACCCGGGCACGAAGACGTCGGTCGGCGCGGTGAGGTTGAGCGTCGTCTCGACCTCGTCCTCGTCGATGTAGTCGCGGAGGTGGATGAGCACCTCCTCGCGGGTGTAGCGCTCGCGGTGGAGGCTCTCCTCCTCGAAGAGGAAGTCCCACCGCGGATCCTGCATCAGGAGCAGGATCTGGCCGGCGGCGATCGAGCCGCGGGTGCCGGGGTTGTTGAGCTTGTTGAGGTTCCGCTTCGACTCCTCGTCGGCGATCTGCGCGCCGAAGCTGCCCTCGAAGGAGCCGAACGTCTGCAGGCCGGCCATCGGCACCGCCTCGCCGAGCGGCAGCTCGTCGGGCGGCGGCGGCGGCTCGACCTCGGGGATCCCGGCCGCGCCGCCGACGAAGGCGGTGATCGCGCCGGAGTCCACCGGGATGATGTCCCAGAGGCGGACGTTGCCGAGCATCTGCATCGCGCCGCCCATCCCGCCCATGCCCGCCAGGGCGCCGAGCGCCCCCACGCCTCCGCTCCCGCCCCCGCCGGCCGCCCGGCCCATCGCCTGCTGCGCGGCGTTCGCCTGGGTGTCGAGCTGGTACTGGAAGTGGAGGACGAGCCGGCCGAGGCTCGTCGCCGAGCGGGCCAGGTAGTAGGCGCGCAGCTCGTCGCGGGCGTTCGCCGCCAGCGAGGCGTCGATGCGGGTGTTGAAGGAGAAGTCGACGACCAGCGCGGTGAGCACCGCGAGCGTCGTCAGGACGACGAGCAGCGCCATGCCGCGGGAGCCCTTGGCGCCGGGAGCGAGCGTGGTGGCCGAAGCCTTGTCGGAGAAGAGCCGCATCGCGTCAGCGTCCCAGCGGGAACTTCATGAAGACGCGCGCCTGCGTCGTGAACTTCCGGGTCTTCCCGGCGTCGTCCTCGACGAGGAGCGTGATCTTCACCCGCTCGGGGAGGTGGTTCTTCCGCTCCATGTCGTTGGTGTCCCACTCGGACACCCACTCCTTCTGCTTCACGTCCCAGTACTCGAAGTTCAGGCCCTTCACGTCCTCGGCCAGGACCACGTCGGCGCCGCCCTGATCCGGCTGGTCGTCGATGACGGTCTTCTCCCGGCGGAAGAGCACCTGCTTCGAGCGGTCGTCGGGATCCGCGCCGACGCGGTACTCGACGACCGCCTGGTCGCTCTCCTTGGCGTCCTCGAACAGGCGCTCGTGGGCGAGGGTGGTGAACCGCAGGGTGTCGTCGTCCCCCGAGTCCTCGCCGACGAAGTGGGTGGGGCGCTCGCGGTACCGCTTGGCGTCGAAGCGGTCGGAGAGGAACGCCATCGAGAGCTCGCGGCTCATCCGCGACATCGCCAGCCGGAGGCCGTGGTACTTGTTCGCCTCCGCCTCGACGACCTCCTTCGACTCCATCACCGGCACGAACGAGCCGTACACGAGCGTGACGATCACGGTGAGGATGGCGAGCGCCATCATCACCTCGAGGAGCGTGAAGCCTCTGGCGGTGCGCGTCCTCACTTGATCGGCACGTCCCAGATGAAGGGCGGCGCCTTCGGGTTCGACTGCACCGACGGGTTGTACCGGGCGCCCGGCGGCGGCCGCGGCACCCAATCCGGCACCCACGCCGGCCGCGGGATGCCCGGGCCGGTGAGCTCGCCGTTCGGTGCCACGTAGGTGTCGGGCATCGGGCCCGGCGTCATCCCGCTCGGGGTGCCGCCGCCCGTCCCGCGGCTCTGCGGCGTGGCGCTCCGGGCCGTGGCCATCGCCTGGGCGGTGAGCTCGGGGTCGTTGGACTCGCCGCCCGGCTGCCCCGCCGGCGCGAGCACGACGAAGTGGGTCACCACGGTGACCTCGTCCTGCCCGGCGCCGTCGTCCCAGTAGACGCGCAGCCGCACCTCGCGCACCGCCTTCTCGACGGTGGCGGCGAGCACCTGCATCTGCCCCTCGATCATCGGCACCAGCGCCCCCGCCGCGGCGCCGGCCATCTGCTGCTGCATCATCCCGGAGACGGACCGGGCGGTCATCGAGACCTTCGGCTTGTCGTCGGGATCGCCGAGGCCGCCGAGCTGGCCGACCAGGCCGGAGATCATCGAGCTGGCGTTGCCGGCGTCGAGGTCGGGCTTGACGATCTCCGCCTCCCAGCGGAAGTCCTCCCAGCCCTCCTCGGAGAACTCGCCCTCGATCTTCTGGTCGAAGTCCGAGGTGAAGCCCTCCTCGATGAACTTCGACTCGAGGTCGATCATCTTGGAGCGCGCCAGCATCGTCGCGATCGAGACCCGCTTGGCGTACGAGTGCTGGGCGATCGCCTGTCCGTTGATGTCGACGATGGCGACGAGCGCCACGCCGAGGATCGCCAGGGCGACCATCACCTCGAGGAGCGTGAACCCCCGGCTGGCGTGGCGGGCGGTCATCGGGCGAGGTCCCGGTCCGGCACGGGGACCTTCTCCGCCGCCACGCTGGTGCGGCCGGTCATCGCCTTCACCATCACCGTGTACGTGTCGGACCCGTCGCCGAGCCACACGTAGGCCTTCTCGGTCTGCCCGTGCGGGAAGAAGTAGAGATAGGCCTGACCGCCCACGTACGGCTCCTCCTGGTGCTGGGTCCAGACGCCCTCGAAGACGACGCCCTCGGGCAGCATGCGCTTCGGGGCCAGCCCCGCCTCGTACTTGCCGAACGCGTTGCGCGCCTCGACCCGCTTCTTCTCCTCGTCCTCGTCCTCCTTCAGCGCCTCGTCGAGCTGCTCGTCGACCCGGATCCCGCGGATGCTCTCCTCGATCTTCCGGATCTTCACCCGGCCCTGGCCGCACTCCGGCCAGTAGGCGCGCTCGTCGAGGTCCATCACCAGGCGGCACGTCTTCCCCGACAGCACCGCCTCGCCGTACATCGCCCGGATGGTGCCGGCGAGCTTGCCGGCCTCCTCGCGGGTGCGGATCCCCGTCGCCCCCTCGACCGCCGGCACCACCAGCATCGCGACCATCACGAAGATGAGGATCACGATCATCAGCTCGAGGAGCGTGAAGCCCCTCGGCGCGCTGGCGGGGACGAGGCGCACCGTCGCTAGCCGCCCGTGTTGGCGACGTCGTCGCCGCCGCCCGGGTTGCCGTCGGGGCCGTACGAGGTGATGTCGTACGACTTCGGGTTCTTCTGGCCGGGCGCGATGTAGACGTAGTCCTTGTCCCACGGGTCCTTCGGCAGCGAGCCCTTGAGCATGCCCTCGCTGTAGAGGACGCCGAGGCCCTCGGCGGTGCTCGGGTACTTGCCCTTCTTCAGCTTGTAGAGGTCGAGGCCGGACTCGAAGCCCTTGATGTCGAGCCGGGCCTTGTCGACCTTGGCGCTGTCGAAGGCGCCGCCGACGGAGACGGCCACCACGGTGGCGATCAGGCCGAGGATGGCCACGACGACCATGATCTCGATGAGGGTCATGCCGCGGGCGGCCGAGCGGGCCGCGACGAGGCGCTTCAGGTGCTTGCGGACGTCGTTCATCGGGTTCCTCCGGCCGGCTCCTCCACGCCTTCGGGCGCGAGGACCGGCGACTCGGCGAGCGCGGCCGGATCGGCCGCGGCGGGGGTCCCCTGGACCAGGAGACCCACGAAGAGCAGGGCCGCGCAGGTGGCGGCGAGCAGCGCCCAGGCGGCGGCGCGGACGCCCTGGTCCAGGCGGCCCATGGTCAGTGCACCATCGTGTTCATCTGGAGGATGGGCATCAGGATCGAGAAGACGATGAAGGCGACCACGCCGCCCATCATCACGATCATGATCGGCTCGAGCAGGCTGGTGAGCGCGGTGATCCGCGTGTCGACCTGGTTGTCGTAGGCCTGCGCGACGTTGAGGAGCATGTCCTCGAGCGTGCCGGAGCGCTCTCCGATCGCGACCATGTGGTAGACGATCGGCGGGAAGTGGCCGCTGCGCTTGAGCGGCGCCGCGATCGACTCGCCCTCGCGGATGGCGTCGCGCGCGCTCTCGATCACCGCCGAGAGCACCGAGTTGGTGACCAGCGCCTTGACGATCTCCATCGCGGTGAGCAGCGGCACGCCGCTCTTGAGCAGCGTCGAGAGGGTGCGGGAGAAGCGGGCGATGGCGAGCATGCGCACCAGCGGCCCGACCACCGGCACCTTGAGCAGGAAGGTGTCGAACTTCTGGGTGCCGCCCGGCGTCGCCCGCCACTTCCGGAAGATCCAGAAGCCGATGGCGGCGAGGGCGGCCAGCGCCCACCAGTAGTCCTTGACGAAGTTCGAGACGCCGATGAGCGCGCGGGTGATGAGCGGCAGCGTCGCCTTCATGTCCTCGAACATCTTGGTGACCTTCGGCACCACCACCGTCATCAGCACGCCGACGATCACCACGCCGATGAGGATCATCAGGGCCGGGTAGGTGAGGGTGCCGATGATCTTCGAGCGGAGCCGCGCCTGGCCCTCGGTGAAGTCGGCGAGCCGGGTGAGCACCACGTCGAGCGCGCCCGAGTGCTCGCCGGCGCGCACCATGTTCACGTAGAGGTTCGTGAACGCCTTCGGGTGCTCGCCGAGCGCGTCGGCGAGGCCGGCGCCCTCGTTCACCCGGTCCTTCACCTGGGTGACGATGGTCTTGAGCCGCGCGTGCTCGGTCTGGTCGATGAGCGCGTTGAGCGCCTCGACCAGCGGGATGCCCGCGGCGAGCAGCGTCGAGAGCTGCCGGGTGAGGATGGCGATGTCGTCGGTGGAGATGCGGCCGACGAAGAGCTGCTTGAGCCGGAGGTCCCGCGCGGTGCCGGCCACCGACTCCGCGCCGGCGCCCTTGCGCTCGGCGGTGACGTCGGTGAGGAAGATGCCGTCCTTCCGGAGCAGCGCGCGCAGGGCCTTCTGGCTCTCCGCGTCGCGGACGCCCGTGACCGCCTTCCCGGCGTCGCTGAACCCCTTGTACTCGAAGACCGGCATCGCTTCCTTCGGGCTCCCCTAGAGGACGACGTCGTCCTGGACCACGCGCAGCACCTCTTCGGTCGAGGTGATGCCGTGGGCGACCTTGAAGGCGCCGTGCTCGCGGAGCGTGACCATGCCCTTCGAGACGGCGTTCTTCTTGATGGTGTTGGAGTCGACGTTCTTGAGGATGAGCTGCCGGATCTCGTCGTCGACGAGCATCATCTCGTAGATGCCGGTGCGGCCCTTGTAGCCGAGGCCGTTGCAGGCGTCGCAGCCCACCGGCTTCATCAGGAGGCCGGTGCCGCCGGCCTCCGCGAGCAGCTTCTCGCCGATGCCGACCTCCTCGAGCTCCTCGCGGGTCGGCTGGTAGGGCTTCTTGCAGGCCTTGCAGAGCGTGCGCACGAGCCGCTGGCCGAGGGCGCCGACGAGCGACGACGCCACCAGGAACGGCTCGACGCCCATGTCGACGAGGCGGGTGATGGCGCTCGGCGCGTCGTTGGTGTGGATGGTCGAGAGCACCAGGTGGCCGGTGAGGGACGCCTGGATGGCGATCTCCGCGGTCTCGAGGTCGCGCGTCTCGCCGACGAGGATGACGTCCGGGTCCTGGCGGAGGAAGGAGCGGAGCGCCGAGGCGAAGGTGAGCCCGATCTTCGGGTTCATCGCCACCTGGTTCACGCCGCGCATCTGGTACTCGACCGGGTCCTCGGCGGTGAGGATCTTGAGATCGGGCTGGTTGATCTTGTTGAGCGCGGCGTAGAGCGTCGTGGTCTTGCCGGAGCCGGTGGGGCCGGTGACGAAGACGATGCCGTGGGAGCGCTGGATCAGCGACTCCATGATGTCGAGCTGCGGCTTCGAGAAGCCGATGTCCGCCATGTTGAGGAGGACGGCGGTCTTGTCGAGCAGACGCATGACGATGCTCTCGCCCCACACCGCCGGCGTGGTCGAGAGGCGGATGTCGATGTCCTTGCCGGCGATCTTGATGCGGATGCGGCCGTCCTGCGGGAGCCGCGTCTCGGCGATGTTCAGCTGCCCCATGATCTTCACGCGGGACGCGATCGCCTTCTGGAAGCGCTTCGGAGGCTTGATCACCTCCTTGAGCACGCCGTCGACCCGGAAGCGCACGATCAGGTCGCGCTCGAACGGCTCGATGTGGATGTCGGAGGCGCGCTCCTTCACCGCGCGCTTCAGCATCCAGTTCACCAGCTTGATGATCGGCGCCTCGTCGTCGCCGGCCTGGTCGATGAGGTCGGGCGCCTCCTCGACCTCCTGCGAGAGGTTGTCGTCCTCGCGGGCCTCGAGCTCCTCGCCGATCGCCGCGGCGTCGTGGGAGACCTTCTCGTAGACCGAGTTGACCGCGTCGACGATGGCGGAGGGCGAGGCGACGACCGGCGTCACCTTCGACTTGAGCAGCAGGCGCGCCTGGTCGAGGACGGTGGTGTCGAGCGGGTCCGCGACGGCGAGCTCGATCTCGTCGCCCTTGCGGCCGAGCGGCATCACCTTGAACTGCTTGGCGAAGTGGATCGGCACCTGCCGCACCAGGTCGGCGGCGACCTTGTCGTCGGCGATCCGCTCGAGGAACGGGACGTCGAGCTGCACCGCCAGGGCGCGGAGCACCTGCTCCTCGGTCACCACCTTCATGGCGACGAGGAGCTCGCCGAGACGCCCGCCGGACTCGAGCTGCCGCGCCAGCGCCTCGGCGAGGCGGTCCTCGGGGAGCTGGGCGGTGTGGCGCAGGATCTCGCCGATCCGGCGGCCGCAGAGGAACGCGGGCCCGTGCGTGACGAGCTGGGTCGACTCGCGACCCGGCCCCGGCGTGGTGAGCTCCTGCGAGTCCATCAGGCACCCTCGGGCGCCGGCGCCGCGGGCGCGGATCCGTCCGCCCCGCCTCCGTCCGGCGACGGGGTGGAACCATCGGCGGGCGCGGCCCCGTCCCGCGTGTCGGTGCCCGCCGGGACGATCGCCTTCTCGCCCGGCGCGCCCTCGCCGCCGTGCTCGAGCTTCCGGGACTCCTCCGCCACCACCTTGGCCATGCGGGCGAGCGGGCCCTGCTTCTTGGCGAAGTCGATGGGGACGTCGTAGGCGTCGACGCTGCCGTAGAACGCCGCCAGGAACTCGTCGCGCTCACGCATCTTGCGCTCGAAGATCCGGCGGAAGTCCGACTGGTCCTCGATGATGTACGGCGTGAGGAAGAGCAGGAGGTTGGTCTTCTGCTTGGTCGTCGAGGTGTCGCGGAACAGCCAGCCGAGCACCGGGATGTCGCCGAGGATCGGCGTCTTGTTCACCGAGGTGATGGTGCGGTCCTGGATGAGTCCGCCGATCACCACCGTGCTCTGGTCCTTGGCGACGATCACCGTCTTCGCGGTGCGCTTGGCCGTGGTCGGGCCGAGCTGCGGATCCTGCTCGGCGATCTCCTCGGTCTGCTCCTCGACCTCCATCCGCACGAAGTCGCTCTCGTTGATCTGCGGCTTGATCTTGAGCTTGAGCTCGACGTTCTGGCGCTGGATCGGGGCGAAGAAGCCGCCGAGCCCGCCGCCGCCGAGGATGCCCGCGAGCGCCGCGCTGCTGGCGGCGTTGGTCCCGGAGGTGCCGCTGGTCGCGCCGCCGAGGCCGGCGAGGTTCGAGAGGCCGGGCGGCGCGAAGCCGGCCTGGAACGGCACGTTCTGGCCGACGGTGATCTCGGCCTCCTCGTTGTCGGAGGTGAGGATGTGCGGCGTCGAGAGCACGTTGACGTCGGAGCTCTTCGAGAGCGCCTGCATCACCACGCCGAAGGCGGGCAGCGCGACGCCGAGCTCCGCGGTCGCCGCCACCGGCGGGCCCTGCAGGCCGGCCATGAAGCCGCCGAGCGAGACCAGCGAGGCGAGGTTCAGGGACGAGGTGCGGCCGGTCTGCGACCCGATCACCAGCGGAGCGATGCCCTCGTCGGTCTCGATGGCGTAGCCGCCGTGGAGGCTCATCCCGAAGTCGTTCACCTTGCGGAGGTTGACCTCCATGATCACGGCCTCGACGAACACCTGGCGCCGCGGGAGGTCGAGCTTCTCGATCACCTTGGTGAGGTTCTTGTAGTCCTGGCTCGAGGCCACCACGACGAGCGAGTTGGTGGCCTTGTCGGCGGAGATCTTCACCTCGCCGCCGAACAGCTCGGCGCCGCCCGCGGCCGAGGAGGTCCCTCCCTTGTCGCCGGCGGTGACGCCGCGGCGGACGGCGGGCTTGGCGCCGCCGGCGGCCCCGGGCGCGGAGCCGGTGGTGAGCGCCTGGAGCGTGGAGGCGAGCTCCTCGGCGCTGGCGTTCTCGAGGTAGTAGACGTTGACGCGGCCCGTGTCCCCGGTGGGGATGTCGAGCTGCTGGATCAGGTCCTCGATCCGCTTGAACGCCTTGGTGTTGGCGATGACGATGAGCTTGTTGGTGCGCTCGTCGGGGATCACGCGCGAGATCGAGACCGGGCCGCCCTCGAGGCCCTCGCCGGTGTCGGCGCCGGCCGTCGCGCCGCCCTTGTCGCCGGCGGCGGGGATGCTGGCCTTCGGCGGCGTCTTCCGCGCCGCGCCCTTGGCGCCGGCCGGCGCGCCCTTCTCCTCGAAGACCTGGAGCAGCTTCTCGGCGATGTCGGTCGCGTTCGCGTACTCGACCTGGATGACGCGGAGCTCCTCGCCGCCGCCCGGCTGGTCGAGGGCGTCGATGATCCGCTCGATGCGGCGCAGGTTCAGCGACACCTCGGTGACGATGAGGGTGTCGGGCGGGATCGCGGTGAGCTGGTGGTCCTTCGAGAGGAGCTGCTTCAGCGGGTTCTGGAGCGAGTCCGCGTCGATGTACTGGAGCTTGATCACCTTGGTGACCATGCGCTCGTCGTCGGGGATGTCCGCGTTCGGGTCGAGGTAGGTCCAGACGTTGTTCGACGCCGCCGCGCGCTTCTCGACCAGCTTCAGGTAGCGGCCGACAGGGTAGACCGTCCAGTTGTTGGCCTCGAGCGCGGCGAGGAAGGCGGCGTAGGCCTCGTCGGCGGTGACGTAGCCGGTGCCGTCCTCGGGCCCGATGATGGTGATCTTCCCGCGGATGTTCTCGGGGACGATGAAGAGCCGGCCGGTGAAGTCGGAGATGGTCTGGATGACGTCGGCGATCTCGGCCTTGTCGAAGTCGAGCTGGAACTTGCCCTTCTTGCGCGCGGAGGCCCGCGCCTTCGACTTGCGGTCGTCGTCCGCGTCGTCGCCCGCCGCCGCGGCGCTGCCGCCCGCCGCC
>CAZDGH010000202.1:0-10381 GCA_964504805.1 uncultured Myxococcales bacterium | reverse complement strand
CCGCGATCGTCGAGCGCCTCGCCCGCCTCCCCTCCCCCCAGGAGCTCCCGTGACCCTCACCCTCCTGCACCACACCGCCAGCGGCCCCCCCCTCCTCGGCTTACCCCGCGCGAAGCCCGCCCCGGGCCACGGCGCCACGCTGCAAGGCCTCGCCGCCGACGTCGAGCGCGCCCTCGGCCGCAGGCTCCCGCCCGGCGAGCGCCCCTTCGCCGCCGCCACCCGCCGCCTCGCCCGCGGCGTCCCCACCCTCGAGGCCTACGGCTTCGCCGGCGCCGTCCCCGCCGCGCCGCCCGCGCCGCCGCTCGCGCTCCCGCCGCTCCCGCCGCGGCTCGAGGCCGTCGCCTTCCGCGCCGGGCGGAAGCCGGTGGCCTTCCTCACCGTCCGTCCCTCGGAGGTCGACGCCACGCTCGCGGCCTTCCCCGGCGCCCACGCCGAGCGCCACGATCGCCGCGTCGCCGTCGCCGCCCTCGACACCTGGACCGACCGCCGCGACGAGGGCGAGCCCCGGGTCGAGCTGTACCTGTCGCGCGATCCGGCCCTCGCCCGCCGCGCCGCGGCGCTGCAGACGGCCGACCCGAGCGCCGCCGCCCGCGAGCTCGGCGCGCTCCTCGGCTACCCGCGCTGCTGCGCCGACGCCTTCGCCGGCGAGGACGCCCGCGCCAACAACACCCGGAACCGCTACGCCGTCGCCGCCCGCACCGGCCCCGGGCCGTGGCCGTGGGAGCTCGCCGACCACGCCGTCGCCCTCTCGCCGTTCTTCCCGTGCAGCTACCGCTGCGAGGCCGCCGTCGCCTGGGTGCGCGAGGTGCTCGCCGCCCTCGAGCAGGAGCGTCCCGGCGCGATCGCGCAGCTCCGCGCCGCCCTCGCCCGCCCGGTGCTGTACCTCGGCCACGACGCCTGGCTCTCGTTCGAGGGCGAGGCCCACGGCGCCCGCGTCGTCCACCGCGGCGCCTGCGCGACGCCCTCGCTCGCCGCGCTCGGAGGCGCTTGCGGCGACGGCGCGCTCGAGCTCTCGGACGCCGCGCTCGTGGTCGACGCCGGCGCGCGCTTCGTCCTCGAGCGCGCCGATCCCGGCCTCGGCCTCGTCCTGCCGTTCGCCTGAGCGGGCGGCTACAGCGACGCCCGCGCCTCCCGCACCAGCGCCTGCACCGCGTCCCGCGCGAGGCCCTCGAGCTCGCCGACGTCCCGCGTCCCGGCGGCGATCGGCGCGCCGACCCGCACCGCCACCCGCGTCCGCGCCGTCGCCGACACGCGCTTCAGGTGATCCAGGAACGGCTCGTCGCCGAACGACGCGCCCTCGCCCGCGTAGGCGACGCCCACCGGCACGATCTCGGCCCCCGCCCGCCGCGCCGCGTGGAACGCCCCCGGCTTGAACGGCCGCACCTCGTCGCCGGCGTAGGTCGTGCCCTCCGGGTAGACCATGACGCCCCGCCCCGCCTCGAGCGCCTTCACCATCGCCACCACCACCGACGCCCCGCTCTGCTTCGACGCGCGGTCGACGAACAGCGTGCCGACCCGCCGCGCCGCCATGCCGATCACCGGCCAGCCCGCGAGGTCCGCCCGCGAGACGATGGTGGCGTCGAAGAGCGCGAGGCAGAGCGGGATGTCGAGGCCCGAGCGGTGGTTCATGACGAAGACGCGGCCGACGCCCCGCGCGTCGGCGCCCGGGTGCCGCTTCCCCTCGCCGACGAACGGGCCGCCGCCGGCCACGTCGACGCCGTACACCCGCAGCATGGCGCGGCCGTAGCGGCCCACCCAGGCGGCGAGCACGTCCGCGCGCCGCCCCTCGTGCGTGAGCGCGGTCTGGGCCTCGAGCAGCCCGTACATCCCGAACGTGGTCCCGACGAACGCCGCGGTCCGCCCCGGGACCCGCAGCTTGCCTGCGAGGCGCTTCACGACCATCAGGTCACCGGCACGAATTCGTCCCAGCCGTACCGCGAGAGGTAGTTGCCCCAGACGCCCTCGCAGGCCTTCTCGTGGCGGCAGCGCGCGCAGTCCTCGCGCTTGTGCCGCCGCGCGCCGTCGAGATCGGCGCGGGCGATCTGCACCAGCTTCACCCCGCCCGGCGCCTCCTCCGTCCGCGACGCCCGCTCCGCCTCCGGCACGATGTCGTGCTCGGGCGACGGCGGCTCGTAGTGCACGTAGGCCTCGACGTAGCCGCGGTTGAAGTCCGGCAGCGCCGTGGTGGTGCAGAGCGGGATGTCGACGAGGAACGCCTGCACCGGGTCCTCGACCTTCCGCTGCTCCGCGACGAACGCCGCCGCCGCCGCGGCGATCTCGGTGTAGCGCGGGAAGAGCTGCTCGAAGAAGGTGTCGGCGCGGCCGTTCGCCTGCATCACGTTGAAGACGACCTGGTCGACGCCGTGGGCGCGGAGGAAGCGGTAGATCTCGCCGAGGTGCGGCAGGTTGCGCTTCGTCACCACGGTCGAGGTGTGGAGCTCCACGCCGTAGCGCTTCAGCCTCGCGATCTGGTCGAGGCCCGCCACCGTCTGGTCGAAGCTCCCCGGCGTGCGGGTGAGCCCCTCGTGGAGCTTCGCGTCGTGGCCGTGGATGGAGACGTAGAAGCGGTTCATCCCCGCGGCGACGAGGCCCTTCGCGTACCGCTCGTAGGAGAGGGCGCGGCCGTTGGTCATCACCGAGACGCGGCGGAAGCCGGCCTGCTTCGCCCACGACACCCAGGTCGGCAGCCGCGGGTTCGTGGTCGGCTCGCCGGAGGTGAAGCACAGCTCCTCGGCGCCCTTCTTCCGCTCGAGGATGAACCGGACCACCTCGTCGGTCGTCGCCGAGTTGGTGACGTACCGCGCGTCGCGGTCCTCCTCCATGCAGAAGATGCAGTTGTTGTTGCAGACGGCGCCGGTGAGGACGTGGACCCGCTCGTCGCGCGAGGCGATCCGCTCCTCGATCGAGCCGGGCGCCGCCACCCGCCCCGCCTACCAGCTCCCGTGCGAGCCGTGGCTGCCGTGCGAGCCGTGGCTGCCGTGGGAGCCGTGGCTGCCGTGGGAGCCGTGGCTGCCGTGGGAGCCGTGGCTGCCGTGCGAGCCGTGCGAGCCGTGGCTGCCGTGCGAGCCATGGGAGCAGTGCTGCGCCAGGAGCCGCTCGCCGGGGCCGGCCGCGCTGGCGCCGTCGGCGCCCTCGAGCGCCTTCGTCGAGATCTCGCGCTGGTCGGGCAGGAGCCCGCCGGACGCGGACTTCTCGAAGGTGGGCAGCGCCTCGTCCTCGCCGAGCGGCGCGTCCGAGACGACGTCGAGCTTCTTGCTGTCGGGCCCCTTGATCGACATGGCCGCCCCCCTGCAGGACGTCTAGGTCCGAAGAAACGCCATCCTACCCCGGTCCCTGGCCCCTCGTCACGCCCCCGTCGCGGCCCCGGCCGGCTGGAGGAAGTGCTCCCGGGGCCGGATCGTGGTCCAGCGCCGGAAGATCTCCAGGGTGGCCGGATCGCCCTCGCCGAGCTTCTCGAAGAGGTAGTCCTGGATGCCCTTGTGGACGGCGCAGAGGGAGCTCTCCCGCATCCGGCCGAAGATGGTGCCCTGGGTCTTGTGCGAGTGGACCGGCGGCACGCCGCAGTACGGCACGTAGGCGCAGTTCACGCAGTCCGGCCGCGCCTCCATCTGCGACGCCAGCAGCAACGCCCGGACCGTCTCGTGGCCGACGATGTCGCGGTAGCTGCTCGTGGCGACGTGCCCGAGCCGGAAGGTGTCGTCGCCCTGCTCGTGGAGCATCCGCCCTTCGTCGCAGGTGAAGATCGTCCCGTCGTAGCTGTAGGCGAGCTGGCCGATGCCGGGGCCGCCCGGCGAGCGGATGTCGAGGAAGTTCGGGTCCTCGCCGGTGAGGATCTTGGTGAGGAAGATCGCCGCGTACCGCTCGAGGATCTGGGTGCCCTGCTTGTTCAGCTCGATCATGTGATCGACGGCCTTGCGGTAGAAGGCCAGGTACTCCGCCCGCGGGTACTCGAGCTTCGGCCCCGTCCTGTCGACGAAGCCGAACGGATCGAGCGGCCGGAGGAAGAGCGCCTTGCAGCCGAGGGCGACGTACTGGTCCACGACCTCGACCGGGTGGTCGAGCGTGGCCCGCGTCGTCGTGAGCAGCGCCTCCACGTGGTACAGCGTCTCGTCGAGGCCGCGCTCCCGGTACGCCTGGTTGATCCGAGCGATCCACCTCGTGGCGGCGTCGTGGGCCGAGCCGCCGGGCAGCTTCCGCTGCTTGTCGTGGAGCGCGGCCGGCCCGTCGATCGAGGTGCAGAGCTGCACCTTGTTGTCGAGCAGCCAGGCGAGCTTCTCCTCGTCGAGCAGGGAGAAGTTCGAGACCATCGTGAACTCGAGGGTCTTGCCGACGGCGCGGTTCTTCTCCCGCGCGTACTCGACGAGGTGCTTCACGACCGGGAAGTTCACCAGCGGCTCGCCGCCCTGGAACTCGATGGTGACGTCCGGCGACGTGGACCGGAGGATCATGTCCACCGACTTCTCGGCCGTCTCCCTCGTCATGTCGGTGTGGACGGCCTCCATCGGCGCCCGCGACGCGTGGCAGTAGACGCACGTCTCGTTGCACCGGAGCGTCACCACCACGATGTGCAGGTTCGGCCCGCTCCCGAGGAAGCGCTTCCGCGCCCGGAGCGCCTCCACCGCGCGGCCCTGGTCGTAGGCCTTGCGCAGCAGGTTGGCCCGCGAGAGCCGGCCGTACAGCTCCGAGCCCTCGGAGACCGCGCCCTCGGCGAAGGCGCGGAAGTCGTCCTGCGAGAGGACGACGAAGCCGCCGTCGACGCCGGTGACGACGACCTTGTCCTTCACCGGCCGGAAGCGGAACGGCGCCTGGAAGGCGCGGTCGATCTGCAGCTGGGCGAGGTTCACGGGGCGGGCCTCGTCTGGACGGTGATCCCGAGGGCGGTGTTGCCGAGCTCGCCGGCGAGCTGCCGCTCGCGGGCGGGCGTCTTCGCCGACACCTTCACCACCCAGTGCTCGGGCTCCTCGGCGAGCTCGAAGGTGCCGAAGCGCGCGTACCGCTTCACGGCCTCGTCGACGGCCTCGCCGCGGTAGAGCGCGCGGTGGAAGCGCAGCTCGGTCACGGCGCTTCCTTCTTCGGGACCGGCGGCGCCTCGATCCGCACCGTCTCCGCCCCGGACGGCGGCGCGGCCTCGGCCTTGTCCTTCTTCTTGTACTTGTCCTCCCAGCTCATCGCGATCCCGAGCGGGTCCTCGAACGGCTCCTCGGTGAAGTCGAACTTCGCCAGGTCCTCGAGCGACGGCGGGCCCATCGCGCCGCCGAGCGCCTGCATCGTGACGGCCTCGATCACCGCCCGGTTCTCCCGGGTGATCTGCGCGCGCCACGCGCACGAGAGCAGCTCGTTGCCGAGCTCGCCGGCCATGGCCCGCAGCGCCGCCTCGTCGGCGTCGCCCTTCTTCGAGGCGAGCGTGACCTTCACCTTGCCGGCGGCGGGCCGGTCGAGGAGCACGTAGCAGCGGTCGAGGAAGGTGAAGGCGGCGCCGTACACCGCCTCCAGCGGGTAGAGCGTCTCGTCCACGGTGACGTGGACGGAGCCGCGATCGAGCTCGAGCCCCGCGAGGCCCGCGGGGAAGCCAGGAACGTCGGTGGACATGTGCGAGAGGCTAGCACCGAGCGCGGCGGGCGCGCACGAGCCACTGGTTCGAGCCGTCGGGGCGCACCTCTCGCACCTCCTCGACGGCGAACCCGTGGGCGGCGAGGACCGCGGCGGCGTCGGCGGCCCGATCGTCGCGGTGGTGCTCGAACCCGGCCGTCGAGGCCTCGGCACGCCCCGCCTGGGCGGGGGTCCGGGCGAGGCCGAAGGCGACGTTGTCCACGACCGTGAGCGTGCCGCCGGGCCGGAGGGCGCGGCCGAGCGCGGCGACCGCGGCCGCCGGGTCCCGGAGGTGGTTCCAGCTCCGCAGGACGAGGGCGTGGTCGTACGCCGCCTCGGCGTCGAGCGCCTCCGCCTCCTTCGCCTCGTACCGGCCCCAGCCGCGCCGGGCCCGCGCCGCCGCGGCCCGGGCCGCGTCCGGCTCGAGGCCCGCGTAGCGGATCGTCCCGGCGGCGGCGAGCGGCCCGAGGACGTCGTCGTACGGCCCCTCGCCGCAGCCGACGTCGAGGACGTCGCCGGAGAGCCCGGCCAGGACCGCGCGCACCGCGGCGTCGTCCCGCGAGAACAGGTCCTCGAAGACCGGCTCGAAGAGGCCGGTGCAGGCGTCGCGCGCCTCGCACCCGGCGCAGACGCCCGCGCGGGCGAGCTTGACGAGGTCCCGGGCGAAGTCGTCGGGCGCGGGCTTCCGGGAGGCGTCGAGGTAGACCTGCCCGAGGTCGTGCTTCACCGCCTCGAGGTCGACGTCGGCGAAGTCGCGCGTCGCGGTGCGGTAGCGGCCGATCTTCCCCTGGTGCCGCACGAACAGCGTCCGCCCGCGGTCCCACGGCGTGACCGAGTCCTCCCGGATCGGGCAGCGGTCGTCGGCGACGCCCTCGGCGTGGATCCCCTCGAAGACCCAGGTGAACGAGTTCGAGCGCGGCCCGCCGCGCGGCCGGAGCTCGCCGGCGCCGTACCGCTCGAGGTACCCGCGGTAGAGGCCGGGGCAAGGGCCTCGCAGCGCGCAGGCGCGGCAGCCCTCCGGCAGCACCTTGTCCTTGTCGTCGACCGGGAAGAAGTCCGGCTCGCCGATCTCGACCATGGTCGCGTAGCGGTGGGTCTTGAGGTCGTCGTACAGCCCCTCGAGCCCCGGCAGGTGGCAGAGCGGGAAGCCGTCGTGGGCGAAGCGCGGGCCGTCGCCGCCGGCCTTCGCGAGGCCGTGGCGGATCGCGGCGCCGACCTTGGCCGCGGCGTAGGCGACGGGGACGACGAGCTTCTCGTAGAGGTGCGCGGCGCCGCCCTTCGGCGCGACGCACGAGAACTTCAGGGTCAGGTCGCGGTGCGGGAGCAGCGCGTCGACGAGCCCCTCGAGGTGGTCGACGTTCTGCCTGGTGACGACGCAGTTCACCGTCAGCGAGAGGCCGCGGCCCGAGAGGTTGCGGATCGCCTGCCGCGCCTCCTCGAAGCCGACGGCGCGGACGAGGGCGTTGTGCACCTTCGCCTCGCCGCCGTGGAGCGACATGTAGACGTAGCGCAGGCCGAGGCCGAGGAGCCGCTCGAGGACGTCGGGGTACGCGAGGACGCGGCCGTTGGTGACGAGGCCGACCTCCATGCCGAGCGCCTGGATCTCCGCCGCCCAGCGGAACAGCTCCGGCCGGATCGTCGGCTCGCCGCCGGAGAGCACGACCATGCCGTGGCCGAGCTGCCGGGCGCGGACGATCTTCGCCGACACCTCCTCGGCGGAGCCCTGCACCTCCCGCACGTCCTGCGTGTGGCAGAACGTGCAGTGCTCGTTGCACGCGTACCCGACCTTGACGAGCGCCTTCACCGGGCGCCGATCCTACGGCAGGTGGACGCAGGCCGGCAGGGAGCTCTCGAAACGGGTCGGCGAGGCGGGGTCCAGCCGCTGGGCGTCCGCGGCGACGACGATCGGGCCGACCGCCCCCGCGAGGCCGTAGCGCATCGAGACGCCCGCGGGCGCCGCCACCGCCGCGGCCGTCCCACCGCCCACGTCGGTCGCGACCACCTGGTAGCCGAGGCCGAGCGGGGGCGCCGTCGTCACGTCGAGCACCCGGGGCTCGCCGCCGTCGTGGGCGAGGACGAACACGTCGAGGAACCGCTCGCCGCCGCAGTCGTCCACGCTGGTGAACAGGGTGAGCCCGACCGCCGGCGGCGGCTGGCAGGCCTCCGCCCGGGCCCCGGAGAGCCGCGTCCCGGTGAAGCGGTCCGAGCCCGCGCCGGCCCCGCCGCCCGCGAGGCACGCCTCGAGGCTCGCCGCCGGCTCCCGCGAGATCTCGATCTGGGTGGAGAGGAGCCGGTCGTCGCCGGAGAGCGCCAGGTCCGCGCAGTGGTAGCCCTGGGTGGCGAGATCGCCCACGACGGCGCTGGCGCTGCCGGTGGTCGGGTCGAAGAGCCCGAAGAAGATCCGGCCCTGGGACTGGAACGACGCGACGGTCCCGCCGGGCCACTCGAGGCCGACGAGGAGCGGCACCCCCGAGGTCGACGGCGGGTAGACGCCGAGGCCCACCGCCGCGGGACCGCGGCCGCCGCGTCCCTGGAAGACGCCCGAGACCGAGGTCTCGAAGCCGCAGTGGCGGAACGCGTGCAGCCGGAACGCTCCGGCCTCGGCGCACGGCTGGTAGTCGAGGACGAGCGCGCCCTCGGTCACGCCCGGCCGGGCGAGGAGCCCGCCGACGTCGCCGACGCTGGCGCCGACGGTCGGAGGCGTCACCGTCCGGTCGTTGAGGCCGTAGAGGATGTCGATGCTGTTGCTCTCGAGCAGCGAGGTGCAGCCCGCAGGCACCAGGTCGGACAGCGTCGCCAGCGAGCTCGCGTGCTCGACCACGCCCACCACCGCGTCCGCCGGCTGCTCCTCGTTCGCCACGTGGGCGAGGTGGAGCCTCGAGCCGAGCGGCACCTCCACGGGCACCGCGAGGCCCGGCACCTCGAGCGGGTACGACAGGCCGTAGAAGCCCGAGAGCTCGCCGAGGAACTCCGGCCGCGCCTCCCCTTCGGCCGGGAGCTCGAGGTCCCGGGCACAGGCGGCGAGGAGGACGGCGGCGGCGGGGGCGAAGGCGCGCATGCGCGCGCCCTCATATCCCCGCCGCGCCCGGTGCGCTACCGGGTGATCTGCAGCGAGTAGTTCTCGCAGGTGGACCCGCCGGTGACGCGGACGATCCGGACGAAGACGCCGGTCGGCCAGGCCACGTTGCGGGTCGAGTACGCGCCCGCGCCCGCCGGCGACTGGTCGTCCACGAAGCTCCACTGGCGGATGGAGGTGCACGACGCCGGGGCGGCGCAGGCGGTGTGGATGTCGAAGGTGTAGTTCGCCGCGGTGGCGCCGACGAGCTGGATCGTCGGCGCGCCGGTGCCGTGGGAGTTGAGGTCGTAGTTGGTCGGGAACTCGACGTAGACCCAGTCGACGCCGCCGGCGGCGGGGATCTTGCCGTTGTACGTGCCCGAGGCGCCCGCGGCGTAGACGCCGAGGTTCGGCGCCGAGGAGCAGACCGCGGCGGCGCCGTCGTCGACGCACTCGCAGCCGTCGGCGTAGGAGCCGTTGACGTTGAACGTCCCGCCGGCGCAGCCGGTGATCTGGCAGCCGAGCGCGCCGCCGCACGACGTCGAGGTCACGCCGCTCGTCGGCGGGCACAGCGCCGCGCCGCCGTCGTCCACGGTGGTGTTGCAGTCGTCGTCGAGGCCGTTGCACGACTCGGTGTTGTTGCCGGTCGCGTCGCTGCAGACCTGCGCGCCGCCGGTGCAGGAGTAGGTGCCCTCGCGGCACTGGTCGGTGTCGGCGCCGTCGCAGGTCTGGCCGAGCCAGGCCTCGCCGCTGCCGTCCGGCGTCGCGACGTTGCAGTCGTTGTTGCGGCCGTCGCAGACCTCCTGCGCGCCCGGGAAGCTGCCGGCGTAGGCGTCGTCGCAGTCGAGCGCGTTGCCGACGTAGCCGGCCGGCTGCGAGCACGCCAGGGTCGTCAGGGCCGCGTTGCCGAAGCTGTCGCCGTCCGCGTCGCGGTAGTAGGTGTTCTGCACGCCCTCGTCGATGGAGCCGTCGCAGTCGTCGTCGACGCCGTTGCACGACTCGCCGTTCGTCGTCGAGAGGTCGGTGCAGAACTGCACGCCGCCGGTGCACTGGTAGATGCCCTCGGCGCAGAGGTCGAGGTCGGCGCCGTCGCACGGCGTGTTGATCCACGCCTCGCCCGAGCCGTCCGCGGTGCCGCCGTTGCAGTCGGTGTCGAGGCCGTCGCAGACCTCGGTCGCCCCCGGACGGACGCTGCCGTTGCCGTCGTTGCAGTCGGTGGCGTCGGCCACGTAGCCCGCCGGCTGCGAGCAGGCGAGCACGGTCAGGCCGGCGTTGCCGTAGCCGTCGGCGTCGGCGTCGCGGTACCAGGTCGGCTGCACGCCCTCGTCGATCGAGCCGTCGCAGTCGTCGTCGAGCCCGTTGCAGGTCTCGCTGGTCGACGCCGCGTTGTCGGTGCAGGTCTGGACGCCGCCCGTGCAGACGTTGGTGCCGTCGGCGCACTGGTCGGCGTCGGCGCCGTCGCAGGCGGTGCCGAGCCACGCCTCCGACGAGCCGTCGGCGGTGCCGCCGTCGCAGTCGTCGTCGATGGCGTTGCAGCGCTCGGCCGCGCCGGGGTGGGTGGCGTTGCGGGCGTCGTCGCAGTCGGTCGAGTTGGCGACGTAGCCGGCCGGCACCGAGCAGGCCTGGGTGGGCAGCGAGGCGTCGCCGAAGCCGTCGGCGTCGGCGTCGCGGTAGTAGGTGTTCTGCACGCCCTCGTCGATCGAGCCGTCGCAGTCGTCGTCGAGCCCGTTGCAGGTC
>CAZDGH010000201.1:0-10443 GCA_964504805.1 uncultured Myxococcales bacterium | reverse complement strand
GCGGGCTTCCGCGTGCTGGACGGGGTTCGGCGGGCGAACATGGGGCGGCATCCGAACAACGTTCGGTCGCGGAAGTCAAGGGAGCCCGCCCCCGGGACGGGCTAGAGTCGGCCCGCGGGCTTTTCGGGAGGGAACGCATGAGGAGCATCCGGAGCTTCACCATCCTGGCGGCGGTGGCGGCGGCGCTGGCCCTGGCGGGCTGCGACGACGGGTCGGAGGACGACGACGGCGGCGACGGCGGCGGCGACGGCGGCGGCTCGGTGTCGACCTGCGCGGACCTGTGCGACCTCGCCAGCGTCACCACCGACGACCAGCTCGACTGCCTCGGCTCGGTGCTGGCGCAGCTCGGCGAGCCGATCACGTCGACGGTCGAGTGCCAGGACGGGTTCCAGACCACGGCGCAGTGCCTGGCCTGCCGCGACGCCGCGACGGTGAGCGACGCGAACTGCGCCCAGGCGCACGGGTTCTGCTACCACTAGCCGCTAGCCGCGGAGCTTCTCCGCGAGCGCGCGGCCGGACCGGAAGGCGGCCTGGACGCCGCCTTCCGGCGAGAAGCTCTCGCCGCACGCCGAGAGGCGCCCGCCCGACGGCAGCTCCACGGTGACCGGCGCGGGCCGGGTCGTTCCCGCCGCGACCCGCGCGTACGTCCAGCGGTGCGGGTACGCCTCGACCGGCGTCGCCGCCCAGGCGCCGACCGCGCGGCCGGCGTCCTCGAGCAGCTCGTGGCCCCACGACTCCGGCGGCCGCGACAGGCGCAGCTTCGCGAACGACGGCAGCGACTGGAGCACCAGCACCCGGCGCGCGCCCTCGCCGCGCTTCGCCGAGTCGTGCAGGACGTTCTGCAGGAACGAGCCCTGCCCCGGGTGGAGGATGTCGAAGTCGGGGACGGGCGCGCCCGGGCCGTAGACGGCGATGACGGTGAGGCACGGGACGGTGCCGGCGCGGCCGTCGAGCTTGCGCAGCGGCGCGGCCGCCTCGCCGAGGCCGGCGAGGAGCGGCGTGCCCTGCTCCCAGGCGACCGCGAGCACCACGTCGCGCGCGACGAGCTTCTTCCCGCCCGCCTCGACGGCGACGCCGCCCTTCACCTCGGAGAGCCGCTCGACGTCGGTCTCGCGGCGGACGTCGAGGCCCTTCGCCAGGTGCTTGGCGAACAGGTTCACGCCCTCCGCGAAGGCGAGGCGCGTGTGGGTCGGATCGTAGGCCTCGGGCTGGCACGGCGGGCCGTCGCCGGCGATCCGCACCGGCCAGCCCGGGAGCGGCTTGCCGTCGACCTTTCCGAGCTCGGCGAGGAGGTCGGGATCGCGGCCGTGGAGGAACCCCACGCCGTGGTCCACGACCTGCCCGTCGTCGAGGCGCCGGGTCGCGACCCGGCCGCCCACGCCGGTCGAGCGCTCGAGCACCACCACCTTGGCGCCGCGGGCGGTGAGCGAGCCCGCGCAGGCCAGGCCGGCGACGCCGGCCCCGATCACGATGACGTCTGCGTCCATGGGAACCGCAACCTAGCGGAACTCGACGGTCGAAGTCGCGCGATCTGCACAGGCCCCCGCGCATTCGCATGGTCTCGTCGTGCGGCCCGTCCTCCTCTACGACGCGGGGTGCGCGTTCTGCCGGCGCTGGGTCGAGCGCTTCCGGGCGCGTACCGGCGACCGCGTGCGCTACGTGCGCTCGGACCTCCCGGGGGTGCGCCGCTGGGCCGGCGTCGGCACCGCCGAGGTGCGCCGCTCGGTGGTGCTGCGGGAGCCCGGCGGCCGCGTCCGCACCGGCGCGGGCGCGATCTTCGCGACGCTGCGGAACGCGCCCGGGCTGCGGGCCGCCGCGACGCTCGCCCTCCTACCCCCCGTACGCATCCCGGCGGAGCTCGCCTACCGGGCGATCGCGCGCCACCGCCGCGCCGCCGCCAGGATCGATCGCCTGGTCTTCGCGGCCGGTCCGCCTTCCCGGCGGCGCGGGCGCGTTCGCACCGTACGGTCGGAGGACCTTCGATCATGAACGTGAAGATGGTGAAGCTCGCGACCCGCGCCGGCGTGCCGGTGCCGTGGGGCGCCTGGTGGCAGCGGAAGAACCTCGTCGTGCTCGTCTCCCACCGCGGGTGCGACGCCTGCGCGGCGGCGCTCGCGGCGCTCGGCCGGCGCGCCGAGGAGCTCGCCCGCGACGACGTGGCGGTGGCGATCGCCGTCGTGCCCGAGGAGCCGGCGGACGTGCCGGCCGGCGTGGAGGTGCTCCTCGATCCCGACGGCCGGTTCGCCGCGCTCGTCGGCGCCTCGCCGGGCACCGTGCTCGCGTCCGATCGCTTCTTCGAGGTGCGCGGCAGCTACGACGTCCACGAGCGCGGCCCGGAGGCGGCGATCGAGGCGGCGCACGATCGCGTGGAGCTCAACGAGCTCGAGTGCCCGGAGTGCGGCGTCGGCTTCGACGCGCACTAGGACGCCGCTAGAGCGCGAGCGTGGCCGAGACGAGCACCGTGCGCCCGTTCTGGACGACGGTGCGCTGGGTGTGCTCCGCGCTCACCGGCGCCTCGTAGCGGTGGTCGAAGGCGTTGTAGAGGCCGGCCGCCCAGGAGACGCCGTGCCGCTCCGCCTTGCCGGAGAAGACCACGTCCCAGACCAGCGCCGGCTCGGTGAAGCGCTGCTCGGCGCCGTCCTCCTCCTCGAACCGGTCGGCGCGCTTCCCCTCGAACGAGAGCCGCGTCGCAAGCGTCACCGCCCGGGCGAGGAGCGGCGCCGCGCCCTTGAGCGAGGCGAGGTGCTCGGGCGAGTTCGGGACCGCGCCGAGGGTCCCGCCGTCGTCCTGGTAACGGGAGCGCTGGTACGAGTACGTCACCGCCAGCATCGCGCCCTGCCGCCACTCGCGCCGGAGCTCCGCCTCGCCGCCGAGGGTGAGGATCGGAAACTCCGAGTTCACGTAGTGGAGCGGGTCGGCCTCGGTGCCCTCGCCGCGGGAAACCACGAGGCCCTCGATGTAGTTGCCGAAGCCGGCCGCCACCGCGGTGAAGCCGCCGTCGAGCCGCTGCGACACCTCGAGCTCGCCGGTGTACATCGTCTCCGGGCCGAGGTCGGGGCTCTCCGCCTGCGTGAACGCCGTGTAGTAGAGCTCGTAGATCGAGGGCGCGCGGAACGCCTTGCCGCCGAGCAGCTTCACGGTGTTGCCGGGCAGCGCGTGGACGATCACCGCGGCCCGCGGGTTCAGCGAGCTGCCGAAGGTGGAGTAGGCGTCGAGGCGCGCGCCGGCCGAGACCTTGAGCAGGTCCGACGGCTCGAGGTCGACGAGCAGGTAGCCGGCGCCGATCTGGTACGGGTCGTCGCGGTCGAGGTAGGTGCCGTCGTCGTCGCGGCCCTCCTGGTGCACGCGGGTGTGCACCTGCCCCTCGCCGCCGACGGTGAGCCGGAGCGGGTCGATCGGCCGGAGCACCAGCCGCTCCTCGAGGCCGAACCAGGTCCCGAAGAACGCCTCGCGGGCGAGGCCGCCGTCCTCCGGCGCGTAGCCGATGTCGCCGCGGAACCGGTAGTGGTTCGCGAACACGCGGGAGAGCAGGCTCACCGAGCGCGAGAGCTCCGGCTCGTGGCGCAGCTCGACCAGCCCGCGGCCGTCGATGAACTTGGTGCGCGGGTCGCCGACCCTGGCGCCGTACGGCGCGGTGGGCAGGAACTTCTCGCGCACGTGCACCGAGTACTGGAGGTTGAAGTCGCCGGCCCAGCCGCGTCCGGTGACGGTGCCGGCGTCGAAGCCGTCGAGGCCCTCGACCTCGCCGGTGACGCCCGCGACGGGATCGGCGAGCTCGGGGAACTCGAAGTCGCGGCCCATGCCGCGCGCCGCCGAGACGCTGGTCCAGAAGCCCACGTCGTCCGACCCCTTCACCATGCCGGAGACGCGGGCGCGGCCCACGCCGTGGTCCACGGCCGAGAGCGACGCCTCGACGCCCTCCTCCCGCTCGGGGCCGCGCGGCACCAGGTTCACCACGCCGGAGACGGCGCCGGTGCCGTACAGCACCGAGCCCGCGCCGCGCACCACCTCGATGCGGCGCACGTCCTCGAGGTCGGTGCGGAGGTCGTAGCCGACGTACGACGAGCCGATCCAGTCGTCGTTGGTGGGCATGCCGTCGAGGAGCACCAGCACGCGGTTGCCGTAGTCGCCGGGCCGGGCGAGGCCGCGCACGCCGACGGTGGCGTAGCTGCGGTCGTCGGAGACGTAGAGGCCGCGCACGCCGCGGAGCGCCTCGGCGAGGGTCGGGTACGCGAGCGCGCGCAGCTCCTGCGACGGGAGGATGGTGACCGAGGCCGGCGCGTCCTCCACCGACTCGGTGGCGCGCGAGGCCGCGGTCACCTCCTCGACCAGGCGCAGCTCGGCGTCGAGGCGCGCCTGCGCGTCGGCGGTGATCGCGAGCTCCTGCTCCACCGGCCGGAAGCCGGCCTTGGTGACCCGGACCTTCCGCGTTCCGACCGGCACCTGCAGCACCACCGGCGCGAAGCCCATCGGCTTGCCGTCGACCTCGACCAGCGCGTCGGCCTCGTCGGCGTCGACGACGAGCGTGCCGGTGATCGCCGCCAGCTCCGGCCGCACGGTGGTGGTGCGCTTCGCCTCGACGTCCACCGGCACCCGCGCGGTGCGGAAGCCGTCGGCGGAGACGAGCAGGGTGTGGCGGCCCGGGGCGAGCTCGAGCGTCGCCGGGAGCGCCGCCGGCGCGGCCTGTTCGTTGCCGACGCGGACCACCGCGCCCGGCGGCCCGCCCTCGACCCGCACCGAGCCGAGAATCCGCTCGAGCTTCAAGGACACCTTCGCGGTCTGCCCGATCTTCACCGTCACCGGCTCCGACGCCGCCGGGGTGTGGCCGTCGAGCTCGAGCAGCACGCGGTAGGTGCCGGGCGGGAACGCGAGCACCCGCGGCGTCGAGCCGCGGGGGCCGAGGTCCTTGCGGTCGACGTAGACGGTGGCGCCGGGCGGATCGCTCTCCACCGCGAGCACCGCCACGTACGGCTCGAGCCGCTTCAGCGACTCCTCGACGCGGCCCTTCGCCGCCGGATCCGCCTCGCCCTCGAGCGCCTGCACGTACCAGCGGTGCGCGTCGGCGAAGCGCTTCAGCTTCTCGAAGGTCCGGGCGACGTTGAAGACGACGTTGCGGTTCGCCACCAGCCGGTTCGAGGCCAGGAAGTGCTCGAGCGCGCCCTCGTAGTCCTCGGCGCGGTAGCGATCGGCGCCGAGGCGGAAGTGGAGCTCGGCCTCGTCGGCGAGGTCGTCGGCGGCGGCGGGGGCGGCGAGCGCGAGGACGAGCAGCGCGAGGACGCGTCGGGCGGTTCGCAGGCGAGGCTCCTCCCCCGGCGAGGGAGACGCGCGCGGCCGGGGCGAGCTCCGACTCTACCGCTCGAGGCGGATGTCGTCGGCAGCCTTCTTCGCCGGCTTCTTCGCCGCCTTCTTCGCCGGCGCCTTCGCCGCGGCGGGCGCCGGATCGGCCGGCGGCGGGAGCGGCACCAGCTCGGCGACCGTCTGCACGTCGGCAGCCGAGGGGCCGCGCTCGACGGTGAGGGGCTCGTAGCCGGCGTGGACGACGGTGAGCGTCACCGCCTCGCCGAGCGGCACCGCGAGCGGCGTCTTCCCGAGCACCGCATCGCCCTTGCGGACCTCGGCGCCCGTCGGCCGCGAGTCGAGGCGCAGCGTGCCGATCGCCGGCGCCGGCGGCGCCTCGGCCGGCCCCGTCGCCACCGGCGGCGCGGGAGGCGGCGCCTCCTTCTTGCCGGCCATCGCCACCAGCGCGACGCCGATCGCGATCGCGATCCCCGCGCCGAGCACGGCGCCGGCGACGACCATGCCCTTGCCGGGCTTCGGCGCCGGCGCGGCGTCGGGCGCGGTGAGCGACGGCGCCGGCGTCTTCAGCGCCACCGTGGGCACGTCGCCGCCCGAGCGCAGCTCCGGGAGCGCCGGCCTGACGCCGGAGTGATCGCCGGAGTCGTCGTCCTGCCGGTACCCGAGGGACTTCTCCACCGCCCGCAGCTCGCGGAGGAAGTCCTCGGCGCTCGCCGGCCGCGCCGCCTGCGACTTCTCCAGGCACCAGAAGACGAGCTTCTCGACCGCCGGCGGCACCTCGACGCCGGGGCTCCGCGCGCCGATCCGCGGCACCGGCTCCTTCACGTGTCCGACCAGGATCTCCATCGAAGAGCCCTTCGAGCCGAACGGCAGCCGGCCCGCGAGCAGCTGGTAGAAGATCACCCCGAGCGCGTAGAGGTCGGTGCGGGCGTCGACGTCGCCCTTCATCACCTGCTCCGGCGACATGTACGCCGGCGAGCCGAGGAGCGAGTTGTCCTGGGTGAGGTCCTCGCGGTCGGGGCCGGCGATCACCTTCACCAGCCCGAAGTCGAGGATCTTCACCAGCTCCGCCGCGCCCGGCTCGGGCACGAGCATCAGGTTCCCGGGCTTGAGGTCGCGGTGGACGATCCCGTGGCGGTGCGCCTCGCGGAGCCCGCGGGCGATCTCCCGGGCGATGCGGCAGGCCTCCTGCGGCGGGAGCCGCGTCACCTGCTTGAGCCGGTCGGAGAGCGTCTCGCCGGCGAGGTACTCCATCGCCATGAAGTACGTCTCGCCCGGGAGGTTCTCGATCTTCCCGTAGTCGTAGACGGTGACGATGTTCGGGTGCTGCAGCTTCGAGAGGATGCTCGCCTCGAGGAAGAAGCGCTTCCGGAACGAGTCCTCGAGCGGGCTCGCGGTGAGGTGCTGCGACAGCACCTTCACCGCCACCGGCCGGCCCAGCGGCTCCTGGGTGCCCCGGTAGATCCGCCCCATGCCGCCCTCGGTCACGGCGGCCTGGATCCGGAACTTGCCGTTGATGAGGAGCCCGACGATCGGATCGTCGTGCAGCGAGGGGTGGGCGGGTGCCATCTGGGTGCGATGCTACTTCGCGCCCTCCCGGAACTTGAAGCTCGCCTTGCCCACCACCAGGGTGTCGCCGGACGCGAGGGTCTTCTCCTTGTGCTTCGAGCCGTTCACGAGCAGTGAGCCGAGCAGGCCGAGCCTCCTCGCCACGAAGGTGCCGTCGGGGCGCCGCTCCACCGTCGCCTCCTCGCCCTTCCCCGCCTCCGGCACCCGCACGTGGCAGGTGTCGGCGCCGCCGATCACGGTCTTGCCGAACTTGAGCGGGAAGACCTTCGGCGGGTCCTCGCCCTCGAGCAGCAGGTGGGGCTCGAGCTGCGCCGCCATCCGCTGCCGGAGGCGGGCGAGGACGCCGGGGCCGACCGCCTCGGTGGCGCCGGCGTGCTCCACCGGCAGCGGCTCGTCGGAGGCCGGCGGGAACGCCTCGCCCTCGGAGAAGCGGAGCACGAACGGGCCGAACTCCAGCCGATCGCCGGCCTTCAGCTTGCGCTTGTACTCCCGGATCCCGTTCACGAAGGTGCCGTTCGGCGTGCCGAGATCCTCGAGCACGAACGCCCCTTCTTCCGGGTAGATCCGGGCGTGGCGGCGGCTGACGAGCTTGTCGTCGAGCCGCACCTGCGCCGCCTCGTCGCGGCCGACGACGAGCTCGCCCTCGACCGGGACCTCGCCCTCCTTGGTGCCTTCCCGCCAGATCTCGAGCCGCGCCATCGACCGTCCTTTCGCGGGCGAACCCTACCGCAGGGCCGGCCGCGCCGCGGTCCCATGGCCGGGTCCCGGGCTGGCGGCCGGGCCCCTCGCGCACGCGGTGGGGTCGGGCTATCCTGCGCCCGCCTTCCTCCGTCCCCACGCGGGGTTGCCGGGGGCGGGCCCTCGTCTTCATGGGCGTCGAGTTCGGCAAGTACGAGCTGGTGAAGCGCCTCGCCGCGGGCGGGATGGGCGAGGTGTACCTGGCGCGTCCCCTCGGCACGGAGGGCTGGGACGAGCTGGTGGTGGTGAAGACGCTCCTCCGCACGCTCTCCGACGTGCCCGAGTTCCTGACGATGTTCCTCGACGAGGCGAAGCTCGCGGTCCGCCTCGACCACCCGAACGTCTGCCGGATCTTCGAGTCCGGCGAGCACGACGGCAGCTACTACCTCGCGATGGAGTACATCCGCGGCGAGGACCTGCGGCGCCTCGAGCGCGCCGCGCACGCCCAGGGCCTCGAGCTGCCGGTGGAGTTCCTGGTCAAGGCCGTCGCCGAGGCCGGCAAGGGCCTCGGCTACGCCCACGAGCTGAAGGACGACGAGGGCAAGCCGTTCCACCTCGTCCACCGCGACGTCTCGCCGCAGAACGTGCTCGTCTCGTTCGCGGGCGAGGTGAAGCTCATCGACTTCGGCGTCGCCAAGGCCGCGGGCCGCGCGAGCCACACCAAGACCGGCCAGCTCAAGGGCAAGGTCGCGTACATGTCGCCGGAGCAGGCCTGGGGCAAGGAGATCGACCGGCGCTCCGACGTCTTCTCGCTCGGGATCGTGCTCCACGAGCTGCTCGTGGGCCGGCCGCTGTTCAAGGGCGACAGCGACCTGCGGACGCTCCGCGCGGTGAGCGAGTGCGCGGTGGAGCCGCCGTCGAAGCTGAACGAGCGCGTGCCGGAGAGCCTCGACCCGATCGTCCTCAAGGCGCTCGCCAAGGAGCCCGAGGATCGCTACCAGACCGCGGACGAGCTCTCGCGCGACCTCGAGGCGTGGCTCGCCCGCGAGGGGCGCGCGGCGACGCCGGCCGACCTCGGCGCCTTCGTCGCCCAGGTGCTGGCGGAGCGGGTCGAGGGCGAGAAGGCCCACGGCCCGCTCTGGGACGTCGGCGACCGGCCGCTCACCCACGAGCCGCTCGACCTCGTCCCCGGCGCCACCGGCGCGGGCCGGCGGCCGTCGACCGGCAGCCAGACGAAGAGCATGGCGGCGTCGGCGCCGCCGAAGAAGAGCGCCGTGCCGCTGGCGATCGCCGGCGCGGCGGTGCTCGCCGGGATCGGCGGCGTCGCCTTCGCGTTCCTCGGCGGGAACCCCGCGCCCGCCACCGCCCAGATCGACGCGCGGCCGAAGCTCACCGTCCGCAGCGAGCCGTCCGGCGCCGAGGTGTCGCTCGACGGCAAGGTGATCGGCACCACGCCGCTCGAGGAGCTGCGGGTCGAGGCGCGGCCGGAGGCGAAGCTCGCGGTCGCCGCGCCCGGCCGCGTCCCCGTCGCCCAGACCATCGCCCTCGAGAGCGACTTCTCCGCGACCTACCAGCTCGAGAAGCAGAAGGTGGAGCTCGCCATCGAGAGCGAGCCTCCCGGCGCCACCGTGCGGGTCGGCGCCGCGGTGATCGGCGTGACGCCGGTGCGCTGGGAGGCGCCCGACGGCGATCGCGTCGAGCTCTCCTTCGCGCTCGACGGCTACCAGGAGCGGACCGAGCCGATCACCGTGGCCGCCGGCCTCACCGTGCGGCCGTCGCTCGAGCGCGAGAAGCAGGTCCGCCCGGCGTCCGCGCCGAAGCAGGCCCCGACCTCCACCGGGAAGCCGCCGAAGCCCGCCGGCCCCGTGATCCCCACCTTCGAGGACTGACGATGTCCGCAGGGCCGACCCCCGCCGGCGCGAGGCCGGACTCGCTCATCGGCAAGCGCTTCGCCGGCAAGTACGAGATCGAGGCGCTCATCGGCCGCGGCGGCATGGCGTCGGTGTACCGCGCCAAGCAGTTCCCGATGGAGCGGCCGGTCGCGCTCAAGGTGATCGGCGGCGACGTCGACCCCGAGAGCGAGACGGTGAAGCGCTTCCACCGGGAGATGCGCAACACCGCCAAGATCACCCACCCGAACACCATCCAGGTCTTCGACTTCGGCCACTCCGAGGAGGGGCAGCTCTTCCTGGCGATGGAGCTGCTCGAGGGCCGGCCGCTCAACAAGGTGCTCCACGAGGACGGGGTGCTGCCGCCCGAGCGCGTGGTGCCGATCGGGATCCAGATCATCGCGGCGCTGGCCGCGGCGCACACCGAGAAGATCGTCCACCGCGATCTGAAGCCCGAGAACATCCTCGTCCTCGACCGCTACGAGAAGAAGGACTGGGTGAAGGTCCTCGACTTCGGGATCGCCCGCTTCTACGGCAACGACCCCGAGGGCCGCTCGGACCGCGTCACCGCCACCGGCTTCCTGGTCGGCACGCCGAAGTACATGGCGCCGGAGCAGTCGGATCCGACCGCGCCGGTCGACGCGCGCTCCGACCTCTACTCGTTCGGCGTGCTGCTCTACCAGCTCGTCACCGGGCGGCTGCCCTTCAACTACAAGAGCACCCTCGAGATCCTCGAGGCGCACCTCTCCGAGCGGCCGCGGCCGCCGAGCGAGGTCGGGCCGGCGCCGGTGGCGCCGGAGCTCGAGGCGCTGATCGAGCAGCTGCTCGAGAAGGACCCGGCGGCGCGGCCGCAGACCGCCGACGAGGTGCTGACGACGCTGAAGAAGATCGCCCGGGGGATGGCCAACATCTCGCTCGGCGCGGTGGGGATGTCGGGCATCCGCACCAAGAACGTGGCGCTCTCGCCGGAGGCGGTCGAGGAGCTCTCGAGCGCGCCGACGCAGGTGGCGTC
>CAZDGH010000200.1:0-10508 GCA_964504805.1 uncultured Myxococcales bacterium | reverse complement strand
GGCGGCAGCGGCGGCGGCGGCGGCGACGGCGGCAGCGGTGGCGCGGGCGGCGACGGCGGCAGCGGCGGCGCGGGCGGCGACGGCGGCTCGTACGTCGAGGGCTGCTTCCCGGATCCCGACGACTGCGACGACGACGGCGTCCCCGACGCCGACGACGCGTTCCCGGCGGACGGCGCCGAGCTGTTCGACGACGACGGCGACGGCACCGGCAACTACGCCGACGCGGACGAGGACGGCGACGGCGTCCCCGACGCCCTCGACGAGCTGCCCTTCGAGGCCGGCTCGACCTACCCCGAGGTCGCCGAGGCCGAGCCGAACGACGACGCCGCGAGCGCCACCGCCGCCGGGGCGACGCCGCTCCGGATGACCGGCACCGCGGCCGCCGGCGACCTCGACCTCTTCCGGTTCGACGCGCCGGCCGAGGACGTGCGCCTCGTCTTCGTCGTCGAGGGCGACGTCACCCTCGCCTTCTCCGACGGCGGCGGCGCGACCCTCCTCGAGTCGCGTCTCCCCGGCGATCCGCCGGGGCTCCACAGCCTCCAGCTCTTCGCCGGCGTCGAGCTCTCGGTCGCCGTCGCGCCCGCCGGCGCCGCCGACGCGCCGTACCGGATCGCGGTGGCGCTCGACGGCGACGGCGACGGCCTCGACGACGATCGCGAGCGGGCGCAGGGCGCGAACCCGCTCCGCCGCGACTCCGACGGCGACGGCGCCACCGACCTCGTCGAGGTCCGGGCCGACGCCGATCCCGACGGCGACGGCGTCCCCGACTGGCTCGACCGGGACTCCGACGGCAACGGCGTCTCGGATCGCGTCGAGGGCCTCGGGGATCCCGACGGCGACGAGGTCGCCTCGGCCCGCGACCTCGACGACGACGGCGACGGCACCCCGGACGCGGACCTGCTCGGCGGCGACGGCCCGCCCCGCGACCTCGACGGCGACGGCCTCCCGGACTTCCAGGACCTCGACGACGACGGCGACGGCCTCCTCGACGTCGCCGATCCCGAGCCGGCGCTCGCGCTCCCGGTGGCGGCCTTCGGGGATCCGGCCGGGCTGCGCGTCTTCTCGGCGGGCCTCGCCCGCGACGGCGAGATCCGCGTGCCGGCGGTGATCCGCGCCGGCGACGTCCTCGGCTTCGCCGGCGCCGGCCTCCCCACCGACGGCACCCTGACGATCGCGCTCGACGGCGAGCGCCCGCTGAACCTCGCGCCCGAGCAGGTGACGGAGACCCTGGCCACCGTCACCGTGCCGGCCGGCACCTTCCGGCGCGTCGCGCTCCTCACCCCGAGCGTCCGCTCGGCCTGGACCGAGGTCGAGTCGCTGGGCGCGGGCGCCCCGGTCCTCTACCCGCCGCTCGCCGGCCGCGTCTTCTCCGGCGCGCTCTTCACGGTGCGCGGCGAGGACCTCGGCGCCGCGACCACGGTCCGCGACGGGCCGTGGCTGCTCTTCCCGTACCGCGTCGCGCCCGACGAGCTCGACGTCTCGATGTCGGGCTTCGACGGCAGGAGCCTCGGCGAGGTCCAGGTCCTCCTGCCGCAGCCGAGCAACACCGTGCGCGTCGCCACCGGCCGGACGATCTCCGCCCAGGTCCTGCTGCCGCCGGGCGTTTCGGTGACGTACGACCAGCTGTTCGTCACCCAGGGCGACCAGCCGCCGGTCTCGATGTTCGATCCGGGCTGGACCGGGCAGTTCCTGGTGTCCCGCTTCGGCCCCGACCTCGTCACCATCTCCTTCGTGGAGAGCCCCGCCGCCGACCAGGTGCCGTTCCTCTACGGCTGGGTCGCCGAGGCGGAGACGTTCGCGACGTTCGACGTCCGCACCACGGCGATCGCGCTCCTGCTGGTCGCCAACCAGGCCGACCAGCAGCTCTCGGCGACGTCGCTCTCGATCTACCGGCGCGACCTCGACGGGCTGCCCGAGGTGACGGCGCTCGCGGACGCCATCACCGACGGGCTCGCCGCCGACCCGCGCTTCTTCGGCGCGCCCGCGACGCCCACCTACGCGGCGGCGCTCGGCGAGGCCATGGTCGCCGCGCAGGCGCAGCTCGACGCCGGCCTCACCACCGGCGTCTACGCGCCGATCCGGCGCGCCGTCATCGCGCCCGAGGAGCAGCACGACGTCCTCGTCTACGAGCGGGAGAGCTCCGGCAACGTCTCGCTCGAGAACGACAGCCTCCTGTACCTGAGCGCCTCGATCGAGCTCCGCTCCGGCGAGGTCGTCCAGCGGCACGTCGACAGCCCGATCTCCCTCGACATCGTCGGCACCCAGCGCGGCGTCGGCGGGATCTTCTGGGCGAGCACCGCCGACTTCGAGCAGCCGCGCGGCCGCAGCGCGACGCTCGAGGTGATCACCGCCGGCTTCGCGCCGCCCCTCCCCGAGGACGCCGGGGACCTGGCCGTCCTCGACTGGGTGCGGATCCGGACCGTCTTCGACAAGGTCTTCATGCCGATCCTCGACCTGGCGCTCGGCAGCGCCTTCGACGGCCGGCCCCTGCTCGAGTTCATGTTCGTCCAGAACCACGAGCCGTTCTTCCAGGCGGCGAGCGCGTGGCGGTCGGGCGACTGGGGCGCCGGGGTGATGACCATCCTCGACGTCTTCCTCCGCGATCTCGAGAACGTCGGCCCGATCACCCAGTGGATCGCCGGGAAGGTCGCGGGGAGCGGCAGCCAGCTCGTCGCCAAGCTCGCGGCCCGGCTCAACCCGCTCTTCGGCACCCTCAAGGCCGGCCTCGACGCCATCTCCGCCGGCGCCACCGTGGTGAACCTGGCCAAGACCGCCGCCGACTTCGGCACCACCCCGGCGAAGCTCGAGTTCGACGTCTCGTTCGAGCGCGAGATCACCCTGCTGACGCCGGGGACGATCCGGAACGCCGACGGCGCGGTGGAGCTGCTCGTCTTCGGCCACGCGCTCCTCCCCGAGCTCGACGGCGGCCGGCAGGTGGGGCCGACGCTGGTGCTCTCCGATCCGACGGCCGGCACCGTCCGGCGGCCGGTGCGCTTCGACGGCCACGACGGAAGCACGATGTGGAGCTCGATCCCGCAGGGCTTCGTGGAGCGCGCGTCGGGGCCGATCGACGTCAGCCTCGAGTACCGCGACGAGCTCCTGCCGGCGCCGCAGATCCAGATCCGCAACGACCCGCAGATCGTCTCGGTCACCAAGGACTACGGCAGGCCGGGCGAGCTGGTGGTGATCCAGGGCTACGGGCTCCGCGCCCGGACGCGTCCCCCGGTGGTGTGGTTCGAGAACCTCGGCGACCCGGACGACATCTTCGACGACGTGAGCCTGCGCGCGGTGGTGGTGCAGTCGACGCCGTACGAGATCGTGGTGGAGGTGCCGGCGCGGCTCGACGACCTGCACCGGTCGCCGCCGGAGAAGATCGGCGAGTGGACGATCCTGGTGGAGCACTTCCCGGACGTGGTCGGGCCGCAGCTCCGGTGGTCCACGTTCTGGCTCGACGGCTTCGGCGTCTGGGACTGCGTCGAGGAGTGGCAGGTGAACCACCTCATCACCGGCGAGCTCGTCCACGGCTCGTGGCCGCGGAAGATGTACCTCGGCGCCGGCGGGACCGGCAGGCTCGAGGAGATCCCGTGCCTCGACGGCGATTGCGGCGCCGGCAGCGTGAGGTGGGAGCAGCGATCGGGGAACGGCACCGCCGGCACCCTCGAGCTGGGCTTCTACGGCCCGTTCCCGGAGCTCGACGGCCACCAGGTGTACTCGGTGAGCGCCGACCTCGAGAGCGGCAGCCTCGGCGGCAGCGGCCGGTACGAGGGCGCCCCTCCACCGAACGACACCTGGCAGTCGACGCTGAGCTGCCGGCTCGACTACCGGCGGCGCTGAGGTGGCCAGCCTCCGCGACCTCTCCCGGGCGATCGTCCGGGGCGATCTCCCGTTCGTCCGCGCCCACCTCGCCGAGGGAGGGAGCCCGGACCTGCACGAGCGCGGGACGAGCCTCCTCATGGAGGCCACCAACTTCAAGCAGGTGGCGATCGCGCGGGCGCTGGTCGAGGCGAAGGCCGACGTGAACGCGGCGAACCAGGACGGGCTGACGGCGCTGAGCTTCGCGCTCAAGTACCCCCAGCCCCTGCCGGCGGTGATGGTCGGGCCGGCGGGGATGATCGGCCGCGCCTCGCCGCCCGCCCCGGGACGGGATCCGGCGGTGGTGCTCGAGCTCGTCGCCCTGCTGGCGGAGGCGGGGGCGGTGCTCTCGCCGACGCTCGGCGATCGGCCCGACGGCTTCGTGCGGCTGATGTTCCGGACCCCGCTGCAGCTCGCGGTCGAGCAGGGCCACCCGGAGGTCGTCGCCTGGCTGCTCGAGCACGGCGCCGATCCGAACGGCGGCGACCACTCCGGCGGCACGCCGCTGCAGGAGGCGCTCTTCCGTCACCGGACCGAGCTGGTGGCGCCGCTCCTCGCCGCCGGCGCCCGGGTCGATCCGCCGCGCTGGGGCATGCTCGCGCGGGCGACGAGCTACGCGAACGACCAGCTCGGCGGCTACCGGTACCGCGAGACGAAGGCGGGGCGCGTGCCCGACCCGGCGCTCCTCGCGGCGCTGCGGTCGGCGTGGGTCGACGTCCTCGCGCGGCTCGTCGCGGCCGGCGGAGACCTCGCGCGGACCGACGAGCGCGGGTGGACGCCGCTCTTCGACGCGGTGAACGGCGGCGACCCGGTGCTGCTCGGCAAGCTCGTCGAGCTGGGCGCCGACCTCTCGCACCGCGTCGACGGCGGGACGGTGCTGCACTTCCTGGCGGCGCTGCGCCGGCTCCCCGAGCCCGACCTGGTGCCGCTGGCGGCGGTCTTCGCCGGCACCCGGGCCGACTTCGCCGCGCGGAACGAGCAGGGCAAGACCGCCGCCGAGGTCGCACGCGAGCGGGGCTTCGCGGCCCTCGAGGCGGCGCTGGTCGCGGCCGCCTAGCGCGGCACGGAAGCTGCTCCTTCCCCTCCCGACGCCGCCCCGGCGTCGCGAGCGCGCCACTTCGGCGCACCAGGAGGAGCCGATGCCCCGGAACCGAGCAGCGAGGCCGACCGCGAGCGCCACCGCGGTGCCGACCACCGACGGCAAGACGATCTACGCCACCGATCTCGGCCCCCCGCGGCCGCTCTCGAACGAGCACGCCGGCGCGGTCGAGCGGAGCCGCCGCGAGCTCCGCCTCGGCCAGGTCGAGGTGCTCCCCCACGGCACGCTGCGCTGCGAGCGTGACGGCAGTCACGTGGTGGTCGCGGTCCGCAAGGGCGGGCGCCTCGTCGGCCGGGAGCTGCGCCTCGGGCCGTTCCCGCCGGAGCGGCTGGTCCCCGGCGCGCGCTTCCGCGAGGCGGACTTCACCGTCGAGGTGCGCGAGTTCATCGGCACGCCCTGGCACGAGCTCGAGTACACCTCGATCTGGACGGTGGCCGGCCTGCGCAAGGACGGCGAGATGGAGCGGTCGATCGACGGGTAGCGCGGAACCGCCGGCGCGCCTCGAGGGAAACACCGCCTCGCCGGCCGCGGTTCGGAAGAAGACCGGGACCGCGCGGCCGGGCTTTCGCCGCGCGGTCTCCCCATCTTCCGCCGTGGAGGCTCCGTTGAAGCGAACCGCCGTCGCGCTCAGCGCGCTGTTGTGCATGACGCCGATGACGTCCGCCGCCGCGGCCGCGGAGCGGGCGGCCGCCGGCGTGCCCGCGATCCCGCGCGCCGGACGCTCGGTCGTCACCACCGAGCTCGGCATCGTCGCGGCCAGCCAGCCGCTCGCGGCCCGCGCGGGCGTGGAGATGCTCGAGCGCGGCGGCAACGCCGTCGACGCGGCCATCGCCGCCAACGCGGCCATCGGGCTGATGGAGCCGACCGGCAACGGCATCGGCGGAGACCTGTTCGCGATCGTCTACGACGCGAAGACCGGCGAGGTGCACGGCCTCAACGCGAGCGGCTGGTCGGCGGCGGCCGCGAGCGCCGAAGCCTTGAAGGCCCGCGGGCTGCGCCAGATGCCACACCGCGGCATCCACACCGTGACGGTGCCCGGCGCGGTCGCCGGCTGGGACGCGCTGCGCGAGCGCTTCGGCACCAAGCCGATGTCGGAGCTGCTCGCCCCGGCCATCTACTACGCCGAGCACGGCTTCCCGGTCAGCGAGGTGATCGCGGCGCACTGGACGAGCTCCGTCCCCATGCTCTCCGAGCACCCCAACGCGGCCGGGACCTTCCTCGTCGACGGTCGCGCGCCCAGGCACGGCGAGCTGTGGCGCAACCCGGACCTCGGCGCCTCGCTGCGGCTGATCGCGCGGGACGGCAAGGCCGCCTTCTACGAGGGAGACATCGCCCGGGCCATCCTCGCGATCTCCGCGGAGCAGGGCGGGACCCTCGCCGCGGACGACCTCGCGGCGTACACGCCCGAGTGGATCGAGCCGATCCGCACCACCTACCGCGGCTGGACGGTCCACGAGCTGCCGCCGAACGGCACCGGCATCGCCGCGCTGATGATGCTGAACGTCATGGAGCGGTTCCCGCTCGGCGCGTGGGGGCCCCACGACCCGCGGACGATGCACACGATGATCGAGGCCAAGAAGCTCGCCTTCGCGGACCTCGTCCGCTACGTCGGCGACCCCCGCTTCTCGGAGCTGCCGGTGGGCGAGCTCCTCTCCGAGGCGCACGCGCGGGCGCAGGCGGCGCGCATCGACCCCGCGCGGGCCGCCTGCCGGGTCGAGCCCTCGCACCTCGACGGCTTCACCGACTCGGCGGGGCACGACACCATCTACCTGAGCGTGGTCGACCGCGACGGGAACATCGTCTCGCTCATCCAGAGCAACTACGCCGGCTTCGGCTCGGGGCTGGTCCCGCCGGACACCGGGTTCATGCTGCACAACCGCGGCGCGCTCTTCACCCTCGAGGACGACCACCCCAACACGCTCGCCCCGCGCAAGCGCCCGCTGCACACCATCATCCCCGGCCTCATGGAGAAGGACGGCGTCCGGATCGGCTTCGGCATCCAGGGCGGCTTCAACCAGCCGCAGGCGCACGCGCAGTTCGTGGCCAACGTCGCGGACCACGGGATGAACGTGCAGCAGGCGCTCGAGTCCGGCCGCTTCACCAAGAAGAGCTTCGAGGGGTGCGACGTCGCCATCGAGGGCTCGGTGCCGGAGAAGACGCGGCGGAGGCTCCGGGCGCTGGGGCATGAGCTCCAGGTCGAGCCCGCCCGGAGCCCGTTCTTCGGCAACGGCAACGCCGTGATGAGCGACCGGGCCGGCGTGCACCACGGCGGCACCGACCCCCGCAACGACGGCGCCTCGATCCCCGAGATGCCGCCGGTGTTCGAGGGCGAGACCGGGGCCGGGCGCTAGCCGCGGGCGTGACGAGCGTCAGCTCCTCCAGGCGCGAGCCGGGCTCAGCTGCCACGCCCTGCCCGCGCGATGAGTCCTTCGAGGTCGAGCTCGGCACGGCGACGCAGCGCGAGCCGGGCCGACGCCGGGTCGAGCTCGCGGGCAGGTCCTGCCCTGCCGACTCCCGGTTCAAGGCGTAGAGGGCCTCGAGCTCGGCGAACTTCCTGGCCACGGTCCAGGTGGTCGCCCGGGCGAACCGTTCCCGATCCTCGGTCGTCATCGTCGCTCCTCCTCTGATGGTAGCGGCGGCCCGGGCGCCGTCCCTGCTGGCGGGGGCCCGGCCGAGCCCTCCGGAGCCGGGCCGGCGGGCAGCGCCCCGACGAGGGGGCCGATCGCGGCGCCCGGGGCGACGGGGCTCCAGGTTCGACGCCTCGACTCGATCGCGTCGCGGAGGTCGCATGGGGTGGTGGGCGGGTGGGCTGCTGGCGCTCGCGGTCGCGGGTGCCGCGTGTGCAGGCACGCCGGCGCAGGGCGACGGCGCGGCCCCGGTCGCGGGCGCCGCGTCGTTTCCGGATCCGCTCGAGGGCGCCGGGCCGGTCGAGCGTGTCGGCGGCGGCTTCGCGTTCACCGAGGGGCCGACCTGGCTCGCCGGCCGGTCGCTCCTCGTCTTCGCGGACGTGCAGGGCGACCGGCTGCTCCAGCTCGAAGAAGGCGGCGCGCCCGCGACCTTCCGGGCGCCGTCCGGCGTCGCCGTCGGCCTCCACGTCGATCGCGAGGGGCGGCTCCTCGCCGCCGAGCGGACGCGCCACCGGATCTCGCGCACCGAGGCCGACGGCACGGTGACGACGCTCGTCGACCGCTTCGAGGGGAAGCGGCTCAACGGGCCGAACGATCTCGTCGTCGGCCGCGACGGAGCGATCTGGTTCACCGATCCGGCGTTCGGCGTGGAGCCGGCCGCGCGCGAGCTCTCGTTCCAGGGCGTGTACCGGCTCGCGCCCGACGGGACGCTCGCGCTGGTGGACCGCTCGTTCGACCGGCCGAACGGCGTCGCGCTCTCGCCCGACGGCGCGACGCTCTACGTCTCCGACAGCGGCGCGGGCTTCGTCGACGCCTGGGACGTGGCGGAGGACGGCGGCGTCTCCGGGCGGCGCCGGTTCGCCGACACCCCGCCGAAGCCCGACGGGCTCACCGTCGACGACGCGGGCAACCTCTGGGTCGCCGACGAGGCCGGCGTGGAGGTGTACCGGCCGGACGGCACGCGGGCCGGCGTGCTCGCGGTGCCGGAGCAGCCTTCGAACACGGCGTTCGGCGGACCCGACCGGCGCACCCTCTACGTCACGGCGAGGACGTCGCTCTACCGGGCGCGCGTCTCGATCCCCGGCGCGCCCTGAGCCGCGCGCGTGACGACGAACCCGCCGCCGACGAGCGCGACCACGCGGATCTCGTCGAACCCCTCGGCGACCGTCGGCCGCTCGAACCGCTTCCTCGCCACGAACAGCGCCACCTCCGGCACGCGCCGCTCCCGCGCGGCGTTGCGCGCGCGGCACGCGGCGAGGTCGGGCTCGAAGACGTAGGCGACGACACGGGCGCCGCGGGCGCGGGCGAGCGCGATCGCCTCGGCGCGATCCGCTGCCGCCGGGCTGGTGTTGTCGAGGACCACGTGCGCGCCGCCGGCGAGCGCCGAAGCGAGCGCGCGCGCCTGCCGCGCCCGCTTGTTCCGCGCGCGCCTCGGCATGAGGTCCTTCGAGACGACCCGGTGGCCGGCGAGCCGCTCGCGGGCGAACGTGCTCTTCCCGGCGCCCGGGAGGCCGACGAGGATGGCGAGCTCGAGGCGCACGTCTCGCGAACGCCCGGCGCCGCGCGCCTACTCCCGCGGCGCCGGGCCGACCCACAGCGCCATGTAGACGTCGTCGAGGTACGCGTCCGGGCCGAGCTTCAGCCGCCGCGTCTTGCGGCCCTCCTCGACGAACCCGAGCGAGCGGTAGAGCGCGATCGCGGGCTCGTTCGACGAGCGAACCTGGAGCTCCACCTTCTCGACCCGCGGGCTCGACCGCGCCCAGCCGAGCAGCGCCTCCATCAGCGCCCGGCCGACGCCCCGCCGCCGGTGGCCCTCGTGGATGGCGATGGTGAGGCGGACGACGTGCGACGTGACCGCGAGCGGGAGCGGCTCCAGGAACGCGTGCCCGACGGGCGCGCCCGCCTGCTCGGCGACGAGGAAGAGGCCGCGGTCGCCCGGGGCGAGGTGCTGGATCGTCCGCCGGAGAGCGTCGTCGTCGATCTCGTCGGGGCGCGAGGCGAGCCGTCCCGGGATCGCCGCGATCGCGCGCTCGGCCGCCGCGAGCGCCGGCGCGTCGTCCGGCCGTGCGGGTCGGATGGAGGGCGCGTTCGTGACCATGGCGCCGCTCCTACCACGGAGCACGACGGCCTGCGCCGACGTCGCGCCCCGACCGCGCTAAGCTCCTCCTCTCCCAGGAGCGCCCATGGCCCTCGCCGAGAACAAGACCCAGAAGACCGCCGCCAGCGTCGCCGACTTCCTCGCCAAGGTGCAGGACCCCGAGCGCCGCGCCGACTGCAAGACGCTCGCGAAGCTGATGAAGGCCGCGACCGGCAAGCCCGGCAAGCTCTGGGGCACGAGCATCGTCGGGTTCGGCGACGTGATCGTGAAGGGCAAGAGCCGCGAGGTCGCCTGGTTCCAGGTCGGCTTCTCGCCGCGGAAGGGCGACCTCAGCGTCTACCTGATGGAGCTCGACCCGCTCGCCGCCGAGCTCGCGAAGCTCGGGAAGCACACGCGGGGCCGCGGCTGCCTCTACCTGAAGCGGCTCGCGGACGTGGACGTGAAGGTCCTCGAGAAGATGATCCGGAAGGCCGCCGCGAGGCACGGCTGACGGCGGCTCCGGCGGCGGGCGGGCCGGCGTCGACGAGGACGCCGGCCCGGAGCCCGGCGCCGCGCTAGCAGCCGTTGTCGACGATGCCGTCGCAGTTGTCGTCGAGGCCGTTGCCGCAGGCGTCGCCGCGGGTGCAGCCGAAGTAGCAGCTGCCGTCTCCCATGCAGAAGTCGCCCGGGGCGCAGTCCTCGTCGCTCGTGCAGGGAGCGCCGCAGCCGTTGTCGACGACGCCGTTGCAGTCGTTGTCGAGGCCGTCGTCGCAGGTCTCGAGCGGGTCGCAGCCGGCGTTGCCCTGGCACGCGCCCCTCACGCAGGACGGCGCCGCGGGGTCGCACGCATGGC
>CAZDGH010000199.1:0-10648 GCA_964504805.1 uncultured Myxococcales bacterium | reverse complement strand
TGCGCGCTGCCGCCTCGCCGACCGCTGCCCCGGCCTCCCCGCCGCCTACGTGGAGCGGCGCGGCCTGCCCGCGCCGGCGCCGATCGAGGACGACCGCGACCGCCGCCGCCTCACGGTGATCTCGAGCGTCGCCGAGCAGGTCGAGCGGGAGCTGGTCTCGAAGAACGTCAGCCGCGATCCGGTCCGCGGCGAGGTGCGCGAGGCGATCGTGCGGATCGCCTTCGCCTGCAACCAGGCCTGCCGCTTCTGCTTCGTCTCCACCCACCTGCCGGCGCCGCCGTACGAGCGGGTCGCGCGCGCCATCGTCGAGGCCGCGTCCCGCGGCGAGAAGATCACGCTCTCCGGCGGCGAGCCCACGCTGCACCCCCGGCTCCTCGACCTGGTGCGCCTCGCCCGCGCCCACAGCGCGCTGCCGGTGCAGCTGCAGACCAACGCCACCCGGGTCGACGCGGCGCTCGCCCGGGCGCTCGAGGAGGCCGGGCTCGCCGAGGCGTTCGTCTCGCTCCACGGCAGCGAGGCGGCGCGCTCCGACGCCATCACCGCCGCGGCCGGCACCTTCGAGGAGACCGCCCGCGGCCTCGACGCGCTCGCCGCCACCTCGGTCGAGCTGTACCTGAACTACGTCGTCTGCGCCTCGAACCTCGACGACCTCCTGCCGACCACCCGCCTCGTCGCCCGGCGCTGGCCGCGGGCGTACCTGAACCTCTCGTTCGTCGCGGCCTCGTCCGACCTGGTGCCGAAGGACCGCGACCTCGTCCCGCGCTACGCCGACGTCCTCCCCGTGCTCGCCGACGCCGTCGCCGAGGCGCGCGCCGCCGGGCTCCGCGTCGGCGGCCTGCAGTCGATGTGCGGGATCCCGCTCTGCCTGGTGCCGCCGTCGCTCGCGCCGTCGCTGCTCGCCGAGATCCCGCCGGGCTTCGACGGCGGCGAGTTCCAGAAGGTCGAGGCCTGCAGCGGCTGCGCGAAGGAGGCGCGCTGCTTCGGCATCCGGCGCGGCTACGCGGAGCTCCACGGCACGTCCGAGCTGCGCCGGCTCTGACCCATCGCGCGGGCCGGGTCGCGCCGTACCCGTTGCCCGCGCCGGCGCGCGCCGCTACGAGTACGCCGTCCGCACGACGCGGGCCCGGACGAGACGCGCCGTACCCGGTGAGGACAAGACGACGCCCAAGGCACTGCCATGTCCTGGCTGCTCGTCGTCGTCGCCGGCCTGCTCGAGGCCGGCTGGTCCGTCGGCCTCAAGTACACCCACGGCCTGACCCGCCCGCTGCCGACGCTCGCCGTCGCCGTGGGCCTCGTCGCCAGCGTGGGCCTGCTCGCCCTCGCGGTCCGCGACCTGCCGATCGGCACGGCCTACACGCTCTGGGTCGGCATCGGCGCCCTCGGCGCCACGCTGCTCGGCGCCGCGCTCTTCGGCGAGCCGCTCGGGCCCGCGCGCCTCTTCTTCGTGGCGCTGCTCGTGGTCGCGCTCGCCGGGATCAAGGCGACGGCCTAGACCGTCTCCCGCGGAAGCGGAGGTCGAGCAGCACCTCGAGCTCGCGGAGCGCGACCCGGTGCTCCGTCGCCAGCAGGCCGGGCGCGTGGCGCGCGTCCGCGAGCGGCGGCAGCGCCGCGAGCCGCTCCCGCACCTCCCGGATCGTCGAGAGCGCCTCGTCCTCCCGGATCTCCCGATCGCGGAGCGCGGCGACGAGCAGGCACTCGTACGCCGCGCACGCCCCGGGCCGATCGGCGTACACCGCGCAGCGCGTGCCCTCGAGGGCGACGCACGGCTGCCCGAGCGCCGCCCGCTCGTCCTCGTGGAGCACGACGGGCAGCCGCACGCGCGCGAGGCGCGGCAGCTCCTCGGGCTCGACGCGCACCCAGGTGAAGAGCGTGCCGTCGCAGCACAGGCCGCAGGCGGTGCAGACCGCCTCGAGGTCGGGCGCCGGCGCCACCGAGGGTCCTAGCCCCCCGCGGCCCTGGCCTCGAGGAACGCCGCCTCGGCGTCGCTCGTCGGCCCGCCGGCGAAGAAGCGCACCCAGTCGGCCTCGAGCGCCCGGGCGTCGCGGCGGCCGAGCTCGACGAGGAGCTCGCAGAAGCCGCCGTCGAAGAGCAGGTACGAGGCGAGGTCGGCGTCGTCGCGGCCCTCGGAGTCGGCGAGGCGGCGCAGCCAGCGGCCGGCGAGGCCGGAGGCGCGGGCGCGGAACTCGGGGCTGCGCGCGTACGCCGCGGCGAGGCCGCCGATGTCTTCGGACGGGCGGATGAGGAGGTTGCGCACCCAGCGCATCGGGTGGATGCGACCGCTGCCCAGCGCCTGGTTGAGCACCGCCTCGTAGCCCGGGCCGTAGGCCCGCGTGCCGGCGTCGAGCAGCTGGTTGATGCGCCGGAGGCGGGTCAGATCGGTGTCGGTGTGATCGAGCATCAGCGCGTTCAGCGCCTTGCCGATGAGGAACGGCGCGCTCGCCGCCTTGCGCTCGAGCTCCGCGGTGGTGTCGTGGACCTGCACCGCCGCGCTCTCCTCGGGCACGTGCCGGAGCGAGATGACGATCACCCGCTCCGCGCCGAGGCGCAGCGCCGGGCTGATCGGCACGTTCTGCCGGAGCCCGCCGTCGACGTAGACGTTCCCGCCCACGGACACCGCGGGGAAGAGCACCGGGATCGCGGCGGAGGCGAGGGCGTGCTTCGGCCCGATCCGGGTGTGCATCGCGAAGACGTTCGGGTCCGAGCTCCACCCGGGGAGCGAGCCCTCGTGGCGCTGCACGAAGATCGTGGTGCGGCCGGTGGCGACGTGGGTGGCGGTGACGGCGAGCGCCCGCACCAGGCCGGCGCGGACGTTGCGCCCGATCTCGAGCCACGGGATCGCCTTGCCTACGAGCGCCTCGAGGCCCTTCGGATCGACGAGGCCGCCGTGGCGGCCGCGGCCCCAGCGGATCGGCGCCTTGCCGAACGCCTCGCGGAAGACCCGGAAGACGTCGGCGACGCCGAAGCGCAGCACCGACTCGACCTCGAGCGAGCGCCACGCCTCGATGAAGCGCCGGCCCTGCGTCGCGGGGTCGTGGTTGGTGGCGGCGACGAAGCAGGCGTTGATCGCGCCGACCGAGGTGCCGGTGAGCACGTCGAGCGGCACGTGGCCGCCGAGGATCTTCGGCAGGTCCTCGCGGAGGTAGGCGACGATGCCCGCCTCGTACGCCCCGCGCGCGGCGCCGCCGCCGAGCACGAGGCCTGTCCGCATCCGCGCCGCCTCCGGCGCGATCCCGCTCACCGTCCGCATCCGAAGGAGAGGATAGCGGAAGGACGGCGGCGCGCCCGTTTTCGGCGCTCAGGGGCTCGGCCGGACGAGCTGCAGGAGACCGTCCGAGCCGATGGCCAGGTCGAGCGGCCCCTCCCCGTCGAGCTCCGCGACCACCAGGGACCGCGGGTGGACGCCTGCCGCGAGCTCGCGCCACGGCTCGAGGGCGCCGCCCGGACCGCCGCGGAGCACGGCCACCGAGCCGCCGTCGAGCTTCGCCACCGCGACGTCGGGCGCGCCGTCGCCGGTGAGGTCCGACACGGCGACGGCGTAGGCGCGATCGGCGAGCTCGAGCACGGTCGCCGGCTCGCCGAGGAGGCCGCCGCCGAGGCCGGGGAGCCGCACCAGCTCGCGGCTCGCGACGGTCGAGACCAGGAGCTCGGCCGCGCCGTCGCCGTCGAGATCGGCGAGCGCCGCGCCGCGAGGCTCGCCTGGGACCGCGAGGGCCTGCCTCGCCTGCAGGGCGCCGCCGAGGACCGGCACCACCTGGACGCGGTCGCCGCCCGGCATCACCACGACCAGGTCGTCCAGCGCGTCGGCGGCCCGGTCGAGGTTGCCGGCCGCGATCGCGCTCGGGTCGGACGGCAGCGAGACGGCGACTCCCGCCGTGAACGCGCCGGCGCCGTCGGAGAGGAGCGGCACGAGCGCGCGGGGCGCACGGGTCGCGACCACGAGGTCGTCGTCGCCGTCGCCCTCGAGATCGAGCGCCGCGACGGCGTGGCCGGTCGCGCCGTCGGGGAGCTCCACGAAGCCGAGCACGCCGCCCTCGGCGGAGAGCAGGTGCACCTGCGTCGTGCCGTCCACGTACGCGACGTCGAGGCCGGGCAGCCCGTCGAACCCGCCGACGGCGACGCCGACCGGTCCCGCGCCGGTGGCGATCGCGAGCGCCGGCGGCTGCGCCGCGCTCCGCACGAGCACGATCGCCGAGCCGGTGACGTCGGCCGCGGCGAGGTCCGCGCGCCCGTCGTCGTCGAGGTCGCCCGCCGCGAGCTGCACCGGCCGCTCCGGCGCCGCTGCCGTGTCCTCGACGAGGAGGCACGTCTCGCCCGGCGTGGGCACGCCGTCGCCGCAGCGCTCGACGACGCAGGTCGCGCTGCAGCCGTCGCCGTCCACGAGGTCGCCGTCGTCGCACGACTCGCCGGCGTCGATCGTGCCGTCGCCGCAGGTCCCGCTCCGCCCGCCCGCGCCGCCTGCCCCGCCCGCGCCGCCCGTCCCGCCCGCGCCGGCTGCGCCGCCGCTCCCGCCACCGCCCACGCCGGCCGCTCCCCCACCTCCGTCTCCACCCGCCCCGCCGCCACCACCTCCGCCTTCACCGCCCGCGACCTCCCCACCGGCGCCGCCCTCGCCGCCCACCTCGCCGGACGGCAGCGCCGGGGTGCACGAGGCCACGACGGCGGCGAGCGCGGCCACGCGGAGACACGAGGAAACGCTCATGATTCGCTCCTGCGTCGCACCGCTCCACGGAGAAGAGCGCACAACCTGCGACCGTCGCGCGGCTGACTTCGCCCTCGCTCCCACGGTATGAGTCCGCCCCGGGGGCGCCGTCCATCCCCCACGGAGGCCGCTCATGAACGTGGCCGTTCCCGAGGATCGCGGCGGGTACGACGAGCCGGAGAGCGCCGGCGCGCGCTGGCCGCTCGTCGCCGCGGCGGTGATCGCGCTCGGTGGCGCCGCCCTCGCGGCGCAGAGCACCTACGACTTCGCCCAGCACCTCGACCGGCAGGTGCACTCGATCCACTGCTCGTTCATCCCCGGCGCCGGCGCCGAGCTCGGCGAGAGCGGCTGCCGCACGGTGATGCTCTCGCCGTACAGCTCGTTCTTCCGCACCAGCATGTGGGGCGGGATCCCGGTCAGCCTCTGGGCGCTGGCGGTCTGGGCCTACCTCGCCTTCAAGGCGGGGCAGCTGGCGCTCCGCCGCTCGGTGACGAAGCGCGAGACGCTGTTCCTGGTGGCGGCGTTCGGCCTGCCGCTGCTGATGACGGTGATCTACGGCTGGCTCTCGCTCGCCAAGGTCGAGGCGACCTGCAAGGTGTGCGTCGGGCTCTACGTGGCGAGCGTGCTCGGCTTCGGCGCCGCGGTCCTCGCCCACGTGAAGGCCGCCGCGGCCGACGACGACGGCGCCTCCCCCGCCGGCCTGTGGGGCGCGTGGTTCGCGCAGGGCGTCGCCTACGTCGGCGTGCTCACGATCGTCTGGGTCCTGCTCGCCCCGAAGGAGGCCGCGAGCGACAAGGGCTGCGGCACGCTCGTGCAAGAAGGCGATCCCGCCAAGGTGCTCGTGCCGCTCGCCGGCAAGCCCGGCGGCACGCCGGCGATCGAGGTGCTCGACCCGCTCTGCCCGTCGTGCCGCGCCTTCGCCAACCGGCTCCACGCCAGCGGCTTCGAGGAGAAGCTCGAGCTGAAGGCGGTGCTCTTCCCGCTCGACAGCTCCTGCAACTGGATGGTGACCGACGCGCTCCACCCCGGCGCCTGCGCGGTGAGCGAGGCGATCCTCTGCGCCGGGCCGCTGTCGAAGGACGACGCCGCCGCGCAGCAGCGCAACGTCAACGCCATCCTCGGCTGGGCGTTCGAGCACCAGGAGGCGCTCCGCGCCGAGGCGAAGGCCGACGAGAAGGCGTTCCGCGCCAAGATCGAGGGGAAGTTCCCGGCGGTGAAGGGCTGCCTCGGCACCTCGCTGGCGAGGAACAAGCTGGTGAAGAGCCTGCGCTGGGGCGTCGCCAACGCGATCCCGGTGCTGACGCCGCAGCTGTTCGTGGGCAAGACGCGGGTCTGCGACGAGGACACCGACCTCGGCCTCGAGTACACGCTGGCGCGGATCGCCGACGGGAAGTACCGCGTGGCCGAGCAGGTCCCGGCGAAGGGGGGCAAGCGATGAGCGACGGCCTCAAGGGAGCGATCCTCGGCTTCGTGCTCCTGCTCGTGCCCGCCGTCTTCGTGGCGAGCCAGCTCGGCTCGGCCCAGAAGCGGCTCGCCGAGAACGTCGGCGCGGCCAGCGAGGTCGCGGTGGCGAGCGCCGCCGAGGACGCCTACTGCACCCCGCAGCTGAAGCAGATCGTCCGGCGGGTGGCGAGCGCCTGCGGCCTGATCGAGGGCGAGACCGGCGGCCGCGGCTGCCAGCCGATGGAGGCGAAGAAAGTCGCCCAGCTCTCCGGCGGCGACTTCAACAGCCTCTTCCTCCCGCTCTCGAAGCGCGCCTCGATCATCCAGTTCGACGCCGACCAGGTGGAGCTCGACGACTTCGGCCGGAGCGCGGTGGAGAAGGCCTGGGGCGACCAGCGCGGCGCCTCGTTCTTCTTCGTGGTGGCGCGCGCCAGCCCCGACGGCGCGCCGGAGCACAACGAGGCGCTCTCGCGGCAGCGCGCCGAGGCCGTGCTCTCGCACCTCGAGCAGAAGTTCCAGGACCCGGAGCTGAAGAAGGAGGTCGGACTCCTCTGGCTCGGCGAGGGCTTCGCGCAGCTCGGCGAGGAGTTCTGCACCTGGGAGCGGTCGCGCGCCGGCGAGTGCTCGGCCACCGACATCAACCGCAGCGCCTTCGTCGCCTGGATCGACTGTGCGATCTGACCGCGCCCTCCTCGCCGCCCTCCTCCTCGCCGCGTGCACCGAGGAGCCGAAGGCCGAGGCCCCGTCCGCGAGCCGCGGCCGCTTCGAGGGCGTGAAGGCGCCGTCCCGTGCGGCCGCCGCCGCGAGCGGCTTCTGCGACGTCACCTTCCCCGCCGAGGGCGAGGGCGCGCGCAGGTACGAGGCGCCGCCGTCGAAGGCGCCGCCCGCCGGCAAGGCGCCGGACGACGCCGCCAGGGGCTGGCGCTGGGTGAACGTCTGGGCGACGTGGTGCGAGCCCTGCAAGGACGAGATGCCGCTCCTCGGCCGGTGGCACGACGCGGCCGCCGCCGAGGGCTTCGGCTTCGAGCTCGAGCTCCTGAGCATCGACGCGCCCGAGGCCGGGCCCGCCCTGGCGAAGGCGATCGAGAAGGGCCTGCCGGCGCCGGTGCGCTGGCTGCGCAGCGAGGAGGACTTCCCCGCGTACCTGACCGCGCTCGGCGTCGGCCAGGGCGCGGCGATCCCGATCCACGCCCTGGTCGATCCCGGCGGCATGCTCCGCTGCGTCCGCGTCGGCGCGATCCACGATCGCGACTACGGCGCGGTGAAGGGGATGCTGCAGGCGCGCTGAGTCGCGGGGCCCCCGGTCGCGCCGTCAGAAGACGGTGCCCCAGAGGCAGAGCGGCGCCGAGAGGTTCCCGGCCGCGTCGGCGAGCACGACCTGCGCGTCGACCTCGTCCTCGGCGGCGCCCACCCGCGGGAAGCAGCCGCTGAAGCAGGTCGCGTCCTCCGTGCGCAGGTAGACCTCCACCGCGGAGACGAGCCCGCCGCTCCGCTCGAGGAGGAACACGTCGTCCCCCGCCTCGTCCTCCGCGAGCACGTCGCCCTGCGGGTCTTCCTGGAAGAAGCAGAAGCCGCAGAGCACGCCGCCCTCGGCGCAGGTCCCGTCGCCCCAGCGGCAGCCCTCGCCGGAGGGGCCGAGGTGATCCTGCGTCGGGTGCGAGAGCCGCGGCGCGTCGGGCGACGGCGCGCCGGCCGCGAGCGGCTCGTCGCAGGTGGCGAGGTCGAGCCCGTCGTCGCCTCCGAGCTCGCCGCAGGCGGCGGCGACCGGGAGCGACAGGGCGAGCAGCGACAGGGCGAGGGCGCGGCGTGCCATCGGGGGCCTCCGTTTCGCGCTCCGGCGGACCCGCGGCGCCGCCGTCCGGTTAGGTGGCGCCCGGAGGTCGCGCCTTCTACGATGCGTCGCTTCACCCGGAGGTGACCCGATGCGCCGCGCCCTGCTCGTGCTCCCCGCCCTGCTCCTCGCGCTCGCCGCCTGCGACGACGAGCCCTCGTCCGGCGAGGAAGGCGACGGCGGCGGCGCCACCGGCGGCGGCGGCGGGAGCGGCGGGAGCGGCGGTGGCGCGGGCGGGACCGGCGGCACGCCGGCGTGCCCGGCGGAGGCGGTGCTCGCCGGCCGGACGCTCTCGTCCGCGGGCGTCGACCACGACGCGGTGACCGGCGAGGAGGTATGGACCGCCGAGGACTCGCCGCACCGGATCGGACCGGCCGGCCTCACCCTCGACGCCGGCAAGCGCGTCGTCGTCGAGCCCTGCGCGGTGGTGCTGGTCGAGGGCGGCGTCACCATCTCCGTCGACGGCGGCACGCTCGAGCTCGGCGGGACGCCGGACGAGCCGGTGGTGGTGGCGGCGAAGGATCCCGCCGTGCCGTGGGGGCAGCTCCTCGTCTCCGAGCTCGGCGCCGGCAGCGACCTCTCCTCGGTCACGCTCCGCGACGGCGGCGCCGCCGGCCTCGGCGTGGTCGAGACCACGACGATGATCGCGCTCCCGGTCCACGGCCTCACCGTCGAGGGCGGCGCCGCGGCAGGCGTGTGGCTCTCCGACGGGGCGACGTTCGCCGCCGGCTCCTCCGGGATCGCCGTCGACGGCGCGGCGGGACCGGCGGTCTCCACCGACGTCGCCGGCGCCTCGAGCGTCCCCGACGTGACCGGCAGCGCCATCGAGCTCCGCGCCGGCGTGACGCACCGGAGCGAGCTCCGCCTCGGAGACCGCGGCGCGCCCTGGCTCGTCCGCGGCGCGCTGCGGATGGAGGGCGCGGCGCTCGTGCTCGAGCCGTCCGCCCACCTGCGCTTCGCGTCGCTCGGCGCGCCAGGGCCGAACCTGACCATCGCCGGCGGCGCGCGCCTCACCGCCGACGGCGGCGCCGAGGAGACCCGCATCGTCCTCGAGGGCGAGACCGAGGGGCCCGGCACCTGGGGCGGCGTCTCCATCGTCGCGAGCGCCGACGGCACCCCGCCGCGGCAGAGCCAGCTCCGCTTCGTCACCATCCGAGGCGCCGGCGGGATCGGCTACGACGCCGCGAGCGACGCCTGCGTCGACGTGCGCGCCGACCGCGCCCGCGCCGCGCTCGAGGTCGGCGTGCCGAACCTGGTGCTGATCCGGGACACCGAGGTCCGCGACGTCGGCGAGCTCGGCTTCGGGATCCTCCGCGACTACTGCGGCACCGGCGCCACCGAGTACACGGTCGAGGCGCTCGGGAACGTCTTCGGCGGCGCGATGCACTGCCCGGAGACGAACCAGCAGCCGTGCCCGGAGACGAACCCGGTCTGCGAGCCGGCGCCGGCGAACCCGTACTGCTGCGATCACCCGTTCGTCTGCTACGGGACCGTGGTCCCCTGAGCGAGGCCTCCGCCGGCTGGCGCGGCGCGCTCCCGCCCGCGGCGGCGCTCGCGCTCGTCGCGGTGGCGGTGGCGCCGGTGCTGGCGCCCGGCGCGCTGGTGCTCGAGCGCGACGCGCACCGCATCTTCGTGCCCGCGGCGGCGGCGCTCTCCGGGCGACCGCTCGCGGGCCTGCCGTCGTGGGAGCCGGCCATCGCCTGCGGGCAGCCGCTCGTCGGCGTCGGGCAGTCCCAGCTCTACTACCCGCCGCGGCTGCTGCTCGCGCTGGTGCCGCCGCCGCGCGGCCTCGCGCTCTTGCTCGGCCTGCACCCGCTCCTCGCCGCGGCGCTGGCGATCCTCGCCGCGCGACGTGCGGCCGCGGGGCCCTGGGGCGCGGCCGCCGCCGCCCTCGTCGCCGGGATGACGCCGCTCGCGCTCGGCACGGTGGGCCTGCCGAACCTCGCCATGGGCCTCGCCTGGCTCCCGCTCGCCGCCGCGGCGGGCCTGCGGATCGCCCGGGGCCGCGCCGAGAGCGCCGCGGGCGCGGTCGAGGGCGGGCTCGCGGTGGCGCTGCCGGCGCTCGCCGGCGCCTACGAGCTCGCGCTCGGCGCGGGGCTGGTCGTGCTCGCCCTCGGCGCCGGACGCTCGCGGGATCGCCTCCTCGGCGTCGCCGGCGCGGCCGTCCTCGGCGCGCTCCTCGCCGCGCCCGACGCCTGGCCGGTGCTCGCCCACGCCGCGAGCTCGGGCCGCGACGCGCCGCTGCCCGAGGCGCTCGCCGCCCGCTGGTCGCTCCGCGGCGCCGACGTCGCGCCGCGCGTGCAGGAGATCGTCACCGGCACCGCCGCCGCCGGCCGCGCCGCGGGCGCCGGGGCGCCGTCGCGCCAGCCCTCGGTCTACGTCGGGCTGCCGGCGGTGCTCCTCGCCTTCCTCGGCGCGAGGCGCGCGACGGCCGGCTGGCGCGCCCTCGTCTGCGCCACGATCGCGCTGCTCGTCGCCCGCGGCCCCGGCGGCGTGGTGTTCTCGCTCCTCCACGAGCTGCCCGGCGTGGACCGCCTGCGCTACCCGGTGAAGGCCGCGCTGGTGCTCCCCGCCGCGCTCGCGGTCGCCGCCGCGCTCGGCGCCGCGAGGCTCGCGCCGTCGTGGGTCGGCGTGGGCGTCTCGGCCGGCGGCGCGGCCGCCGCGCTCGCGCTCGG
>CAZDGH010000198.1:0-10729 GCA_964504805.1 uncultured Myxococcales bacterium | reverse complement strand
CGGCGCCGTCGGGCGCGGGCTCGGCGGCGAGCGCGAGCACGTCGCCTTCGAGGCGGCCGCCCGCGAGGCGCCGGAACACCTGCTTCCGGCCCGGCCAGGTCACCTTGCCCTCGGAGAGCTTCGCGGTGGGGCGCGATCCGTCGCCGTCGCGGTCCACCTCCACGAGCTTGTACACGCCGCCGAGCGCGGGCTCGTCGCGCGACACCACCAGGTCGGTGCCGACGCCGAAGAGGTCGATCGGCGCGCCGCTCGCCACCAGCGCGGCGATGCGGCGTTCCTCGAGATCGCCGGTGGCCACGATGCGCACCTCCGGCCGGCCGGCGCCGTCGAGGACGGCGCGGACCTCCTTCGCCAGGGCGCCGAGGTCGCCGGAGTCGAGGCGCACGCCGGCGAGCCGCGGCCCCGCCTCGGCGAGCGCGTTCCGCACGCCCTGCACCGTGTCGTAGGTGTCGACGAGGTAGACGGAGCCCGACGGGTACGTCTCCGCCCAGGAGCGGAACGAGGCGCGCTCGGTCGGGTGCGCCATGATCCACATGTGCGCCGCGGTGCCGAACGTGGGCACGCCGTACCGCCGGCCGGCCTCGAGGTTCGAGGTGCCGCTGCAGCCGGCGAGGTAGGCCGCCCGCGCCGCGTCGACCGCCGCGTCCGGGTGGGTGCGGCGCGAGCCGAACTCCACCACCGGCCTGCCGCCCGAGGCGAGGAGCAGCCGCGCCGCCTTCGAGGCCACCGTGGTCGCGTGGTTCAGCGACGAGAGCAGGTAGGTCTCGACCAGGGTGAGCTCGAGCAGCGTGCCCTCCACCCGGAGGAGCGGCTCGTTGGCGAAGGCGACGGTCCCCTCGGGCATCGCGTCGACGTCGCCCCGGAAGCGGAACGACCGGAGCAGCTCGGCGAAGCCGGGCACGCGGAACGAGTCGGCGAGCGCGGGCATGGCCGCCAGCGCCGCGACGTCCTCGTCGTCGAAGCGCAGGCCCTCGAGGAAGTCGAGGGCGGCCTCGAGCCCGGCGACGACGAGGAAGCGCCGTCCCCGCGGCAGGCGGCGCACGAACAGCTCCGCCGCCCCCCGCCGCCGCGCCGCGCCCTCGCGCACGTACGCGGCCGACATCGAGACCTCGTAGAGGTCGGTCTGCAGCGCCCGTCCCATCCGGCACCTCCCTCGCTACTTAGGGTAAGTCCGACCCTATCACCCGTCAAGGGCCTGCCCGGGCCCCTGCTCCGCGGCTCCCGGTCAGCGCTGCTCGAGCTCCCGGGCGATGGCCTCGAGCAGCTGCGCGCCGCGCGACCAGGGCGCGTGCTCGAAGACGCTCTTGCCGTGGCTCTGCGCCTCGTCGACGTGGACGTTGAACGAGAGCACGGTGTTCGTGGTCTCCCGCGGGAACCGCTCGCGGAGCTTCGCCACCACCGCGTCGGCGAGCGCGCTGCGGCGGTACAGCGTCGGCACCACCGCCGAGATGCGGAGCCGCGGGTGGTCGAAGCGCCGCCGCACCTCGTCCACCGTGGCGGCCAGCTCGGCGCAGCCGTCGAGCGCGAGGTAGGTGCACGCGACCGGCACCACCACCTCGTCGGCGGCGAGCAGCACGTTCTGCACCGCGACGCCCATCGACGGCGGCGCGTCGAAGATCACCCAGTCGTAGCCGGCGAGGCCCGCGAGCTTCGCGGCGAGGCGCCTCTCCCGGCCCTCGCTCGCGCCGAGCGCCGCCGGCACCTCGCCGAGATCCTTGTTCCCCGGCACGACGTCGAGGCCCGGCACCGCCGAGCGGACCAGCACCTGGTTCAGCGAGACCTCGGGGCGGAGCAGCAGATCGGCGGCGTTCGGCCTCAGGCCTCGGACGTCGATGCCGAGGGTCTTGCCGGCGTGGCCCTGGGTGTCGAGGTCGCAGAGGAGGACGCGCGCCTGGCGCTCCAGCGCGAGCCACGCCGCCACGTGCACCGCGAGCGTGGTCTTGCCGGTGCCGCCCTTCTCGTTGACGAAGGCGATCCGCCGCATCGCCGGCGGCCTACTCGGCCTTCTTCTTCGACGCCGGCTTCTTCGGCGGCTTCTCCTCGCCGCCGCCGAGCCGCGCCTCGATCCGGCCGAGCCGCCCCTCGAGCTGGGCGAGGACGCGCTCGAGCTGGTCGAGCTTGTCGTCGAGCTTCCGCACGTCGGCGACCGACGGCAGGTTCATGGTCGCGAGCGCGGCGCGCAGCGACTTGTCGAGGGTGCCCTTGGCGGCGAGGCTCGACGAGACCACCGTCTGGACCGCGCCGACGAACCGCTCGTCGGAGAGCAGCTGGCCCACCACCTTCGAGACGCCTCCGGTGCCGGCCTCGACGACCCGCTTCACCACCGGGTTCTCCTTCAGTCCCATCGCGCGCTCCCTCGTGGGCCGCGTCCCCGGCGGCCGCGCCGCTCGTACCGCCCCGCCTCTCGCGCGTCAACGGCGCGTTGACCCCGCGGTGGGCCACGACTAGCTTCCCGCCCGCATGTCCATCCTCGACCGGCGCCTCCTGCTCCAGACCGGCAAGGGCGGCGTCGGCAAGTCCACCGTGACCGCCGCGCTGGCGCTCGTCGCCGCGTCGCGCGGGAAGCGGGTGCTCGTCTGCGAGGTGAACACCAAGGAGCGCGTCTCGGCGCTCCTCGGCGCGCGGCCGGTGGGCGAGCAGATCGGCCGGCTGCAGGACCGGATCGAGGCGGTGGTGGTGCGGCCGCAGGAGGCGCTGCGCGAGTACGCGCTGATGACGGTGAAGTACCGGGCCATCTACAGCGCGGTGTTCGAGAACCGCTGGGTGAGCCGCTTCCTGCGCTTCGTCCCGTCGCTCGCCGAGCTGACGATGCTCGGCAAGATCCTCTTCCACGTCCGCGAGGCGAGGTGGGACCTCGTGCTCGTCGACGCGCCGGCCACCGGCCACGGGATCACCCTCCTCCGGGTCCCGCAGGCGGTGATCGACACCGTGCCGCCGGGACCGATGCGCTCCGACGCCGAGTGGATGCGCGACATCCTCGTCGACCCGAAGCAGACCTCGGTCTCGCTGGTGACGATCCCGGAGGAGCTCCCGGTGGTGGAGACGGTGGAGCTGCACGACGCGCTCACCGGCATGCTCCGGATGCACTGCGACACCACCTTCCTGAACCGAGCCTTCGAGCCGCGCTTCACCGCCGAGGAGCGCGCGGCGCTGCCGCTCGACGGCCCGCTCGGCGCGCTCGGTCGCGCCGCCCGCGGCCACGGGATCCGCGCCGACCTCACCGCGAAGTACCGGGAGAAGCTCCGGGTCGAGCTCGAGCTGCCGGTGGTCGACGTGCCCTTCCTGCCGCCGACCGGCGAGTTCGGCCGCGCCGACATCGACCGGGTCGCCGAGACCATCGCGCGGGCGGTGCCGGCGTGAGCGCCCTCGCCGAGGCCCTGCGCACCAAGAAGATCGTCGTCTGCGTCGGCTCCGGCGGCGTCGGCAAGACGACCGTCTCCGCCGCCCTCGCCCTCGAGGCGGCGATGCAGGGCCGCCGCGTCGTCGTCTGCACCATCGACCCGGCCAAGCGCCTCGCCAACGCCCTCGGCCTCTCCGCCCTCGGCAACGTCGAGACGCGGATCGACGAGGGCCGGCTCCGCGAGGCGGGCCTGCACCCGTCGGGCGAGCTGTGGGCGATGATGCTCGACCTGAAGCGCTCCTGGGACGACCTCATCGCCCGCTACATCGCCCCGGAGAAGCGCGAGGCCGTCTTCCGCAACCGCTTCTACCAGACGCTCTCCTCGGCCCTCGCCGGCTCGCAGGAGTACATCGCGATGGAGAAGCTGTACGAGCTGAACGCCTCGGACCGCTACGACCTGGTGGTGCTCGACACCCCGCCCACCGCCCACGCCCTCGACTTCCTCGACGCGCCGAACCGCATCCTCGACTTCCTCGACAACGAGGCGGTGAAGGTGATCCTCGGGCCGGCGCTCAAGGCCGGGAAGGTCGGCCTCCGGCTCTTCCACCTCGGCGGCAGCTACATCGCCAAGACCATCTCGCGGTTCACCGGCGTCGAGACCCTGCAGGAGCTCGCGAGCTTCATGGTCGAGATCCAGGGCACCTACGAGGTCTTCAAGGATCGCGCCGCCAAGGTGAAGGCGCTGCTGGCCTCGCCCGACGCCGCCTTCGTGCTGGTGACCAGCGCCCACGCGCTCACCGTCGACGAGGCGATCTACTTCCACACGCTGCTCGGCCAGGAGCAGATGCCGACCGCCGCGGTGGTCGCGAACCGCGTCCACCCCGATCCGCTCGACGGCGCGGCGCTGCCGGACCCGGACGAGATCGCGCGGCGCCTCGCGGCCGCGGGGATCGCCGACGGCGGGAGCCCGCCGCTGGCCGAGCGGCTGCACCGCACCGCCGCCGAGGCGCGCGCCCTGGCCGAGCTCGACCGCCGCCACCTCGATCGGCTCCTCGCCGCGACGTCGCCCACGCCCCAGGTGCGGGTCCCGCGGCTCGAGGCCGACGTGTATGATCTCCCCGGCCTCGCGCACTTCGCGAGCCTCTTGGTCCGACCGGGATAGCCCATGCCGAGCCACGTCCACGTCCTCGAGGTGGAGACCTCCGCCGCCGAGCAGTTCCTCGACCTCACCTCGAAGGTGAAGGGGCTGGTGCAGAAGAGCGGCGTCGCCGACGGGATCGTCGTCGTCTACTGCCAGCACACGACCGCGGCGATCGCCGTCCAGGAGAACACCGACCCGGGGCTCAAGGACGACATCCTCGGGGCGCTCGAGCGGGCCGTCCCCAAGGACCTCCCGTACAAGCACAACGAGCCGAACGCCCACGCCCACGTGCGCGCGGCGCTCCTCGGCAGCTCGGCGACCGTCCTCCTCGACAAGGGGAAGCTCCTCCTCGGGGCCTGGCAGGCGATCTACCTCGTCGAGCTCGACGGGCCGCGGCGCCGGTCGGTCCAGGTGAAGATCCTCGCCGGTTGATCCCGTCGCCGCGGTGGGGGAACCTTTCGCCGACCCCGCCTGTCGGAGCCCACCAGGATGCGATCGCTCCGTGCCGCCGCGACGTCCCTCGCGCTCCTCCTCGCCGCCGGCTGCGCGACCACGCGCGGAGGCGGGCTGCAGATGGATCCGCTGCTCGTCACCGTCGACGCCGACGACCTGGCGCTGTCGAAGCTGAACGACGAGGAGCTCTTCGCCTGCGGCTCCACCGCCTACCAGGCGAAGGACTACAGGCGCGCCGCCCGCTGCTTCGCCCGGCTCGGCGACGCCTTCCCGGCCTCGAAGCGCTGGAAGGACGCCCAGTACAACGCCGGCGTCGCCTACGAGGCGCTCGGCGAGTACCTGCTGGCGGTCGAGCGCTACAAGGCGGTGATGGACCCGGTCCGCGGAACGGGCGACGCGCTCGACGCCACCTGGCGCGGGGCGAGCGCCTACTACCACCTCGGCGACTTCGCCGGCGCCATCGAGCTGCTCGAGCTCGTCGCCGGGCGCGCCGACCTCGAGGCGGTCGACCGGATCCACGCCCTCACCCACCTCGGCGTCTGCTGGGTGGAGTCGGGCGAGATCGCCAGGGCGGAGACGAAGCTGCGGGAGGCGCTCGCGCTCTACCGCGAGCGGAGCGAGGTCGAGCGGATCGACGACTACTACCCGTGCCAGGCCCAGTTCTTCCTCGCCGAGATCTACCGGCTGCACTTCGAGGCGGTGAAGCTGCAGGCGGTCGACGACACCCAGAAGCTCTCCGACGACCTCGAGTACAAGGCGCAGCTCCTGCTCTCGGCGCAGGGCCACTACCTGCGCGCGATCCGCATGGGCAACCCGCACTGGGCGATCGCCGCGGGCCAGCGCATCGGCGGCCTCTACGAGGGGCTCTACGACGAGATGACCACGGCGCCGGTGCCGGCCACCCTCGACGCGGAGCAGGCCGAGCTCTACCGCGCCACCCTCCGCAAGAAGGTCCGGGTGCTGGTGCAGAAGGCGATCACCATCTACGAGCGCACCCTCTCCACCGCCGAGCGCGTCGGCGTCAGCTCGGCCTTCCTGGACCAGACCAAGTCGAGCCTCGACCGGATGAAGCAGGTGCTGCTCGCCGACGCGGCCGCCGACGAGAGCGAGCGCGACGCCGCCGACGCCGGGGCCGCGACGCCGTCGGAGGCCGATCCCGAGCGGCCGCCGGACCCGACCGCGCCCGCCCGCGAGACCACCGGCTCCCGGCCGCAGGGCGCCAAGGGCGCCGCGGGGGCGGACCGGCTCGCCGCGGCCCGTTGAACCCCGTGCGCGCGGCCGAGCTGTTCACGGCGGCGGAGCTCGCCGAGTGGGGGACGTTCGCCCAGGAGAAGTACTGGGGCTACGCCGCGTACGCGCTCTCGTCCCTCGTCTTCTTCTCCATCCTCCTCTTCACGCCGGCGAACGCCTGGCTCCGCGACCGGGCCGAGCGGCTGGTCGCGCCGCTCTCGGTGCCCGACGGCGCCGACGGGGCGCGGGCGCGCGTCGCCGCGGCGTTCCGCCGGATCTGGGGCGACCGCACCTGGGCCGCCGCGATCGCCTACGTGCTCCTCTACTTCGTGGTGACGCAGCTCTGGGACCTGCCCTACCTCGTCTGGGCCGGCTACCTGCGACCGCACCGCTACGGCCTCTCGAACCTCACCCCGTCGACGTTCGCGCTGCACGTCTCCCGCGACGCGCTCGTCTCGGTGCTCGCCTTCGGCGCCATGGCCTTCGGCCTCTTCGGCTTGAAGCGGCGGCTGCCGCGCTGGTGGCTCGTGCTCGGCCTTCCCACCGCGCTGGCCCTGGCGTTCTCGGGCCTGCTCGACCCCTACCGCGCGCGCCTCCACCACGAGCAGGTGCCGCTCGAGGAGGGCCCGCTCCGCGCGCGGCTCGAGGCGCTCTGCGCCCGCGCCGGGCACCCGATCGCCGGCATCGAGATCGAGGACGCGAGCAAGGTGCACAAGGTCGCCGGCGCGTACTTCGCGGGGCTCGGGCCCACCCGGAAGGTCGTGCTGCTCGACAACCTGGTGGCGCGCTACACCGAGGACGAGATCGAGGCCGCGGTCGCCCACGAGCTCGGGCACGTCGCCGATCGGGAGGGCGGCGGCGACCTGCGCACCTGGCTCGCGGCGCTGGTGGTGGTGCCGCTGCTCTGGCTGGTGGAGCGGCTGCTCCGGGCGGCGGCGGCGCGGCCGATCTTCCGGCTCCGCTCGGCGTCGGATCCGGCGGCGGTGCCGCTCTTGCTCGCGGCGTTCTGGGTGGTGACCTCGGTGGTGGAGCCGGTGCAGCTCGCGATGTCGCGGCGCGCCGAGCGCGAGGCCGACCGCTACGCGCTCGCGCTCACCGACCGGCCCGACGCCCTGGCCTCGGTCTTCGTGAAGCTCTCCCGCGACGCCAAGACCGACGTCGATCCCGCCCCGGTGTGGCGGTGGCTCTACCACTCGCACCCGCCGGCCCTCGAGCGCATCGAGCTGTGCCGCGCGCACGCGGCCTCGCGCGGCCTGCCGGATCCCGTGGCGGGGCTGCGGCTGTGACGGCGCGGCGGATGCTCGGCCTGGACGTGGGCGACAAGACGATCGGCGTCGCCGCCTCGAACGAGCTCTCGTGGGTCGAGCCGCTGCTGGTGGTGCGCCGCACCCGGCAGGAGCGGGACCTCGAGGCGCTCCTCCGGCTCTGCGAGGAGCGGGAGATCGAGCGGATCGTCGTCGGCCTGCCGCTCAACATGGACGGCTCCGAGGGCCCGCGGGCCGCGAAGACGCGGCGCTTCGCCGCCGCCGCCGCCGCCGCGCTCGGACGCGAGGTGGTGCTCTGGGACGAGCGGCTCTCCACCTTCGAGGCCGATCGGGCGCTCCGCGAGGCGGCGCTCGACGGCCGCAGGCGCCGCGAGCTCGTCGACATGGTGGCCGCCCAGGTGATCCTCCGCTCGTACCTCGACGCCGGCGCGCCCGAGGGCGGACACGACGGCGCGCCCATCGTGCCGCCGCGGTAGCATCGGCGCCGTGCCGACGCTCTCCTGCCCCCACTGCGGTTTCGGCCGCGAGGTCCCCGCCGAGCGGCTCGCCCCGGGGGTGCTGCGGGTGCGGTGCCCCCGCTGCCAGCAGGGCTTCGAGGTCGACGGCGGCGCGCTGCTCGCGGCGCCGGCCGCGCCCGAGCCGCGCGGCGGGACGCGCGAGCTGGAGCTCGAGGGCGGCGAAGGCGAGGCCGGCCTCGAGCTCGATCTGCCGCCGGCGCCTGCCGCGCCCGCCGCCGGCGCGTTCGACCTGCCTCCGGATCCCGGCGTGCCTCCGTCGATGCCGTCGTTCCAGCCGGTCTACGACCTGCCGGCGCGCACGGCGACCTCCGCGGTGGGAGAGGGCGGCGCGGTCGTGCCCGCCGGCTTCGGCAGCCGCGCCGTCGCCGCGATCCTCGACGGCGTCGGGTGCTGGCTCGTCCTGCAGCTCCTCGGCTCGGCGCTCGGCGGCACCGTGCGCGAGCGGCTCACGGCCCTGGCCGAGGCGCCGGAGGTGCAGCAGGCGGCGGCGATCCGCTACGGCATCACGTTCCTGCTCCTGGCGCTCGTGGTGACGCTCGGCTGGTACGTGATCCCGACCGCGCTGTTCGGGTGGACGCTCGGCAAGAAGCTGCTCGGGATGAAGGTGGTCACCGCCGACGGCGACCCGCCGGGGCTCTTGCGCGTCCTCTTCCGCGAGCTGGCCGGGAAGTCGCTCTCCCAGCTCGTCTGCGGCGTCGGCTACCTGCTGCCGCTCTTCGACCCGTACGGACGGGCGCTCCACGACCACGTGGCGCAGACGCTCGTCGTCAAGGCGTAGGCACACCCACCTACCGTCCCGCGCCGGCAGGGCTTATCCCAAGGGTCGCGCCGGCGGGCGTGGCTTGTCGCTGGCGAACGCCGTGGGGCACAATGTCGGTGCAGTCGCCGCCTTCCCCGGGAAGCCGCTCGCGCGGTCCGATCCCGCACCGGGGACCCCACGCCAGGAAGGGCTCTTTCGAAGCCCGCAGCACCGCCCGGGAATTCGCCCGCCCCGGTGCGGTTTTTCGCTCGGGCAGGATCCCGTCCGTGGGCGGACGCACCCTGGGTTGGTCGGATCGAGAGGAGCAGCGATGCGTGACGGAGTGGGTGATTCCTGGATCTCGAAGATCGCCTCCCGGGCGGACACCCGGAGCTACGCCGAGCAGCACTGGGAGGGGACCTTCGAGGACTACCTCCAGCTCGTCCGCCAGAACCCGAAGATCACCCGTACGGCGTACCAGCGCCTGTACGACATGATCCTCTCGCACGGGAAGACGGAGTACATCGACAACAAGAAGAAGCTGTACCGCTACCACTTCTTCCACGACGAGAAGTTCGGCGGCCGCGACGCCATCTTCGGCCTCGACGTGCCGCTGATGAAGCTGGTGAACGTCTTCAAGTCGGCGGCCGAGGGCTACGGCACCGAGAAGCGCGTCATCCTGCTCCACGGCCCGGTCGGCTCGTCGAAGTCGACGATCGCGCGCCTGCTCAAGAAGGGCATCGAGGAGTACTCGCGCACGCCGGAGGGCGCGCTGTACTCGTTCTCGTGGCTCCTCGACAAGCGCAAGCCGGACGGCTCGGTCGAGCGCGAGGTGATGCCCTGCCCGATGCACGAGGATCCGCTGACGCTGATCCCGCGCGAGTGGCGCGCGAGCGTCTTCGGGGAGCTCTGCCCGCCGACGAGCGGCTACCGCATCCCCGACGGCGGCGAGCTCTGCCCGGCGTGCCGGTTCGTCTACAAGGAGCTGATGACGGAGTACAAGGGCGAGTGGTCGAAGGTCGTCGGCCACATCCGCGTGAAGCGGCTCATCCTCTCGGAGAAGGACCGCGTCGGCATCGGCACCTTCCAGCCCAAGGACGAGAAGAACCAGGACTCGACCGAGCTCACCGGCGACATCAACTACCGGAAGATCGCCGAGTACGGCTCCGACTCCGATCCGCGCGCCTTCAACTTCGACGGCGAGTTCAACATCGCCAACCGCGGCATCATCGAGTTCGTCGAGGTGCTCAAGCTCGACGTCGCCTTCCTCTACGACCTCCTCGGCGCGTCGCAGGAGCACAAGATCAAGCCGAAGAAGTTCCCGCAGACGGACATCGACGAGGTCATCCTCGGCCACACCAACGAGCCCGAGTACAAGAAGCTCCAGAACAACGAGTTCATGGAGGCGCTGCGGGATCGCACGGTGAAGATCGACATCCCGTACATCACCAAGCTGTCCGAGGAAGTGAAGATCTACGAGAAGGACTACAACCAGCGGAAGATCCGCGGGAAGCACATCGCCCCGCACACGCTGGAGATGGCGGCGATGTGGGGGGTGATGACCCGCCTCGACGAGCCGAAGAAGCACAACCTGACCCTGCTGCAGAAGCTGAAGCTCTACAACGGCAAGTCGCTCCCGAACTACACCGAGGACAACATCAAGGAGCTCCGCAAGGAGGCGCCGCGCGAGGGCATGGAGGGCATCTCCCCGCGCTACGTGCAGGACAAGATCTCGAACGCGCTCGTCTCCGACAAGGGAGAGGGCTGCGTGAACCCGTTCATGGTCCTGAACGAGCTCGAGGCCGGCCTGCGCACGCACTCCCTCATCTCCAGCGAGGAGATCCGCAAGCGGTACCGCGACCTGCTCGGCACCGTGAAGCAGGAGTACGAGGACATCGTCAAGAACGAGGTCCAGCGCGCGATCTCGGCCGACGAGGACAGCATCAAGAAGCTGTGCTCGAACTACATCGACAACATCAAGGCCTACACGCTCAAAGAGAAGGTCAAGAACAAGTACACCGGCCAGGACGAGGAGCCCGACGA
>CAZDGH010000197.1:8431-10753 GCA_964504805.1 uncultured Myxococcales bacterium | reverse complement strand
CCGCCGCTGCCGCCGCGCCCGCCGCCGCCTCCCGACATCCTGGCGATGATCGACGAGGAGCTGGCGCAGTCCACCGACCCGAGCGCCCCGCCGCTCGAGCCCGCGTTCGACGTCACCGTCGACCTCTTCAGCGAGCACAACTTCTACCTGGCAAAGACCGCCACCGGGCAGCAGGTCGGCCTCTTCGTCGCCACCTCGCTGCCGCCGGCGGTGGGCACGAAGGTCCACCTCACCCTCCGGATGCCCTCCGGCAAGCCGATCCGCACCCTCGGCGAGGTCACCTGGGTCCGCCCGCGCTCGCTGATGTCGGGCCGCCTCCCCGCCGGCGCCGGCGTGCGCATGCTCGAGCTCGACGACGGCCACAAGGCGTCGGTGAAGTCGTTCCTCTCGGAGCGCGCGCCGTATACCTACGGCGGCCAGTAGGCGCGCGGGCGCCGCTCAGGCGACGTACACCGAGAGGAAGATCACCGCCCAGGCCACGCCCAGGAAGTGCCAGAACCAGGTGGTGAACTTCACCCTGAGGTGCGCGCGCGCGGTGAACTTCCCGCCGCGCGCCGCCGGCCACAGCCAGCCGACCAGCACCAGCGCCGCCACCACGTGGGCCGCGTGGAACCAGGTGACCATGTAGAAGAGCCCGCCGTAGGTGCCCTGGGCGCCGACGCCGCCGTGCCAGGCGTCGACCCAGACGACGCCCTGCAGCACCATGAACCCGGCGCCGAGCACGAGGGTGGCGACGATGCGGGACGGGAGCTTCTGCGGCTGCGCCTTGCGGACGGCGGCGAGGCCGTCCTGCAGCGTGAGCGAGCTCAGCGCGAGCAGCGCGGTGGCGACCGACGGCAGGCCGAGCGGCAGCGGCGTGACGCCGGGCGGCGGCCAGACGGCGACGCCGGTCCGCAGGATCGCGTAGGCGACCATCAGCGCGCCGAACATCACCGCGGAGCCCAGCAGGCCGAGGAGCACGCCGAGCGAGCGGCGGCCGTCGGGATCGGCGGTGTCGGTCGGGAGCTCGTGGACGTCGGCGCTCACGAGACCCAGCCGGGCAGGTGGTAGAGCATCACGTAGACCACGACCCCGGTGATCGAGACGTAGACCCAGATCGGGAAGGTGAAGCGCGCGAGCCTCCGGTGCTCCGGGAAGCGCGTGCGCAGCGACAGGAACAGCGTGCGCAGCACCATCGGCACCAGCGCCGCCGCGAGCAAGCTGTGGGTGCCGAGGATCGCCAGGTAGGCGACGCGCCAGCCGCCCTCGACCGGGAAGCGGGTGGTGCCGGAGAGCGCGTAGCGGGTCAGGTACGACACCAGGAACACGCAGCTGGCGGCGAAGGCGCCGAGCATGAGGCGCCGGTGGAGCTCGCGCTTGCCGGCGCGGATGGCCAGGTAGCCGCCGAGGAGACAGGTCGCCGCGGTCGCATTCAGGGACGCGTTCACCGGCGGGAGCAGCTCGGCGAGCGTCACTTCCGCTTCCTCTCCCCGAGGATGCGGCCCACGTCCATGGTCATCCGGGTGAGGTCGCGCTTCTCCGCCGGGTAGTAGCCGCGGATCGAGCCGTCGGGATCGACGAGCACGAAGTGCTCCGAGTGGACGATGTCCTTCGGCTCCGCGCCCGGCACGTCGAGGCCGTCGACGCCGACCTTGAAGCCCTGCTCCACCGCCGCCTTCACCGCGGCCGCGTCGCCGGTGACGAACGACCACACCTCCGGGTCCTGCCCGAACTTCGCGCCGTACTCCTTCAGGCGCTCGGGCGTGTCCCAGGCAGGGTCGACCGAGAAGCTCACCAGGCGCACCTGCTCGCGCTTCTCCTCGAGCTCGTGCTGCACCGCGGCCATCTTCTGCGTGAGCGTCGGGCACACCGACGGGCAGCGGGTGAAGACGAAGTTCGCGATCAGCACCTTGCCGGCGACCTGCTCGGGCCCGAACGGCCGCCCCTGCTCGTCGGTGAGGTGGAACGCCGGGAGCGTCCCGAGGTGCGGCAGCTCCGGCACCGGCGGCGCCAGCGCGATCCCGGTGCCGAGGATCGCCACCAGGAGCACGATCGCCGCGCCGATGCCGAGGACGACGAGCTTCCCCGGGAACCGGCGGGGCTCCCGGGACGGCACCGCGGCCTCGACGCTCATGCCGCGCTCACCCCGATCGCCGCGAAGATGACGAGCAGGTAGAGCACCGAGGCGAGCATCAGCTGCCGCGCCCAGCGGTTGACCCGGGCCTCCGGCAGGGTGAGGCCGCGCGCCGCGAGGACGAGGAAGGCCACGCCGGCCACCGCGGCGACCACCGCGTAGACGACCCCGGCCATCCCGAGCGGCACCAGGAGCAACGAGACCACGAG
>CAZDGH010000197.1:0-8421 GCA_964504805.1 uncultured Myxococcales bacterium | reverse complement strand
CACGAGCTGCGCGATCGACCAGAGCGCGACCCGGCGGCGCGCGGCGCGATCGCCGTGCTCGAGGGGGAGCACCCGGAGGCCGCCCCGGGCGTAGTCCTCCTTGAGGTAGAGCGCGATGGCGAGGAAGTGCGGCAGCTGCCAGACGAACAGGAGCGCGAAGAGCACCACCCCGCCGAGCTCGATCGCGTTCGTCGCCGCGGTCCAGCCGATGAGCGGCGGCAGCGCCCCCGGCACCGCGCCCACGAGCAGCGCGTCGCTCGTACGCTGCTTCATCGGCGTGTAGACGAAGGCGTAGCTCACCAGCGCCAGCGCGGTGAGCAGCGCGGTGAGCGGGTTCACCATCAGCGCCAGCGCCGGCAGCGCCACCGCCGAGAGCGCGATCGCGAAGGCCAGCGCCACGCCCGGCGACACCCGCTTCGCCGCGAGCGGCCGGTCCTTGGTGCGGCGCATCTTGGCGTCGATGTCCCGCTCCATCCAGCCGTTGAAGACGCAGGCGGAGGCGACCACCGCCGCGACCTCGACGAGGGTGACGAGCACCACCGTCCACGGGACGCGCCCCGGCGCCAGCCAGAGCCCGCCCGCGGTGGTCACGAGGACGGTGGCGGTGATCCGCGGCTTGGTGAGCTGGAAGAGGTCGCGGACGTACGCGAGCGCCGGGGAGGCCGGCCGGACCGGCGCCGCGAGGGCCATGGGACCGGTCACGCCGCCGCCCCGGCCGGACGCAGGACCCTCGCGCCTTCGCCGGAGCCCGCCGCGGCCACGCCGCGCCACACGCCCGGCTCGAGGGCGAACCACAGCGCCCCGAGGTTCGCGAGCAGGAGCGCGCCGCCGCCGAGGTGCAGGGTCACCGCCTCGACGCCGAGCCAGCTCAGCACCGAGAAGATCCCGAGGCCGATCTGCGCGGTGACGAGCAGGTGCGGCGCCACCGCGAGCCGGATCAGGCCGCGGGCGCCCTCGGCCCTGGCGCGCTTCAGCACCGGGACCGTCGCCCAGATCACCAGGCCCATCACCACGAACCCGAGCACCCGGTGGGTCATCTGCAGGTGCCCGGCGCCGAACGACGGCCACACCGCGCCCTGGCAGAGGGGGAACTCCGCGCCGCAGGCCAGGCCGGCGCCGAGGTGCCGCACCAGCGCGCCGAGGACGACCTGCACGAAGGTGACGATGGTCGCGATCCGTACCCGGCCGCGGAGCGACGCGAGGCCGTCGACCGGCGCCGCGGCGGCGGCCCTGCCCGGCCAGGTGCGCACGGCGATCCAGACGACGGCGAGGAAGTAGAGCTGCGAGGTCGCGAGGTGCGAGATCGAGACGACCGGCGGGAGCCGGAGCAGCACGGTCACGCCGCCGAGGACGCCCTGGAGGATCACCAGCGCGATGGCGCCGACGGCGACCTTGCGGAGCGTGGGATCGTCCTTGCGCCGCGCGAAGACCAGGCCGGCGAGGACGAGGGTGCAGACGCCGACGCCGGTGGCGATCAGCCGGTGGCTGTGCTCGACGAGGACGCCGCCGACCATCGCCGGGAACACCTGCCCGAAGCAGAGCGGCCAGTCGGGGCACGCCAGGGAGGAGCCGGTCGCGTGGACGAGGCCGCCCACCACCAGGAGGAGGAAGGTCGCGAACGCGGTGCCCAGGGCGAAGCGGTGTTCCAGCATGTCGCGCCTCTTTGACCCCCGCGCGCCGGCGCGGCAGAACACGTGGGATTCCGGCGCGGCCGGGTACGTAACCGAGGAGTTCCGGCGGGTCAAGACGGGCGGTCGCGCCGCGGCAGGGCTGCTGCAACCTTGCCGCGGCGAGGCCGGAGGACCATTGACCGCTCGGGGGCCGACCCCTAGCCTGCCGCGCCCCCGATGACCGCCACCGCCCCGAGCGTGCCGTCGAGCACCCGCCCGCTGCTGGTGGTGTTCTTCACGGTCTTCCTGGACCTGCTCGGCTTCGGCCTCATCCTCCCGCTGCAGCCGCTCCTCGCGGAGCGCCTCGGCGCCTCGGCCCTCGAGGTCGGCGCGCTGATGACCACCTACTCGGCGATGCAGCTCCTCTTCGCGCCGCTCTGGGGTCGGCTCTCGGACCGGGTCGGGCGGAGGCCCGTGCTCCTGGTCTCGATCCTCGGCAGCGTCGGCTCGATGGTGATCTTCGCCAACGCCACGGCGCTCCCCTGGCTGTTCGCCGCCCGGACGTTCGCGGGGATCTTCAACGCCAACCTCGGCACCGCCCAGGCCTACGTCGCCGACGTGACCACCCCGGAGACCCGCGCCCGCGGCATGGGCTTCATGGGCATGGCCTTCGGCCTCGGGTTCGTGCTCGGCCCGTGGCTCGGCGGGATCCTCTCCCGCGGCGGTTGGTCGACGCCGGCGTGGGTCTCCGCCGGCCTCGCCCTCGCGAACTTCGTGCTCGCGCTGGCCTTCCTCCCCGAGTCGCTGCCGAAGGAGCGGCGCGCGCTCGCCGCGGCGTCGCGCCGCTCGCGCTGGCAGGTCTTCCGCCACGCGCTCCGCCAGCCCGCCCTCCCGCTCCTGTTCCTGCTCTTCTTCCTCACCACCCTCGGCTTCGCGCAGCTCGAGGCGACGTTCAGCCTCTTCACCGAGCGGCGCTTCGGCTACTCGGTGCACCAGAACGGCTGGCTGTTCGGCTTCATCGGCCTGGTGCTCGCCGTCGTCCAGGGCGGCGTCGTCCACCCGCTCCAGCGGCGGATCGGCGAGCGCTGGGTCGTCGTCGCCGGCACCGCGCTCCTCGGCGGCGGGCTCCTGCTCATGCCCGGCGCCGACCGGCTCCCCGGCCTGCTCGTCGCGCTCCTGGTGATCTCGGTCGGGAGCGGGCTGCAGGGTCCGGCGCTCTCGAGCCTGGTCTCGAAGCAGGCGCCGCCCGACGAGCTCGGCGGCGTCCTCGGCGTGAACCAGTCGATGGCGAGCCTCGGCCGGATCCTCGGGCCGCTCGCCGGCGGCGCCGCGTTCGACGCCTCCGGCCCGTCGGCGCCGTTCCTGGTCGCCGCGGGGATCCTCGGCCTCGCGCTGCTCCTCGCGCTCCGGATCGCCTCCGCCGTGCGGAGCTAGAGCCCGGCCAGCTCCGCCTGGGTGATCGGGTCGCCGGAGAGGAACGCCCGGCGCAGGCGCCGCACCGGCGCGTCGTCCGCGGGCCGGCCGCAGACGGCGAGCGCCTCGCGGATGAGCCGGCGCTCGCTCGACACCAGCTTGCCGTCGATGATCGCCGCGACGCAGAGGATCCGGAGCACGAGCGCCTGCTCCGGCGGCGGCAGCGCCGCGAGCCCGGCGAGGAACGCCCGGGTGTCGTCGAGGACCTCGCGGGTCGGCTCGCCGACGTGGCGCCGCACCTCGCGGAGGAGCAGCACCAGGTTCGGGTGGGCGTCGAAGGACCTGACGATGGACGAGCCCACCGCCCGGAGGATCTCGGTGCGGCACGGGGACGAGGGCGCGGGCGCACCGCCGAAGACGAGCGCGGCCAGCTCCTTCGCCGCCGACGGCCCCATGGCGCGGATGCGCGCCTCGCGCATCACCTTCGCGCAGACTAGGGCGTCCCAGAGGCCGGTCACCGGGATCGCCACGAACGAGAGGTACGCCCGCACCACCGAGCGACCCATGAGCCGGCGCACCAGCGCCTTGGCGAGGAAGTTCGAGGCGCCGACCTTCACCTTGTAGAGCAGCGAGGAGACCAGGAGCTTGAGCTTCGAGGCCTCGCGCCTCGGGTCGACGCCGAAGACGGAGTCTGTGGGGTTCGGCAGCTCGAGCGCCGCCCGCGCCAGCGCCGCCGCCACGGTGTGGCCGTCGGCGTCGTCCTCCACCGGGAACAGCCTCAGGCCCGCGACGTGCGCGAGCCGGTGCACCGAGCGCAGGCCGTCCCAGTACAGGAACGCGATCTCGAGCCCGGCGGCGAGGCCGACGACCGGGCCGAACGCGACCCAGAACCAGACCAGCTGCTCGACCGTCGCCGCGTCCGGCTCCGGCCCGAGGAAGATCGGCGAGAGGAGCGTCTCGCCGACGGCGGCGATCAGCGCGGAGACCGCGCCGGCGAGGAACGCCCGGAAGATGGCGCCGCGGGTCACGCGCTTGAGCGCGGCGCGCTCCTCCGGGTTGAGCACGTGGACCGCGTCGGCGGCCTCGACCGGCGGCAGCGCCGCCGAGAGCGAGCGGAGGTAGCGGACCCCGAGCCGCTCGAGGAGCGGCGGCTGCTTCCGGGGAGGCGGAGCTTCGGCGGCGGGCGCCGCGGGGATCGGGAGGCTCGACACGGCCGGGAATCCTGCCCGACCGCCGGCTCCGAGGGAACAGCCTCCCCGCCCTACGGGGAGAGCGGCCGGACGACCCAGCTCTCGCTGCCGGCCGGCTCCCGCCGCTCGGTCGAGCCCGCGGGCACCGCCGGGAAGTAGTGCAGGTCGACGACCCCGTAGCGGTGGACGCCGTCGTAGAGCCCGACCTCGCCGCCGGCGGGATCGAGGCGGAACGGCAGGTGATCGGGCCCCTCCTCCGGCTCGCCGTCGGCCCAGAGGATCACCGAGCCGCCCGCGGGCACCGTGAGCGCCGGCAGCGTGTGCTGGAACTGGTCGCGGAGCCGGTCGGTGATGGTGAGGTTCTCCAGGGAGAGGTCCGCCGCGCCGTGGTTCGCGATCCGGATCCACGGGTCGAGGTCGCCGGCGCCGTCGGCGAGGGTGCCGCCGTTCGGGTCGAGCTCCTCGAGGCGCAGGTCGGTCGCGCCGTGGCCCTCGCGCAGCCGCGCGAGCTCCTGCACCAGGCGGTCGCGCCGGCCGCGCGTCCACTCCTTGATGAAGCCCGGCGCGCGCTCGGCGTCGCCCGGCTCGGTGTACGGATCGCTCGCGACGTGCGGACCGGCCTGCGCCCACAGCTCGTCGATCCGGCCCTCGATCGCGTCCTCGGTGTAGAGCGTCGCGAGGTAGAGCTCCACGTAGTCGAGGAGGCGGTGCCGGAGCTCTGGCCGGTCCCAGATCCGAGTGTCGAGGGTGGTGAAGACGTTGTGGTAGCTCTCGCCGAGGCGGCGGATGCCGTTCTCGAGCTGCCGGTCGAGGTAGGTGTCGTACGCGGTCGAGCTCTGGATCGACTTCGTCACGTACGGCCGCTGGTCGGGCGTGTCGAGCCGGAAGAAGAAGTCGCTCGCGTTGTTCAGGTCCCACGGCGCCATGTACCAGCGTCCCGACGGATCTCGGATCCAGAAGTTGCCCGCCTGGTCCTGGCCGCCGTAGCCGATGAGCATCCCCACCGCCATGTAGCGGAGGTAGGCGTCGAGATCGATCGCGGCGTCGAGCGCTTCGACGAGCTCCGCCTCGGGCGTGCGCGTCACCAGCCGCTCGAGCTCGTAGATCTCGTCCATCGGCTGGTCCTCGTTGGTGCGCTTCTCCCACGGCCACTGCCACGGCGCGTTGGGCCCGGCGTCGAGCTCGCCGTCGTTCGACCCCGCCCGGTAGATGGAAGCGGCGTCGTCGAGCGAGCGCGCGCGGAGGAAGCGCTTGTCGACCTGCTCCACCTCCACGAAGAGGCCCTGATACGCACCGTTCACCGAGAGTCGCACGTAGCGTGCATGCGGCGCCTGCACGCCGGCGGCGTTCATGAGGTCGTAGTTGAGCTTGTCGGTGAAGATGGCGCGGTCGAGCCACTCGGCCATGAGGTTCAGCTTCGTGCGCCCGTCCCACTCGACGCCGTCGGGGAACTCGATCTTCCAGGACTTCTTCGGGTGGTACCGCGCGCCGTCGCCGCGGTGGCGGGCGAGGACCGCGCCCTCGAAGCCGGGCGCCACCAGCCGTCCGGGGATCTCCACGTAACCCTGGGTGAGATCGTCGAGCGTCGCCTGGTGCTCGGGGGCGTAGGAGAGCTCGAGGAGCGGGACGTCCGCCTCCACCGGCGCGAAGCCCTGCGGCTGCTCCAGCGGGCGGCCGAGGATCCCCGGCGCGCCGCCGCCGCCGCCGGCCCCGCCGGCGCCCCCTGGGTGCCCGCCGCCGTCGGGCAGTCCGCCGCCGTCGGGCAGGCCGCCGCCGTCGGGCAGCGAGCCGCCGCCGTCGGCGCCCGGGAGGTCGGGCCGACCGCCGCCGCCTCCTCCTCCGCCCGGCGGGACGAAGCCCGGCGCCTCGCCTGCCGGCGGCGAGGCCGCCGGGTCTCGTGGCTCCGAGCAAGCCGCGAGGGTGACGAAGCAGAGAGCGCACAGAGCCCGACGCACGACCACGGCTATCCTCCGATGCGGAACGAGGCGAGGACCTCGTGCTTGCCGCCCTGCTCCTTCACCTTGCCCACGCCCGGCGCGTACCAGACGAGCTTCCCCTCGGTGCCGTCGCCGCCGACCTTCCGGAGGCGCACCGCGCGGAATGAGCCCGCGGGGACCTGCACGGCGTCGTCGATCGCCTCCACGACCCAGGTGAGCTCGACGTCGCGGCGCATGAGGAGGCTCCCGGCGCCGTCGCCGAGCTCCTCGGCGTTGGCCCCGGGGAGCTCGTCGCCGACCCGCAGGCCCTCGAGCCTCGCCGGCGTGCGCACGCTCCCGGGGACGAAGCGGCGGCGCTCGACGAGCACCCCGCCCTCCTCCTTGTCCTCTCGGACGCGGAGCACGACCCCGGAGATCTCCGACAGCCACACCCGCGAGACGATGTCGCCGCGCCGCGTCTCCAGGATCGACGCGGGCGCGCCCTCCACGTCCTCGGTGCCCACCACCGTCGTCGTCTTCTCCTCGGCGTCGGAGCCGTCGGGATCGGTGGTCTGGTACGTCCAGGTGCTGCCGGGCTCGAGCGGCTGCAGCGCCGCGGTCTCCTCGACCGGGGCCTCGCCGCCGCAGGCCGCGAGCAGCGCCGCGACGACGCCGGGTACGAGTCGCTTCACGGTCCCGAACCTCCCGTCGCGGCCGGCACGGCCGCGAGCACCGGCGCCAGCGGGCGCCGCTCCCAGGTGACTTGCCGCATGCCCTGCCACGGCACCCTCGCGAGGGCGGCCAGCGCGCCGGCGTCGCCCTCGAGCTCGAGCACCGCCCGGCCCGCCTTCGCCTCGAGCTGCACGCAGCGCACGGAGAAGCCCTCGGCCTTGAGCGCCGAGGAGACCGACGCCTCGGCGGACGCGAGGTCGTCGGCCTCGAACGTCAGCCGCCAGGCCTCGACCGGGCGCTCGCGCCTGGTGAAGAGGTCGATCGCCGCGAACACGACCGCGAGGAACGCGGCGCCTGCGATCGCCAGGGCGGTGAGGCCCATCCCGGAGGCCATCCCCAGGCCGATGAGCGCGAAGAGCACCGCGGCGTCGCGCGGGTCCTTGAGCCCGGAGCGGAAGCGGATGAAGCCGCCGAGGCCGACGACGCCGAAGGCGCGGGCGAGGCTGTCGCCGATGACGCAGGCGATCATCGCGGCGGCGACGCACATCAGGACCTGCGTCTGCACCATCTCGCCCTTCGGGCGGTGGCGCCGGAGCCAGGGCCGGTACGCGAGCGCGCTCCCGAGCGCGAGCGCGAGCGCGAGGCGCGGCAGCACCTCCATCGCCTTCGCCGGCAGACCGGCGGCGGTCTGGGAGAGCAGCTCCTCCATCACGCCGCCTCCCGCCGGGCCGGGCCGTCCCCGCCGAGCTGCACCGCCGCGGCGCGGAGCACCGGGAGGTGCCCGCCGTACTTCGACACCAGCTGCCAGCGGAGCGCGTCGGCCTCCGCGCCCGGCAGCCCCTCGAGCGACGCCAGCGCCGCCTCCGGCCACCGCGGCGCGAGCGCGTGCCGGAGGCCGAACGACTCGGCGGAGGCCATCCCGTACACGGAGTCGAGCGCCTCCTTCGCGCCCGGTCCGGCGCGGCGGCGGAGCTCCCACGCCCGCGGGTCGTCGAGGCCGAGGAGGCCCTTCAGCACCGGCCGCGGCGCGCGGGCGAGCCACGCCTCGCGCAGCCGGAACGCCTCGTCCGCCTCGGAGCCGCCGATCGAGAGGAGGAGCGCCAGCATCGATCCGTCCCGGCGCAGCGCCTCGCGGAGGCGCCAGGCGCGCTCGCCGTCGACGCCGCGGAGCGACGCGAGCAGCTCGTCGGCGCCGGCGCCGGCCTCGCGGGCCCGCTCCCGCAGCGCCCAGGCTCGGTCGCCGCCGTCCTGGGCCAGCGAGCGGAGCACCGCGGCACGGGCTCGGTCGAAGAGCTCCTCTCGGAGGCTCCAGGCCGCCGGCCCGGAGAGCCCGCCGAGCGAGGCCGCGACCTCCGCGGGGGCGAGCGGCGCGAGCAGCAGCCGGAGCCCCGCCGCCCGCGGCGCATCGACGCCCGAGAGGCTCGCGGCCACCTGCCGCGGGCACACCTCGGCGAGGCGCTCGCGGATCGAGAGCGCGTGCCCGGTCGCCCCGGACCCGAGGCCGCGCAGCACCGCGGCGGGGACCTGCGGGAGGAGCCGCTCGCGGAGCGCCTCCGCCCGCGGGCCGCCGACCCGGCCGAGGAGCAGCGCGGCGCCGGCGGGGTCGCGGTCGGCGTGCCG
>CAZDGH010000196.1:0-10767 GCA_964504805.1 uncultured Myxococcales bacterium | reverse complement strand
ACGAGGGAGGCGGCGCGCCGCGGAGCCCCGCCCCGGCGCCGTCGCCCGCGGCCGCCGCGGGCGCCGACAAGGCCGGCGCCTTCGCCGGGCTGGTCGGCGACCTCGCCTCCGACGACGACGCGAGCGTGCGCCGCGATCGCGCAGGCCCGGTCACCGGCGGCGCCCACCCGAGCGCCGACGGCGCGCGCGACGCCAGGGAGCGCCTCGAGGCGCAGCGCGAGATCACCGCCAACGCGATGAGCGAGATCGAGCAGGCCGAGGTGCTCTTCCGCGAGGGCGAGAAGCTCGCCCGCGCCCAGCGCAAGCTCGAGGCGCTCGCGTACTTCCTCCGCGTCGCCGACGGCTACCCGGGCAGCCACCGCGCCAAGCAGGCGCTCTTCGAGGCGTGGCTCATCGAGCACGAGCGCGGCAACGACGAGGCCGCCGGGCGGCTCCTCGCGCGGCTCGAGCGCAGCTACCCGACGTCGCCGGAGCTCAGCCGCGCGAAGTCGACCTTGCGCCGCGACGGCGCCAAGCCGGCGAAGAAGGCGCCCCTGTCCCGCAAGTCGAAGGCGAAGACCGAGGACGCTTACGAGCTCGACGAGATGCAGGCGCCGGCCCGCGCCGCGCCCGCCGAGGCGGCGGACGAGGCGCCCGCGAAGGCCCTCGAGGCCTACTAGGCGGCGCGCCCGGGGCGGGTCGTACCCATCGGACATCCGGACGCGGCGGCCTCGGCGCGATGTCAACGAGCGTTACATCGCGAGCCGGCGCGGAGACCTCGGAGGCGCGCCGCCGGCGGCGGCGGACCCCGGGGGTCCGGCCCCCCGCGCCCTCTCACGGAATGTGCCCGATCCACGCACCACCCGGTGGAGCATCCGCGCGCCTGCCCGCACCGTAGCCTGCGAGGCAACAGCGCGAATTCAGAGCAAGACCACCTGACCGATGGGGGCTCTCCGGAGCCCGTCGCTACGCTTCGGTGCGTGAACCTCGCACCGCGAGCGCGTGCACCCGGGGGCCGATCCCGGGACTCCGGCCAGGCCGCGGTCGAGACCGCGATCATCCTGCCGCTGTGGGTGTTCACGCTGCTCGGGCTCGTGCAGCTGACGATGATGCACCAGGCCCGGATCCTCACCGAGTACGCCGCCTACCAGGCGGCCCGGGCCGGCGTCGTCTGGAACGGCGATCCCGAGGTGATGAAGAACGCCGCGGTCTTCGTGCTCGCGCCCACCGCGTGCCCGACGCGGGCGCCGGGGCTCTCCGCCGCCTGCAACTTCGCGGGGGAGCAGGCCGGCTGGGCGCGGCAGGGCGTGGGCCTCGGCGCCCTGACGCTGCTCTCCGAGGCCGACGCCGTCGCGTTCCCCGGCGTCCACGTCCACATCCTGAACCCGTACTGGCCCAACCACGGGACGTACTTCCGCACCGGCGGCGGCACGGAGATGGACTTCGACAACCTCCGCGAGAGCACGCGCCCCGGGCCGGGCCCCGACGAGACCTTCGAGAACACCCGCGACTACCGGCTCGCGAACATCCTCACCATCCGCGTGCAGTACTGGTACGAGCTCAAGATCCCGTTCGCCGACTGGGTGATCTGGTACTCGTACCTCGCCAGCGTCGCCGGCCTCTCGATCACCGGCGCCATCGAGGGGCCGAGCATCCGCGTCGACGCCGGACCGGTGGCGATCAACAACAAGAGCATCGTGCAGCACAGCGACCGCGCGGCCCTGCAGGCGGCGACGGTGGCCGCGGTCTCGTCGCCGATCCGCGGCAACGAGCTGAACCGCGGCGACGCCTACGAGCTCGTCAAGGCGAGCGGCCTGCAGCTCATGGCGGCGTCCGGCTGGGGGACCAAGACCTACTTCATCCCGATCGTGACGCACCACTCGATGCGGATGCAGTCCAACTTCTACAAGAAGTACATCGACGGCGGCGGCGAGTCCCGCGCCTGGGAATAGAGGTCCCTCCCGTGCTCTCGCGCTTCCACAGGTGGTCGAGGGACGAGGACGGCCAGGGGCTGATCCTGGGCGTGATGATGCTGTTCATCCTCGCCGTGGCGATCCTCGGCACCCTCAACCTCTCGAAGACGACCCACGAGCGGATCCGGCTCCAGAACGCCGCCGACAACGCCGCCTACACCCTCGCCGGCCACGAGGCGCGCGCGTTCAACTTCTTCGCCTTCTCGAACCGCACCCAGATCTCGCAGTACGTCACCGCGATGCAGATGGTGTCGATCAACTCGGCGATGCTGTTCTTCTACAGCTTCCTCGGGTTCGTGAAGGGCTTCGTCGACACCATCGCCAGCCTCTGCGACGGCATCTGCGGGAAGGTCATATGCAAGCTGCCGATCGTCGGGCAGATCCTCACGGCCATAGACCTCGTGGCGGAGGTGATCTCGGCGATCGTCGACGCGGTCCGGTACTTCGTGATCAACGTCGCCGATCCGCTGCTCGGGCGGGTGATCGTCCCGCTCATCGCCGCCGCGAACCAGGTCCTCTACTACCTGAACAAGGCCTACAAGGTCTCGATCCAGACCCAGGTGTCCGCGCCGGAGGCGCTGCGCGTCGCGCGGCTCACCCACCCGGAGGCGGAGGGCGCCGGCACGGTGAGCGACGTCGTCTTCTCGGCGGCGAACGCCGCGCGCTTCGACCAGGCGCTGCGAGGCGCGTCGGAGAGCTTGCCGAGCGCCCCGGCCGGCGCGTTCGACACCGGGGAGGCGAGCTTCGCCAAGCGCGGCATGTCCGAGCTCGTCCACGCCACCCGCTACGACTTCTGGGTCTACGACCGCACCTTCCCCGATCGGCTCGGCGGCTTCATCCGCAACGTGGGGCCGCTGCAGCCGGTGCTCGACTTCGTCGGCCTGATCTCGGGCTTCCTGCCGATGAAGTTCCCCGGCCACACCCGGCTGCTCTCCGAGCCGTCGATCCGGCCGAAGGACTGCGAGCCGTACAAGAAGGCCGAGGGCACCGGCTATGCCTGGGGCATGTACCCGACCGGCAACCAGCTCATGGGCAACATGTACTTCTACCTGGGCCCGCCCTCGGCCTCCGCGCGCCGCGGCATGTGCACGCCGGACCTGCCGTGGTGGCTCGAGCCGATGGAGTTCTTCAACAACAAGGTGATGGCGTCGGTGATGCACGTCGACGCGGCGGCGAGCACCCGGGGCAACGGCTGGCACTGCTCGTGGACCGGCGAGATGCACGACCAGGAGATCCCGCCGTGGATCGCCTGCCTCACCGTGTACTGGCCGGAGTTCGACTGCGACGACTACGGCGGCCACCCGTGGAACGGCATCACCGGGTACATGTCGTACCAGATCGGCGACGGGCTCCAGCCGGGCAAGTTCCGCGACGAGCACCGGCAGCCCGAGGTCTGGGTGGCGCTGCACCTGCCGGTGGAGAAGACGAACCTGACCGCCTCCACCGGCGGCAACGGCACCTCGAACGTCGACGTCCGCATCGGCACGCCGAGCGGCGAGGCACACGCCCGCAACGTGAACTCCGCCGACGCGGCGCCGAGCCTGCCGCCGTTCCCGCAGGGCATGAACGTGATCGCCCGCGCCTCGGCCTACTACCACCGGCCGGGCAACTGGCAGGAGCACCCGAACCTCTTCAACCCCTTCTGGCGGGCGAAGCTCGCGCCCGTCCTCCCCGGCCTCGAGCGCGTCCCCGGCGTCGGCGGCCTCGTCGACGCGGTGCCGAACGGCCTCGGCCAGTCGGTCCTCACCCACTAGGTGCCGCGATGAGGCTCCTCCCCACGCTCTCGCGGCAGGACGGCGGCTCGGTGGTCGAGTACGCCCTGATGGCGCCGCTCTTCGTGACGATGTCGCTCTGGGCGATCTACCTGCTCGAGATCGGCACCGCGAAGATCAAGCAGCAGGAGGTCACCCGCTTCGCGGTCTGGGAGTTCACCGCCTACCCGCTCAGCGACTGGAAGGACGCGAACCACCAGGCCAAGTTCGACGCGGCGCGCACCGAGATCCTCGACGAGACCTTCGACCGCTACAAGGACCTCGCCGGCCACAACAAGGGGCAGGAGTCCGGCTTCGGCATGGTCTCCCGCGCGTACATCGGCATGGGCACGGGCGGCGCCGGCCAGAACGGCAACGCCGCCGGCAACCCGACCGCCGGCGCGATCACGCTCTCGCCGGTCCCGCTCGACCTGCCGGGGCAGGTGACGGGCGGCGGCGGCGGGATGGCGGCGCAGGTGATGGAGCTGCTCTCCGCGCTGGGCGACGCGCTCAACACCGTGCTCCGGCTCGCGTTCGCGTTCAACACCGAGTCGGCCGGCGCCCGCGCCAACGTCGGCATCCGCATCGACAACCGGCTCATGCCGCGCAACTTCCTCGACGACTCCTGGTTCCAGAGCGCGATGCTCCCCGACGGCTTCAACCCGCTGCTCATGCCCGGCGTCGACATGACCCTCATGGTCGACCACTGGTACATGAACGACGGCCGCGACGTGCACCTGCCGGGCGGCGACGGCGGCAACGGCTACCTCTACTGGAAGCAGGTGCAGCGCATGCACCTCGGCGGCGCCATCCGCGAGCGGATCATGGGGCCGTTCGGCGACGTGCTCACGAAGATCGAGCAGTTCTTCCCGCTGCGGCTGCCCACCGAGGCGCAGCTCGTCTCGCAGAACTACCGCTCGAGCGGCGACCTCTCGGCGATGAGCTGCCCGTCGGGAGGCTCCGGCCCGCTCACGAACTCCGGCAAGTGGGTCAACCACGCCGGCTTCGGCTACCAGGGCAACACCGAGACCGACGACATGAGCGGGGTGAAGTGCTTCGACACGCTGCCCATCCGCGCCAACGGCATGGGCTACGCGAGCGACCCGAACCACCAGACGCTCTCGGTGAGACGCGACAACTACATGGGGTGCGATCGCTCGCAGCGGCGCTACCCCGACGAGTGCCAGGACTGACCATGGGACGCCTGGGCCGCCTCGTCCTCGCAGGGAGCCTGGCCGCCGCCGCGGTCGTCGCGGCGGTGTGGGATCCCTCGGCGCCCGCCGCGGAGGCGGTCGCGGCGCCGTCGGCCGCGGCGCCGGCGGGGCCGCTCGACTTCCCGGTCTACCCCGGCGCCGAGGTGGTGCGGCTCGCCGGCGAGATCGCCGCCAACGGCCGGCCGGTCCAGACCTCGTTCTTCGTCACCCCCGACGCGCCCGAGGAGGTGGTGCGCTTCCACGTCGCGCACTTCCGCGGCAAGCGCGTCGACCTCCTCGACTCGTCGATCCCCGACGGCAAGCTGCTCTCGGTCACCGACAACCACGGCGGCCGGCAGCTCCTCGTCACCGCGCGGCGGACGGGCGACGGACGAACCGAGGTGATCCGCGGCGTCTCCCCGCTCGGCGTCGGGTTCGGGGACACCGAGCCGCCGCCGGAGCTGCCGCTGCCGGGCGACGTCGTCTTCGCCACCAAGACCGAGGACCGCGCCGGCGGCGGCAAGGCGATCACGCTGACGGGCTTCGCGGCCCGGCCCGCGCCGGCGTTCGAGGCCGATCTCGAGAACGGCTTCCGCGCGGCGGGCTGGGAGGGCGGGCGCCTCTCCGGCGCGCCGCCCGCGCCGGGCGAGCTGGCGTCGAGCTCGTTCCGCTTCTCGCGGGGCGGCAGCGACGTCACCGCCGCGGTGATCGCCGGGAGCGAGCAGGGCTGCACCCTCACGCTCCGGCTCGTCGAGGCCGGACCGTGACGCTCGCCCTCGCGCTGGTCCTCGCGACCGGCGCCGCCGCCCCCGCGCCGGCCCCGGCCCCGGAGCCGATCCCCGAGGCCGCGCAGGCGCTGCCGTGGGACAAGCTCGAGTCGAGCGTCGGGTCGTGGGCGGAGTTCGCCATGCTCACCGGCGGCTACCCGACCGGCCCCTTCCTGCGCATCGCCATCGTCGGCGAGGAGGAGGTCGACGGGAAGACCGGCACCTGGGTGGAGATCTGGATCTCGCAGCAGCCGGGCTCGGCCTCGCAGGTCTACAAGATCCTCACCGTCGGCGATCCGCGGCGCCCCGGGGCGCTGAAGCGCGCGCTGTTCCGCTGGGCGGGCGGGGCGGTGAACGAGCTGCCGAAGGAGAAGCTCGCGATGAAGGAGCCGAAGGCGCGGCGCCGCGACGCCCAGTGCGCGGTCGCGGGCACCTGCGCGGCCGAGGCGATCGACCACCCGCCCGAGGCGGTGCAGACCCCGGCGGGCACGTTCCAGGCCCGCAAGCGCGAGGTCCGGGAGAGGGGCAAGACGGTCGCCCGGGTCTGGTACACCGACGACCTCCCGGTGATGGGCGTGGTGCGCCTCGATCTCGCCGACGGTCGCGGGCTCGAGCTCATCGAGGTGGGCACCGGGGCCACGAGCGCCATCTCCGGGCCGGTCCGGGTCTACGACCCCGGTCCGCCGCCCGCCGCCGCCGGGAAGGGCCCCTGAGGTGGGAGCGGCGGCCCTTCGACCGATGGATCCCGGCGGCGGGGGGGCCGTAGGATGGCCGCGAACCTGGAGGCCTACCCGATGAGTCTCGTGGCGCACGAGCAGCCGAAGCGGTCCAGGCTCGCCGCCGTGCTGGCGTTCCTCAGGGACGAGAGCGGCCAGGCGATGACCGAGTACTCGACCATCTCCTTCGCGCTGCTCCTCGGCAGCGCGGGCGCGGCGTGGCCCTTCATGAAGGACATGCTGAACGCGTACCGGACGTACTACGACTCGATCTACTTCGTGCTGAACCTGCCGTTCCCCTGACCGCGGCGCGCGTGACGGAGCCCCGTCGCAGCGGCCCGGCCCGGCCGCTGCGCTGGGCGAAGTTCGGCTTCTACCTGGCGGTGCAGGCGGCGACCCTCGCCCTCGCCCAGGGCCCGCTCCGGGAGCTGCTCCGGATCGCCCGCGGCCCCTTCTCCGACGCGCCGCGCCTGCCCCCTCCCTCGCTCTGGCTCCCGGTCGCCGCGATCGCCCTCGCGACCGCCGCCTGGCTCGTCGCCGACGCCGCCCTCGACCGCCGCGTGCCGAAGAGCGTGCTGGTGGCGTCGATCGCCGCCCTCGCGGCGGCCCTGGTCGTGCCGGCGGCCTCGGCCGGGGGCGAGGGCGGCCTCGAGCGCCAGCCCGGCGAGGTCCAGCTCGCGTTCCTCGTCGGCCGCATCCGGGAGCTCGCCGCCGGCGAGGTCGGCCGCACCGGGCAGGTGCCGGGCGACGCGGCGCGGCTCACCGCCGAGGCCCGGCGGCCGCTGCCCAGAACCTCGTTCCGGGACCGCACGCTCCGGGCGCTGCCGCCCCGCGTCGTGGTGGTCGCGGATCGCGGCCGCCCGGTGCTCGAGCCGCTCCCGGGCGATCCGCCCGGCACCGTCTACCTGTCGGTCGGGGAGGGGGGAACCCACGGCTGGGTGACCGGCGTCGTCCTCGCCGACGACGGCAGGCCGACGCTCCTCGCCCTCGACGGAAAGCCCGTGGTCGGCGGCGTCACGGCCGCCGAGACCGGCGCCGCGGACGGCGCGCCGGACGGGCCGGGGACCGCGGAAAACGAAGGAAGCACGCGCGAGTAGAGGGCTTCGCGTGTGCGGGGCTGCGTTGACACCCCCGCGTCCGGGGCCGTAGCATGCGCCCCGAATCCCTCTCACGCTGACCCAAAGGGCCCACGACGGGACCCGTTCGGTCGGAGGCTCCCATGCTCAAGGGGAAGACGCCCCTGCTCATCGCCCTCGTCCTGGGCGTGCTCGCCGGCCTCGTGGCCTACGGCGCCATCAAGGCGCGCGAGCACGAGGTCCGGAAGGGCTGGAACCTGGTCCCGGTGGTGGTGGCGGCGGCCGACATCGCCGAAGGGTCGATCCTCGCCTACGAGATGATCGCGCAGCGGCCGATCCCCGAGCAGTTCGTCACCTCCTCCGTCGTCAAGCCGGACAGCGTGCAGTACGTCGTGAACCAGAAGGTGCTCGTGCCGATCCAGGCCGGCGATCCGCTGCTCTGGACCCACTTCGAGACCTCGAAGGGCTTCGAGAAGCTGTCGACGGTCATCCAGAAGAAGGGCCGCGCGATTACCATCACCACCACCGACAAGAACTCGGTCGGCGGCTGGATCCGGCCCAACGACCACGTCGACGTCCTCGGCACGTTCCGCGACCCGGCCTCGAACGAGATGGTCACGGTCTCCTTGCTCCAGAACGTGATCGTGCTCGCGACCGGCAAGATCACCGGCACGACCAACATCAACCTGCTGCCCGAGTCGGCGCGGACCTACACGAACCTTTCCCTCCTGGTGCTGCCGGAGGAGGCCGAGATCCTCGTCCTCGCCCAGGAGCTAGGTACGCTCACGCTGTCGCTGCGCAACCCCGAGGACATCGACATCCAGGAGGAGCGCGGCCGCGCGACCTTCTCGACCCTCCTCACCGGCGAGCGCACCAAGGCCCTCCAGAAGCTCCGCGCGTCGACGATCCAGGTCATCCGCGGCATGTCCGCCGGGTCCGAGAAGGGCGGGGTGGGCGGCCCCCCGTGATCGCGAGCCGTCTCGTGATCGCCGCCGCAGGGCCGGGAACCGGAGGGGGGGAGGACCGCCGATGAGCGCGCTGCCGCTCGCATCACTCGTACTGCTGCTCGTCACCGGGTCGGTCTTCTTCTTCTCCCTGGTGATCTTCGGGATCCTCTCCCGGGCGTTCGAGCAGTACCAGGAGCGCTACGTCGTCAAGTCGATGAACGACTTGAGCGACATGTTCCTCTTCGTCGACGCCCGCGCGCTCCTCGTCCTCAACATCTGCACGATGTCGCTCTCGGTCACGGTCGGCCTGCTGTTCTTCGGCTACGTGATGACGTTCTTCCTCGGCGTCTTCGGCTTCCTCGCGCCGATGCTGGCGGTGAAGTACTACCGGAAGCGCCGGATCAAGCGCTTCAACACCCAGCTCGTCGACGCGCTGCAGGCGATGGCGAACGCCTTCAAGGCCGGCCTCACCTTCCCGCAGGCGATCGAGCACGTCTCCAAGGAGGCGCCGGCGCCGCTCGGGCAGGAGTTCGCGCTGTTCGTGAAGGAGATCAAGCTCGGCGTGCCGCTCGAGGAGGCGCTCATCAACATGTCGAAGCGCGTCGGCTCGGACGACCTCGAGCTGGTGGTGGTGGCGACCAACATCGCCCGGCAGCTCGGCGGCAACATGGCCGAGATGTTCGAGACGATCTCCGCGACCATCCGCGAGCGCTTCCGCCTCGAAGGCAAGATCGACGCCCTCACCTCGCAGGGCAAGCTGCAGGGCTGGATCGTGGCGGCGATGCCGCTCGCCCTCGGCCTGGTGCTGAACTACATGCGACCCGATCTGATGGAGCCGATGCTGGATCACTGGTTCGGCTACATCCTCATCGCGGTCATCTTCATCATGGAAGCGCTCGGGATCTTCATCATCCGGCGCATCGTCAACATCGACGTCTAGGGAGCCGCCGTGAACGAAGCGGTCAGCCAGCCGACGAGCGCCCTGGGCATGTTCGCCTCCGTGGGCATGTACGGCTCCGTCGCGCTCTTCCTGGTGGCGGGGGCGCTCGGGTCCGTCGGGTTCTACGAGCTGTGGCTGAAGCAGTTCTTCGAGGAGGTGCAGGAGGAGGGCGGCGCGTCGCTCATCCAGAGCATGCGCAACGTCTTCCTGCGCAAGCTCGGCTCGATGAACCGCCGGGTGATCTGGCCGCGCTACGAGATGCGGGTCCGCAAGCAGCTGGTGAAGGCGGGCGACCCGGCGGGCCTGAAGCCGGAGGAGATGCTCGGCCTGCAGGAGATCTCCTTCGTCTTCTTCACCATCTTCGGGCTCATGCTGCTGAACTTCGTCGGCGAGAGCCTGCTCTACACCGTCGGCTTCTCCGCGCTGGGCGCCTACTACCCGCAGATGTGGCTCGGCGACCAGGTGAAGAAGCGGCACCTGCTCATCACCCGCGCGCTGCCGTACAGCCTCGACCTCCTCACCCTCTCGGTCGAGGCCGGCCTCGACTTCACCGGCGCGCTCGCGAAGGTGGTCGAGAAGGGCAAGAAGGGCCCGCTCAACGAGGAGCTGGGCCTGGTGCTCAAGCAGCTCAAGATGGGCAAGACGCGCGAGGAGTGCCTGAAGAGCATGATCCAGCGCGTCGACCTGCCGCCGCTCACCACCTTCGTCACCGCGCTCATCCAGGCGGACAAGATGGGCACCAGCCTCGGCAAGGTGCTCCGCATCCAGTCGACCCAGCTGCGCATCGAGCGGACGCAGCGCGCCGAGAAGCTCGCCGGCGAGGCGCCGGTGAAGATGCTCTTCCCGCTCATCGCCTGCATCTTCCCGTGCGTCTTCGCGGTCCTCTTCGGCCCCATCATCTTCGCCATGACGTACGGCAACATGGGCATGTGAGGTCGGAGAACAAGTGGGCTTCACCCTCACCATCACCGAAGGCAAGGACGCAGGTCAGTCCTTCGAGTTCGACCAGCCCGAGGTGACGATCGGGCGCACGGCCGACAACGACGTCGTGCTCTACGACGCCGGCGTGTCGCGCGCCCACGTCAAGATCAAGTCCGAGGGCGGAGCCTGCTCCGTCGAGGACCTGGGCTCGTCGAACGGCACGCTGGTCAACGGCGAGAAGATCGACGGCGAGGTGCCGGTCGCGAACGGCGACCTCATCAAGGTCGGCGGCGTGGTCTTCTCGATCGGCATCGCCGGCCTCGACAACTCGACGCGCATCGTCTCGATGGCGGATCGCCCCGCGCCGCGACCGCGCGGCGCGCTGCCCGCGCCGTCGCGCACCGCGGGTCGTCGCGGCGAGGCGCCTCCCGGCGAGGAGCTCGAGAGCACCGAGGGCGGCCTCTCGAGGCGCCCCGGCGCCGCGCCCGCGCCCCGCGCGGCCGG
>CAZDGH010000195.1:0-10780 GCA_964504805.1 uncultured Myxococcales bacterium | reverse complement strand
GCGGCCGGCCGCGGCCTCGGCTTCGCCCTGCACGTGGGCCGCGTGGCCCCCGGCCTGCGGCACACGCCGGAGCCCGACGGCCCCGCCGTCCCGCTCGACGAGCTCGACGCCCTGCTCGTCCCCGGCCTCGCCTTCGACCGCCGCGGCGGCCGCCTCGGCCGCGGCGGCGGCTACTTCGACGCCACGCTCGCCGCGGCGCACCGGGCGCTGCGCGTCGGGATCTGCCTCGACGAGGAGCTCGTCGACGAGGTGCCGCGCGAGGCCCACGACGAGGCCGTGGATCTGGTGATCACGCCCTCGCGCGTGTGGACCACCATGGCCCGCGCGAAATAACGTGCGCCGCCATGAGACCGTCCCTCCGCAGCGCCACGCCGGCCGAGCAGCTCGCCGAGGTCACCCGCGGCGCCGTCGACGTCGTCACCCGCGAGGACCTCGAGAAGCGCCTCGCCGAGTCGTACGAGAAGGAGCAGCCGCTGCGGATCAAGGCCGGCTTCGACCCGACCGCGCCCGACCTCCACCTCGGCCACACGGTGCTGCTCTCGCGCATGGCGCGCTTCCAGCGCCTCGGCCACCGGGTGATCTTCCTCATCGGCGACTTCACCGGGCGGATCGGAGATCCCACCGGCAAGTCGGCGACGCGGCCGCCGCTCACCGACGAGGCGGTGGCGGCGAACGCCGAGACCTACAAGCAGCAGGTGTTCAAGATCCTCGACCCCGAGCTCACCGAGGTCCGGTTCAACAGCGAGTGGTTCTCGAAGATGAGCGCGGCCGACATGATCCGGCTCGCCGCCCGCTACCCGGTGGCGCGGATGCTCGAGCGCGACGACTTCTCGAAGCGCTTCAAGGAGGGCCGCTCCATCGCCGTCCACGAGTTCCTCTACCCGCTCGCCCAGGCCCACGACTCGGTGATGCTGCAGGCGGACGTGGAGCTCGGCGGCTCCGACCAGCTCTTCAACCTCCTCGTCGGCCGCGACCTGCAGCGCGACGCCGGGCAGCGGCCCCAGATCGTGCTCACCGGGCCGATCCTCGAGGGCCTCGACGCCAAGCTCGATCCCGCCACCGGCAAGATCGCCGGCGACAAGATGTCGAAGTCGCTCGGCAACTACGTCGGCATCGCCGAGCCGCCGGAGGAGCAGTTCGGCAAGCTGATGTCGATCACCGACGACCTGATGTGGCGGTACTACGAGCTGCTCTCGGATCGCTCGCTCCCGGAGATCGCCGCGCTCCGCGCCGGGCACCCCAAGGCCGCGAAGGTCGCCCTCGCCCGGGAGCTGGTCGCGCGCTTCCACGGCGCGGCGGCGGCCGACGCCGCGGTCGCCCACTTCGAGCAGGTGATCGTGAGGAAGGAGCGGCCCGACGAGATCGAGGAGCGCGAGCTCGCCGGCGCGCCCGCGCCGCTCGTGAACGTGCTCGCCGAGGTGGGCCTCGCCGGCTCCCGCAGCGACGCCAGGCGGCTGGTCGCGCAGGGCGGCGTCGAGGTGGACGGCGCCCGCGCCTCCGACCCCAAGGCGGTCCTCGCGGAGGGCGACCACGTCCTCCGGGTGGGGAAGCGGAAGTACCTCAAGGTGAAGCTCCGCCCTTGACCGGCGCCCTCGGGAAGCGCGACCCTTCCGGACGTGCTGGACTGGACCTACGAGCTCGGCTTCCTCGGCTTCCTGGTGCGGGCGCTGCCCTCCTTCGCGATCCTGGCGGTGGGGATGGCGCTGCACCTCGCCACCGCCAAGCAGGTGAGGAAGGGCGCCACCGCCACCGGGCTGCTCGCGCTGATGGCCGACAAGGACGAGCTCACGCCCCGCGGCGAGGAGGCGCGCTTCTGGTGCCTCGGCGCGTACGCCGCGGGCCTCGTGGCGCTGACGCTCACCGGCCTGCTCTCGGGCGTCCCCGACATCCCGACGCCCTGGGACACGCCGGCGCCCGCCGCGAAGAGCGACGGCCCGCCGCCGTTCGCCGCCCGCAAGTAGCGGCGCGGCTACCGCTCGCGGCTCTTGAAGGTCGGGTCCTTGCGGATCTCGACCACCACCTCGGACAGCCCCGCCACCCGCCGGCACGTCCAGGTCCGGCCCATCTTCCGGGCCTCGATCAGGATCGCGAACACCTTCGGGAAGAGCGGCGCCATCGCCATCGCCGCGAGCGCGTCGCGGCCGCCCTGCGCGAGCCGCCGCGCCGCCTCGGGGAGCAGCCGGCTCACCCAGCCCTCCACCACGAGGTCCACGTCGGCGTCGCGGGCGACGGCGTCCATGAACGCCTCGACGAGCTTCGGCGCCGGGAGCGCGGCGCGGATGAGGACGGTCTCGGCCACGGGGGCAAGGTGCCCGCCGCGCCCCCTCCCGTCAACGGCGCGCCTTCCGGCGGGCCGCGCGACGCGGCTATGATGCCGGCCGTTTCCCAACCCGGAGGTCGGCCTTGTCGGCAGCGCTGGTCCTCGCGCTCCTCATGCTGGTGATGGCGTTCTTCTCGTGGAAGAACCTCGGCGTCACGCGGCGGCGCCGCCGCGTCATCTCCGAGACGCCGACCTCCCACGCCTGCGACGTGAAGGAGGGGCACGTCGAGGTGAAGGGCCGCATCGTCCCCATCGAGACGATCCGCAGCCCCCTCGGCAAGAAGGACGTCGTCTACTCCAAGTGGGAGCTGCAGGAGGAGCGGAAGCTGAACCGCATCAACGCCTGGGCCACCGTCGCCTCGGGCGAGAAGCGGCTGCCGTTCTTCCTCGAGGACGACACCGGCCGCGTCCGCATCGTCCCCGACCAGGCGGAGCTGCTCTACGCCACCGACACGGTCACCGCGGCGATGTCCCCGACCGACGCGCCCGACGAGGTGAAGGCGCTCCTCGAGGACGCCGACGTCGACCTCGGCGAGCTGTCGGGGCACCAGTTCCGGATCGTCGAGACGTACCTGGAGAGCGGCGACGAGATCTACGTCTGCGGCAAGGCGCGGTTGGGCAAGGACGGCGTCCCGGTGATCGACGCGCCCGAGTCGCGGCAGGTCTCGTTCTTCGTCTCCGACCACAAGGAAGAGGTCATCGTCGACGCCCTCCGCCGCGCCGAGCGCGCCGGCACCTGGGGCATCGTCACCTTGTGCCTCGGCGCCCTCGCCTTCCTCGTGATCGGGCTCGGCTGATCACCACCCCCGAGCTCGCGGGCGCCCCGGAGCCTCCGGCGCCGCCGGCGTGCGGCCGCTGCGGCGCGTTCGAGCCGCTCGACGCGGACGGGCACTGCGCGCCGTGCGTCGACCGGCTCGTCCACCCGATCGTCAAGGAGCCGGCGACGGTCGGCTCGGTGCTCCGCGGCACCGGGTGGCTGCTCGCGAAGGTCGGTCCGGCCGCCGCGCTCGTCGTGGTCGCGCTCGACCTGCCGTACGCGCTGCTGAGCCTGGGCCGCGAGGTGCCGTTCACGGTCTCCAACCTCTACGACGCGTTCGTGTCGATCGTCGGCACCGGCGCGGTGACGCTCATGGCGCAGCGTCTCCTCTCGGGGGACGAGCGGCTCGGCCTGTGGCAGGCCCTGCGGGCGGCCGCGGGGCGCTGGGGAACGCTCGTCGGCGCCAACTTCTTCTCGGGCCTTTCGATCCTGGGCTACCTGCTCCTGCTCGTCGTGCCGGGGATCCTCAAGTGGCTCTCGCTCGCGCTCGTCGTGCCCGCGGTGATGGCCGGCGCCTCGAGCAGCGGCGCCCTCGACCGGAGCGAGGCGCTGATGAAGGGGCACCGCGGCCAGGCCTTCGCGATCTACCTCGTGACCGCGGTGCCGCTCGTGGCCGTGCTCTTCCTCGTCCTCGCAGCGGCGGTGCTGTCGGAGGTCGCGGAGGTGCCGGAGGCGGACGCGGAGCGCGCGGTCGACCTCGCCCTCGGCGTCCTCGGGCCCCTGTGCGTGCTCCCGTCGACGCTCGCGACCGTCGTGCTCCACGCCAAGCTCGAGCGCGCGAGCCGGGCGCCCTGAGCTACGGCGTCGGCGCCCGGAGCGACACCACCGGGGAGGCGGGCTTGTCGCGCTTGTCCGCGCTCTCCGCCGCCCACTCCTTCATGTGGGTGTTGATCTTCATCGAGCAGAACTTCGGGCCGCACATCGAGCAGAACTCGGCGTGCTTGAAGGCCTCGTGCGGCAGCGTCTCGTCGTGGTAGCGGCGCGCCGTCTCCGGATCGAGCGAGAGGCGGAACTGCTCGTTCCAGTCGAAGGCGTAGCGGGCGCGGGAGATGGCGTCGTCCCGGTCGCGGGCGCCGGGCCGCTTGCGGGCGACGTCGGCGGCGTGGGCGGCGATCTTGTAGGCGATGATCCCCTGCTTCACGTCCTCGGCGTTCGGCAGGCCGAGGTGCTCCTTCGGCGTCACGTAGCAGAGCATCGCCGCGCCGGCGTAGCCCGCCATGGTGGCGCCGATCGCCGAGGTGATGTGGTCGTAGCCCGGGGCGATGTCGGTGACGAGCGGCCCGAGCACGTAGAACGGCGCGCCCTGGCAGACCTCGATCTGGCGCTGCACGTTCATGGCGATCTGGTCGAACGGCACGTGGCCCGGGCCCTCGACCATCACCTGCACCTCGTGGCCCCACGACCGCCGGGTGAGCTCGCCGAGGGTGGCGAGCTCCGCGAACTGCGCGGCGTCGGAGGCGTCGGCGAGGCAGCCGGGGCGCAGGCCGTCGCCGAGCGAGAACGAGACGTCGTACTTCTTGAAGATCTCGCAGATGGCGTCGAAGTGGACGTAGAGCGGGTTCTCCGCCTGGTGGGCGAGCATCCACTGCGCCATCAGCGCGCCGCCGCGGGAGACGATGCCGGTGATCCGGTGCTGCGCGAGCGGCAGGTGCGCCCGGAGCACGCCGGCGTGGATCGTCATGTAGTCCACGCCCTGCCGCGCCTGCCGGTCGATCACGTCGAGCAGCATCTGCGGGGTGAGGTCGGCGACGTCCTTCACCGTCTGCACGGCCTCGTAGATCGGCACGGTGCCGATCGGGATCGGCGAGGCCCGGAGGATCGCCTCGCGGATGCCGTGGATGTTCCCGCCGGTGGAGAGGTCCATGGCGGTGTCGGCGCCGTGGTGCACGCAGACGTGGAGCTTCTCGAGCTCGGCGTCGACGCTCGAGGTCACCGCGGAGTTGCCGATGTTCGCGTTGATCTTGCAGGTGGCCTCGATCCCGATCGCCATCGGATCGAGCTCGGGGTGGTTCACGTTCGCCGGGATGATCATCCGGCCCGCGGCGACCTCGGCGCGCACCGTCTCGACCGGCAGCTGCTCGCGCTCCGCCACCCGCCGCATCTCGGGCGTGACCTCGCCCTTCCTGGCGAAGTGGAGCTGCGTGACGTTGGGGAGGCCCTTCCGCGAAGCCAGGTAGTCGCGCATCGATGTCCTCGGGAGAAGCGTAGGCGGCGCACCGTAGCGGCCCGCTCGCCGCACCGTCAAGCCGCGGAGCGCTCGCTCGGCGCACGGAAAAAAGCGGGCCGATCCGCGCCCAGGGGGTGGCGCGGATCGGCCCGCGGCTGCCCCACCGAGGGGGCGGGCGGGAGGCGGCCTCGTCCAGCTCGGCGAGCTCGCGGCGGAGCAGGCTGCGCGTCTTCAGCTCCACCTGCCGCACGCGCTCGCGCGAGACGCCGAAACGGCGGCCGAGCTGCTCGAGCGTCTTCGGGTCGTCGGACTCGAGGCGCTCGCGCACGATGCTCCAGCCCATCTCGCCCAGCTTCTTCTTCGCGCCCTCGAGGCCGGCCCGCACGCGGCGGCCCTCCTCGCCGGTGAGGAGCTGCTGCTCGGGGCCGGGGCCGTCGTCCGGCAGGCGCTCGAGCGCGGTCATCTCGCCCTCCTCGTCGATGGCGACGTCGAGGGAGAGGTCCTTGAGGCCGCGGCGCTTGCCGTCCTCGCCGCCGCGCACCGAGGAGTGGCACTCCTTCACGTACTTCTGGATGTACGCGCGGATCCACCAGATGGCGTAGGTCGAGAAGCGCGTGCCCTTCTTGGTGTCGAACTTCTCGACCGCCTTGAGGAGGCCGACGTTGCCCTCCTGGATGAGGTCGTCGAGGCGCGCGCCGCGGCCGGCGTGCCGGCGGGCGATGGCGACCACGAAGGCGAGGTTGCGGCGGACCAGGTCCTCGCGGGCGGCGGGGTCGCCGCGGCGGGCCCGATCGGCCAGGGCGCGCTCCTCCTCGCGGGTGAGCGGCTGGAACCGCGGGATGCCCTTCAGGTACGCCTGGATCTGTTCGAACTCGGACCGGGTGCGCATGGCGTTCTCCGTACCCCTTCAGAAACCTTCCGTTACGGAAGGTTCCAGGCCAGACCACCCAACGCGGGAGCCCCTTGCTTCCTTCCCGACGTCAAACCACCGGATTTCGTGTGGTTCTCCGACGGCCCCGCTCCCGCCACCGCCGCCTGCCTCGCTGCTGGCCGAACCTTCGGATGCCCGTGCCCGCGAAAGGTTGCGCGGCGCCGGCGGCCTCGGTTGACGTTACGGAACCTTTCGGGACCGTGAAGAAGCTTGAACCCCGGGGCCGCCCTGGGCCGTGACAGGATGCGCCCATGCTGCCGACGTTTCGGGCCTTCTTTTCGTGCGCCGTCGCCCTCGCGTTCGCCGCCTGTGCCGAGCCGAAGGGGCCGAAGCCGCCGCCGAAGGTGCCCATGGTGTCGGGGTTCGCGACCCTCGAGCCGGGGCTCCTCCTCCCGGGCCCGCCGTCCGGGCGGGCGCTCGATCCCGAGCAGGCCGAGGGCGCGCCGTGGCCCGGCCAGCCCCTGCAGGGCCTCTCCGCGATCCTGCCCGTCGGCGACGAGCTGCTCGCCCTCTCGGACAACGGCTTCGGCACCAAGGCCAACAGCCCCGACTTCGAGCTGCGCCTGCACCGGCTGCGCGTCGACTTCGAGGCCGGCGAGCTCCGCCACGTCGCCTCGACGGTGCTCGTCGATCCGGCGGGCCACCTCGGCGCCGCGGCGAAGGCGCGGCCGCTCACCGGCGCCGACCTCGATCCGGAGAGCTTCGCCCGGGCGGCGGACGGGAGCTTCTGGATCGGCGAGGAGCTCGGGCCGTCGCTCGTGCACGTCTCCGCGAACGGCGAGCTGCTCGGCCCGCCGCTGCCGTTCCCCCTCGACGGTCCGCTCGCGGCGTACGGCCGCGGCGTGCCGTACGCCCGCTCGCCGGATCACCCGGAGCTCGCCGCGCTCCCCGAGCCGGAGCGGCTCGCGAAGGCCTCGGTCGAGCGGAGCCGCGGGCTCGAGGCGCTCGCCGGCGAGCCGTCGGGGCGCTTCGCCTACGCGTTCCTCGAGGCGCCGCTCCGGGACGATCCCGATCGCACCCGGGTGCCGGTGCTCGAGCTCGACCTGCAGGAGGGGCGGTTCACCGGGCAGGCCTGGTGGTACCGCCTCGAGCGCGAGGGGAACGCGGTGACCGACGCGGCCGCCTCGGGCGCGCAGTCGCTGGTGGTGCTCGAGCGCGACGACGGCGAGGGCGACGCCGCGGAGCTGAAGCGCGTCTACGAGGTGCGGCTCGATCGCGCCGGGCCCGACGGCCGCCTCGAGAAGCGCCTCCTCGCCGACCTCCTCGACCTCGCCGATCCCGACGGCCACGGCCCGTCGTCCGGCGGCGTGCTCCGGCTCCCGCACAAGACGCCGGAGGGCGTGGCGGTGCTCGGCCCGACGACGCTGCTCGTCGTCACCGACGACAACTTCCCGTTCGGCAAGGCGCGCGGCGACGAGCCCGAGGAGACCGAGCTCGTGCGCGTCGAGCTGCCGCGGCCGATCCGCTAAGCTCCGCGACCGTCCGGAAGCGAACCCTCACCCCCGCGCCCCGGGGAGGTCCACGTGCTCACGTCCCGCCTGTCGATCCCGCTCCTCGCGCTCGCCGCCCTCACCCTCTCCGCCTGCTGCATGGGCGGCTCCGGCGGCGGCGAGGGCCTGTTCGGCAAGTCCGCCCGCGAGTCCTTCATCCCGTCGTTCAACCAGAACGGCATCAAGGGCTGCGACCTGAAGGGCGTCGGCGCCGAGCTGAAGGACCTCGAGTACACCTGCAAGTCGCACCCGCTCGGGGACCTCGAGAAGGCGATCGTGCCGGCCTGCGCGGGCTTCCAGCTCGTCGGCTTCGAGAAGATGACCGTCCACGGGAAGGACGGCACCGCGACCAGCGACATCAAGGCCGGCGGCTGCAAGTTCAAGAAGTAGCGGCGCGTCAGAGGATCTTGCCGGGGTTCAGGATCCCGTCGGGGTCGAACGCCGCCTTGAGCCGGCGCTGCAGGTCGAGCAGCGCCGGCCCCTGCTCCCAGGGCAGGAACGCCCGCTTGGCGAGGCCGACGCCGTGCTCGCCGGTGATGGTCCCGCCGAGCTCGAGCGCGAGCCGCACCAGCTCCTCCACGCACGCGTCCACCGCCGGCTTCTGGTCGTCGCGGGCGTAGAGCACGTTGGTGTGCAGGTTGCCGTCGCCGGCGTGGCCGTAGGTCGAGACCAGGAAGCCGTGGCGCGCGCCGATCTCCTGCGCGCGCTCGACCGCCTCGGGGAGCCTCGAGCGCGGCACCACCACGTCCTCGGAGACCTTCTTGCCGGAGAGCGCCCGGAGCGCGTGGCTCACCTGCCGCCGCGTCTCCCAGAGCGCGCGCCCCTGCGCCTCGGTCTGCGCGGCGACGACGTCGAGGGCGCCGCGGGCGGTGCAGAGCGCGGAGATGGCCAGGAGCTCCGCGAGCACCGCGTCGGCGTCGGAGCCGTCGGCCTCGACCAGCACCGCCGCGCCGGCGCCGGCCGGGAAGCGGTAGGGGCCCCGCCCCGCCGAGGCGCGGATGGCGAGGCCGTCGAAGAACTCGAGGCAGCGGGGCAGGAACCCGGCGCCGAGCACGTCGGTGACCGCGCGCGCCGCCGCCGCGGCGTCGGGGAAGATCGCCAGGGCGGTGCGCACCTCGCGCGGCCGCGGGAGCAGCTTCACGGTGATCTCGGTGACGACCGCGAGCGTGCCCTCGCTTCCGACGAGCAGCGAGGTGAGGTCGTAGCCGGCGACGCCCTTCATGGTGGCGCGGCCGGTCCGCACCACCTCGCCGGACGGCAGCACCGCCTCGAGGCCGAGCACGTAGTCCCGGGTGACGCCGTACTTCAGCGCCCGCGGCCCGCCGGCGTTCTCGGCGACGTTGCCGCCGAGGGTGCAGGTCTCCCAGGAGTTCGGATCGGGCGGGTAGAAGAGCCCGGCCTCCTCCGCCGCGGCCATCAGGGTCCCGGTGACGCAGCCGGCCTGCACCGTGGCGGTGAGGTCCGCGGCCGCGAGGGCGACGATCCGGTCCATGCGCTCGAGCGAGAGCGAGATCCCGCCGTGGGCCGGCAGCGAGCCGCCACTCTTGCCGGTGCGGGCGCCGCACGGCGTGACCGGCGCGCGCAGCGATCGCGCCACCTCGAGCGTCGCCACCACGTCGGCGGTGCCCTCGGCGAGGACCAGCACGTCCGGCGGACGCGGCGGGAGCCCCGACTCGTCGCGGCCGTACGGCGCGAGCCGCTCCGGCTCCGCCGAGACCTTGCCGGGCCCGAGCCGCGCCTCGAGCGCGCGGGCGAGCTCGGTCACTTCCCCGCCCCGATGCGGCGCACGAAGCGCTCCCGCAGGTCGGCGCGGTCGGCGAAGGCGCCGGTGAACGCCTCGGTGATCGCCCGGGCCTGGGAGCGGCGCTCGCCGCGGACGGTCATGCAGATCTGCTCGGCCTCGCGCACCACCGCGGCGCCCGCGGAGCCGAGCTCGCGGCGGATCGCCTCGGCGACCTCGCGGGCGAGCGTCTCCTGCAGGATCAGCCGGTGGGCGTAGGCGTCGACGAGCTTGGCGAGCTGCGAGAAGCCGACGATCCGGCCCGCGGGCAGGTACGCCACGTGGGCGATGCCGCGGTACGGCAGCAGGTGGTGCGGGCACATCGACTGGAAGTCGATGCTGGTGACCAGCACCATCTCGTCGGCGAGCGGCTTGCGCTCCTCGTAGAAGCTCCCGAGCACCTGCCGCGGGTCCTTGTCGTAGCCGTCGAGGAACTCGCTCGCCCAGGCCTTCGCCACCCGCCGCGGCGTGTCGCGCACGTTGGGGTCGTCGAGGTCCACGCCGCAGCCCTCGAGGAAGCGGCGCATGCCCTCCTCCATCGCGGCGAGATCGGGCGCCCGGACGCGGGCGGTCTCGCCCGGCGCGCGGGGCGGGGCGCGCCGCCGCGCGATCCGCGGCAAGCTGTGGCGGGGCCGTGCGGCCATCGGACGCTCCTCGCGGCCGGGACGCGGCCGCCGGGAGGCGTGTACCGCGGACGGCGCCGCGCCGACTAGTGCAGAAGCGGGTGGCCGTGCGGCAGCGGGATCCGCTCCTCGCCGCCGGCGATCCCGTGGAAGTGCTCGATGCTCGCCTCGCCCTGCTGCCAGCAGAGCACCGCGTCCCGACCCTCGAGCATGGTCGGGAAGTCGATGAGTCCGAGCTCGAGGTCGTGCACCGTCACGCCCAGCGTGGCGAGGCCCTCGACCGCGTGGCCCAGCGAGACCAGCCGCGCCTTGAGCCGCTCGAGGTCCGCCTCGCGGCCCGGCGGCGGCGGCGCGTGGCCGGCGAGGATGTCGGGGAGCCGCTGCGGATCCTCCGGCGAGAGCGACAGGAGCAGCTCCTCGACCTGGCGCCGGAGCTCGGAGATGCCGGCGAGGCAGAGGCGCAGGGCCGGGAGCAGGTGCTCCGCCTCCTCCGGCGTGAACCGCCGGGCGCTGCCGAGCGAAGCCGTCTCCATGGCCACCTCCGTGGAGGTGAACCTAGCGACGGGCAGCAAGGCTCGCTTCGGGGGGCGGGGCCCCGGCCGGCGGCCCGGGCGGCTCGCGGCCGGGCCGGCGCCGCGCGCGCCGCCGGGTC
>CAZDGH010000194.1:0-10854 GCA_964504805.1 uncultured Myxococcales bacterium | reverse complement strand
CCCGCGGCCAAGGCCGGCCCGCCGCCGCGGCCGAGGACCGCGACCGCGCCGGCCGTCGACGCGGTGCCGCCCGAGGGCGAGCGCGAGCTCCGCGAGCGGCTCGCCGCACCGGTCGCGGCGATGAAGAAGATGAGCCACTTCGAGATCCTCGGCGTGGCGCGCACCGCGACGCCGCACGAGGTGAAGCGGGCCTACTTCGCCCTCGCCAAGGAGTACCACCCGGACAAGCACTACGCGTCGGCGTCCGCCGAGGTGAAGAGCCTCGCCGGCGAGATCTTCGCGATGCTGCAGGGCGCCTCCGACGTCCTCTCCGACGAGGAGGAGCGCGCGCGCTACGTCGCCGAGCTCGACAAGGGCGGCGGCGCGCCGAAGGAGCCGCGCAAGGACGTCTCCGACGAGGTGTCGCGGATCCTCGCCGCCGAGGGGAAGTTCCAGCGCGGCGAGGAGCTGCTCCGGAAGAAGTACTTCCAGGAGGCGGTGGACGCGTTCCGCGAGGCCGTGTCGCTCTACGGCGACGAGGGCGAGTTCCACGCCTACCTGGGCTGGAGCCTCTTCCAGACCGATCCGGGGAGCGAGGGCGTGGTGCAGGAGTCGCTCGACCACATCGAGAAGGCGATCCGCCTCAACCCGAAGGTCGACAAGAGCTACCTGTTCCAGGGCTACATCTTCAAGGGCACCGGCCGGCCCGACAAGGCGGAGAAGCAGTTCGAGAAGGCGATCCAGTGCAATCCGGACTGCACGGAGGCGCTGCGGGAGCTGCGGCTGCTGGGGAAGTCGAAGGCGCGGTAGGGCGCTGGCCTCCGGCAGGCTCCAGGCTCCAGGCTCCGGCAGGCGTCAGTCGCGGCAGAGAGCGTCGAGCTCGCGCTGCGCGCTCGGATCTGGGCCCTTGGCGAGCTTGGCGCCGAGCCTGGCCAGGTGGGGCTCGCGGGCGTCGAGGGGGACGGGGAGCGCGGCGAGCTGCGAGGCGCGCACGTAGGGGAAGAGCGCGTCGCCGGCGGCGGCGAGGGCGGCGAAGCGCTCGCGGGACGGCGCGGCGTTGAGCGCGGCGGCGAGGGCGTGGAGGCGCCCGGGCGCGGCGCGGACGACGTAGAGCGTGTTGAGCACGGCGTGGTCGGTCGGGTCGACGGCGGCGACGAGCGTCGGCGCGACGCGGCGGACGAGGAGCTTCGGGCCGGCGAAGAGCGCGGCGGGCTTGCCCGGCTCGCGGGCGAGGGCGAGCCGCGGCGCGGCGAGCGAGAAGGCGCGGACCTCGTCGCCGGCGCGGACCGGCGGCAGGCCGGGCGCGAGCGGGACGACGCCGGCGCTGCGCTTGCCGGCCTCGACGCCGCGCTCGATCGTGGCGAGCGAGCCGAGCGCCGGGAGCCGGCCGCGGGCGTCGGCGAGCGAGGCCACCGCGGCCCCTGCGGCACCGAGCGGGAGCACGTGCAGGGGATCGGCGCGCACCAGGGCGACCTCGAGGGCGGGGGCGGCGCCGCAGGCGATCCCGCCGTCGGCGCGGCCGCGACCGCCGGCCCACACCACCGCCTCCACCGCGGCGTCGAACGGCCGGCCCGCGTCGAGGACCGTGTCGAGCGCGCCCTCGTCGAGGGCGAGGGCCCGGAGCGCGGCGAGGTGCTCGTTTCCGAGCACCGGCCGCGGCAGCACGAACGCCCACCGGCCGCCCGGCGCCAGCGCCGCCAGCGCCCGCTCGAGGAAGAGCGCGTGGGCGTCGAACTGCCCGCGGGCGAGCCGGTACCGCGCCCGCAGCGCCGCCCGCGTCGCCTCGTCGAGGTGCCGCCGCTTCACCGACAGGAACGGCGGGTTCGCCACCACCGCCGCGAACGTCCCGCCCGCCGCCGCCACCGCCCCGTCGTCGAGGAGCGCGTCGCCCCGCACGAGCCGCACGCCCGCCGCGTCCGCGCCCAGCACGCCGCGCAGCCGCTCCCGCGCCCCCACCAGCGCCGCGCCGTCACGGTCGATCCCGGCGAGCCGCCCCGCGATCGCCGCCCTCCCCTCCCCCGCCGCGACGAGCCGCGCCGCCACCGCCGCGAGCAGCGCCCCGTCGCCGCACGCCGGATCCAGCACCCGCCCCCGCCGCCCCTCCGGCCGGGCGAGCGCCGCCACCTCCGCCGCCAGCGCCGCCGGCGTGTAGAACGCCCCCCTGGCCCGTGCCTCCGCGCGCACGCCCGCATCGTACGCCGCGCCGGGCGCCGGGCGCGGAGCAGGCTCCAGGCTCCAGGCTCCAGGCTCCAGGCTCCAGGCTCCAGGCTCCGGCAAGCAGGTGGCTCGGCGCACCGAGGCCGGCGCCGCGCTCCGGCCCAGCCGGTCGATGGAGCCCGGAGCCCGGAGGCGCGATGCGCCGGGCCCGGCCCAGCGCCGCGCTCCGGCGGAGCCGGTGGTGGCTGAAGCCTGGAGCCTGGAGCCTGGAGCCCGAGGCGCGAAGCGCCGAGCCCCTGCGCCAGTGGATGCTGGAGCCGTACCTGTAGACGCCTCGTAGCCTCGTAGCCTCGTAGCCTCGTAGCCTCGTAGCCTCGTAGCCTCTAGCCCGAAGCCCGAACCCGAAGGCTGTAGCCCGGAGCCTGGAGCCTGTAGCCTGCCGTTCCCGTGCAGCTCCTCCGCGAACGCTTCCGCCGCCAGAAGCCCCTCGAGGACCTCGAGGTCGCGCTCTGCCGCGCCTCGGCCGAGCGCCCCGGCGACCTCGCCCCGCGGGACGAGGCGGCGCTGCGGTGGGCCCTCGCGGTCGCGCGGCTGTCGCTGGTGCGCGTCGGCACCGAGGACGTCGCCCTCGAGCACGACGTCGCCGCCTTCCGCGACGAGGTCGCGGCGCTCCTCGGCCCGGTGCTCGGCGGCCGCGTCGACCTCGCCGCCGCCGGCAGCGTCGCCCCCGGGCTCGCCCGCCGCACCCGCACGCTCCGCGACGCGCTGCTCCGGCGCCACGCCGACCGCCTCGACCCGGTGCGGCTCGACCAGGAGCTCCGCGAGAAGCAGCTCGTGCTCGTCCTCGGCGGCGGCGGCGGCACGGGCTACGTGTACCTGGGCGCCTTCGCGCTGCTCGAGGAGCTCGGGATCGTCCCCCGGCTCATCGCCGGCACGAGCATGGGCGGGATCCTCGGCCTCTTCCGGGCGCGGCAGAGCCGGTTCGACGGCGGCGAGATCGCCGCGGTGGTCCGCGGCCTCTCCTTCCGCCGGCTCTTCCGCGTGCTCCACACCGACAGCCGCTACGGCCTGCCCGCCGCGCTCCGGCTCTACCTCCGCGCCGCCGTCGGCAAGTACTTCACCACCCCGGCCGGCGAGCCGTACACGTTCCGCGACCTGCCGATCCCGATGCTGATCACCCTCACCGGGATCCGCCGCGGCATGCTCCCGCGGCCGCTCGAGCACTACGAGCGGCTCCTCGACGTGCGCACCCTCGCGCTCCGGCCGTGGCTGGTCCGGGCGAAGATCGAGGAGGTGGTGCTCTCGATCGCCGAGCTCCTCGGGCGGCCGCAGGTGCTCACTACGGTGCACGCCGGCTACGAGTCCTGGACCGAGGAGCTCGACGTCCTCGACGCCGCCGGGTTCTCCTCGGCGGTGCCCGGCGTCATCCACTACGACGTCACCCGCGACGACGAGCGCATCCACGCGCTGCTCGGGAGGCTGTGCGCGGAGAAGGAGATCTTCCGGCTCATCGACGGCGGCGTCACCGACAACGTGCCGGCCCGCGCCGCGTGGCGCTACGTGCAGTCGGGCAAGCTCGGCTCGCGCAACGCGGTGGTGCTCGCCCTCGACGCCTTCTCCCCGCGGCTCACCACCCCGATCTGGCTGCCGATGCAGCGGATCGCCGCCGAGAACGTGCGCCTCTCCACCCGCTACGCCCACGTGGTCCGCAGCTTCCAGCGCACCCTCTCGCCGGTGGAGCTCGTGCCCTCGGTGGAGACCGTGCTCCGCACCGTCGAGCGCGGCAAGGCCGAGCTCGCCTCCGAGGCTCCGCTGCTCGCGAAGCTCACCTCGAAGTTGCCGCCGCTCGAGGAGCTCGCGGCGCGGCCGTGACCGGCCTCGTGCTCGCGCCGTCGGGGCGGTTCCGCCTGCGCCTCGTGAAGGTCGCGCCCGCGGGGCCGCCGAGGGGCGCGGCGATCCTCTGCCACGCGATGATGGCCGACGGGGCGTACCTGCAGCGGACCCTCGCGCCCGCCTGCGCCGCCGCGGGCCTCGTCGCCTACGTGCTCGAGCTCCGCGGCCACGGCGGCTCGCTCCCGCGGGCCTCACCGGGCGTGTCGTGGTCCTTCGACGACCTCGTCCGCGAGGACGCGCCCGCGGCCCTCGCCGCGGTGCGCGCCGACGCGCCCGGCCTGCCGGTGGTCTGGTGCGGCCACTCGCTGGGCGGCCTCGTCGGCCTCGCCCACCAGGCCACCGCGCCCCCGTCGCAGCGCTTCGATCGCGTGGCCGCGGTGTGCTCCGCCGTCTGGGATCTGCGGCGCACGAGGCCCCTCGCCCGCAGGCTGTGGCGCGCCGCGCAGCTCGAGCTGCTGCACGGCCTCGCCCGGCCCCTCGGCCGCACCTTCCTCGTGCGCCGCATCCGCTTCGGCACCGCCGAGGAGAGCCTGCCGTACCTCGCGCAGATCGCGCGGTTCCACCGCGACGGGCGCTTCGACGGAGACGACGGCACCGACTACGCGAGGGCCCTCGCCTCGATCGACCGGCCGGTGCGCCTCGTCTACGCCGAGGGCGACGGCTGGGGCGAGCGCGACGACGCGGCGCGCCTGGCCGGCTGGCTCGGCGGCAGGGCCGAGGTGGCGTTCGAGGGCCCGTCGTCCGGCCTGCCGTACGCGCCGGACCACTTCGGTCTCTTCCGCGATCGACGCGGCGCGCCGGCCCTCGCGCGGCTCGCGGCGTGGCTCGCCGCTGTACCCCGCTGACCGCCGGCGCAGGCGTCTCCGCGTGTTGACCAGGGGGCCTTCTGTCCGCATGATGCCCGCGCTCCGACATCCCGTGAGCGTTCGACCCGGCGCGTCATCCACGCGCCCCCGGAGGACACCGTGGCCAACCCCACCGAGAGCCGGAAGGGCCAGAAGATCTGGATGGACGGGAAGTGGATCGACTGGGCGGACGCCAACGTCCACCTGATGACCCACACGCTCCACTACGGGCTCGGCGTCTTCGAGGGCATCCGGGCGTACAAGACCGCCGACGGCCGCACGGCGATCTTCCGCCTCCGCGAGCACGTCCGGCGGCTCTTCGAGTCCGCCAAGATCTGCCTGATGGAGATCCCGTACACCGAGGAGCAGATCGCCGAGGCGTGCTGCGAGGCGGTGCGGATCAACAAGATGGAGTCGTGCTACCTGCGCCCGCTGGCGTGGGTGAGCGACGGCGCGATGGGGCTCGGCGCGGTGAACCCGATCCGCGCGGCGATCGCGGTCTGGGAGTGGGGCGCGTACCTCGGCGACGAGGGCCTGAAGGCCGGCATCCGCGCCAAGATCTCCTCGTTCACGCGCATGCACGTGAACTCGGCGATGGTGAAGGGGAAGATCACCGGCCAGTACGTGAACTCGGTGCTCGCGAAGCGCGAGGCGCTCCTCGCCGGCTACAACGAGGCGATCCTCCTCGACGCCGAGGGCTACGTCGCCGAGGCGACCGGCGAGAACGTCTTCTGCGTCCGCGACGGCGTCATCCGCACGCCGCCCGCGGCGTCGAGCCCGATCCTCGCCGGCATCACCCGCGACGCGCTGGTGAAGATCGCCCTCGACAAGGGGTACAAGCTCCACGAGCGGACCTTCACCCGCGACTGGCTCTACCTCTGCGACGAGGTCTTCTTCTGCGGCACCGCCGCCGAGGTGACCCCGGTCCGCGAGATCGACGACCGGAAGATCGGCGCCGGCAAGCCGGGCCCGATCACCACCGAGATCCAGAAGACGTTCTTCCGCGCCATCCGCGGCGAGGAGCCCCGGTACGCGGAGTGGCTCACCTACGTCTGAGGGGTCGACCCGCGCCGTGTCCGCTCCCGAGACCGATCTGACCGAGGCGAACCCGTTCGGCCTCGAGAGCCCGGGGATCCTCGACCTCTCGCCGCCGGAGCCGCGGTCGATCGAGGAGACCGGGCTCCGGCCCGGCGTGCTCCACGACCTCGCGCTGAAGCTCATGTACTACAGCGGCACCGCCACCGGCGTGGAGGTGGCGGGCTCGCTGAGGCTCCCCTGGGCCGGCGTCACCGAGGCGGTGATCGACTTCCTGGCGCAGGAGAAGCTCGTCGACCTCCGCGGCGGCAAGGGATTCGGCCGCACCACCACCGAGTTCGTCCTCACCGAGAAGGGCCGCGAGCACGCCCGCGGCGCCCTCGAGCGCACCACCTACACCGGCCCGGCGCCGGTGCCGATCGAGCAGTACAACGGCCTCGTCACCGCGCAGCACGCCGAGCAGCCGGTGGTGGACCGCGAGCGGCTCGAGCTCGCCCTCGGCCACCTCGTCATCGACCGCGGCCTGGTGGAGAAGATCGGCCCGGCGATCAACTCCGGGAGGTCGCTGTTCCTCTACGGCCCGCCCGGCAACGGCAAGACGACCCTCGCCGAGGCGATCTCCGCTTGCCTCGGCGGCGAGGTCTTCGTCCCGCACGCGCTGGAGATCGACGGGCAGATCGTCAAGGTCTACGACCCGCTCGTCCACGCGTCGATCGAGCTGTCGCGGGGCGAGGGGCCGCGGCGGCAGAAGCACGCGATGGACGAGCGGTGGATGGTCTGCCGCCGGCCCTCGGTCGTCGTCGGCGGCGAGCTCACCCTCGAGAGCCTCGACCTCATCTACTCGCCGACCAGCCGCTTCTACGAGGCGCCGTTCCAGGTGAAGGCGAACGGCGGCATGCTGCTCATCGACGACTTCGGCCGGCAGAAGGTCCACCCGAGCGACCTGCTCAACCGCTGGATCGTCCCGCTCGAGAAGCGGATCGACTTCCTCACCCTGCACACCGGCAAGAAGTTCGAGATCCCCTTCGACCAGCTGGTCGTCTTCTCGACGAACCTCGACCCGAAGGACCTCGTCGACGAGGCCTTCCTCCGGCGCATCCGCTACAAGATCGAGGTCGGCAACCCCACCGAGGAGCAGTTCCGGGCGATCTTCCGGAGGGTCTGCGAGGGCCAGGGGATCCCGTTCAACGAGGCGGCGGTCACCTACCTGCTCGAGGGCTACTACAAGCCGAACGGCAAGCAGCTCCGCTCCTGCCACCCCCGCGACATCCTCCAGCTCCTCTCGGACGCCGCCCGCTTCCGCCGGGTGCCGCCGCAGCTGTCCCGCGACCTGCTCGACCACGCGGCGAACAGCTTCTTCCTCGAGGTCTGACGTAAAGCGTCTTGACAGACGCGCCGCATCCGCCGTAAGCTCCAAAAATTCCAAGGCTCCGCGTCGAGACAGCGGGGGGGCCCGGGAATGAAGGAGGGACCGGGGTCCGTTCGCATGGACGCCGGACGCGCGGAGGAAGCATGAGCAACCGCTACCTGTCGATCGACGATCGCCGCGAGGAGCTCGCCGAGCTCGTCGACGAGCACCCGGATCTGGGCGAGGAGTTCCGCCGCCGCTACCGGATGTCGTGGATCTACCACGAGAACGCGCTCGAGGGCGTCGTGCTCGCGGAGCCGGAGATCGCCGCGGCGCTCGAGGCGCAGCTCGTCGCCGACGCCTCCCTGGTCTCGGTCGTCACGCTGGTGCGCAACCACAAGGCCTGCCTCGACCTCGTCGAGGCGGAGGCCAAGGAGGGCAAGGCGAAGGTCAACCTCGCCCTCGCGAAGCAGCTCTTCGAGACGCTCCAGCGCGGCGTGCCGGACAACGGCAAGGGGATGATGCGGAAGGAGATGCCGCTCCACCGCGCCTACTACCACGACATCGCGCAGCCCCCGAAGATCGAGGACCAGCTGAAGAAGCTCGTGGACTTCACCGGGTCGGCGGAGTTCAAGGAGTTCCACCCGGTCAAGCAGGCGGCGTACGTCCACTGGCAGTTCATGCAGGTGTACCCGTACTCGGAGCACAACGGCCGCGTGGCCCGGCTGCTCCAGAACGTCTACCTCGTCCGCGGCGGCTACCCGCCGGCGATCATCCACGCCATCGATCGGCAGAAGTACTACGACGCGCTCCGGCTCCCGCTCGCCACCCTGCGCGCGGTGCTCCTCGAGGGCGTCGACAACAGCCTGGAGAACGCCATCAAGTTCATCCGGGCGCGCCGGGCCGAGCAGCGGAAGGCCGCCTCCGGCAAGTGATCCTCGGCAACCACGAGTCGACCGCCGGGGGCTGCCACCTCGCCTTCGAGCGGGCCCGGGCCCGTGGCGCCGACGCGATCCAGCTCTTCCTGAAGAGCGCCCGCACCTGGAAGGCGAAGGAGCTCTCCCGGGACGACGTGGCGCTCTTCGCGCAGGCGGCGTCGGCCTCGCCGATCCGCCACGCCATGGCCCACGCGAGCTACCTCGTGAACCCGGCGGCGGAGCCGGGGCCGATCCGCGAGAAGTCCCTCGCCGGCCTCGTCGACGAGCTGCGCCGGGCGGAGGCGTTCGGGCTGCCGGGCCTCGTCCTCCACCCCGGCAGCCACCCCGACCGGAAGCGCGGCCTCGTCCTCGCGGCGAAGCTCGTGGACGAGGCGCTCGCGCTCGTGCCGGGGAAGGTCGAGATCTGGCTCGAGAACACCGCCGGGCAGGGCCACTGCCTCGGCGCCGCCTTCGACGACCTCGGCGCGCTGCTCGAGCTGTCCCGGCACGCGGGCCGCCTCGGGATCTGCTTCGACACCTGCCACGCCTTCGCCGCCGGCCACGACCTCGGCGACGAGCGGTCCTACCGGAGGGCGATGCGGTCCTTCGGCCTCTCGGTCGGCGGGCTGTCGGCGGTCCGGGCCTTCCACCTGAACGACTCGAAGAAGCCGCTCGGCTGCCGGGTCGACCGCCACGCCGAGATCGGCCGGGGCGAGATGGGCCTCGCGCCCTTCCGCCACCTCGTCAACGACGGCCGGTTCGCCCGGGTGCCGGGCGTCCTCGAGACCCCGAACCCGGACGGCTGGAAGGCCGAGCTCGCGCGGCTCCGGCGGCTCGTCCGGCGCCGGCCCGGGCGGGCGAGGGCTTCCGAAAGCACCCGTCGTTCCGCACGGTTAAGAACCTCGGCACCCGGGGCGCTTTGACGGGTGACCGGGGTGAACCTAGGATGGCCGGCCTTTTTCGAGGGGTAGCGATCGACGGCGCGCGCAGGAGCCCGGAGCGGCGGCGCGCCACGGAAGCCGGCATGGCGTTGGTGGCGCGAAGAGAGAGCACCCAAGACGTCCGCGAGCGCGCGGCGCGGCTCGTCGAGCTCGCCAAGAGCCGGCGCAAGGCGCTCGTCCTCACCCACGACAACCCGGACCCCGACTCGATCGGCGCGGCCCTCGCCCTGGCGCAGCTCTTCGAGGAGCGCGCCGGCCTCGCCTGCACCGTCGCCTACGGCGGCATCATCGGCCGGAGCGAGAACACCGCCCTGGTGAAGGTGCTGCGGCTGCCGATCGTGCCGCTCTCGCGGGTCGTCTTCGACGAGCACGACCTCATCTGCCTCGTCGACACCCAGCCGGAGATGGGCAACCACTCCCTGCCGCCGCGCTTCTTCCCGGACGTCATCTTCGACCACCACCCGGAGCGGCCGGAGAGCCGGCAGGCGGCGCACGCGGAGGTCGGCGGCGACTACGGCGCCACCTCCACCATCGCCGCGGAGTACCTGCGCGCCCTCGGCGTGACCCCGAGCCGCGAGGTGGCGACCGCCCTCCTCTACGGGATCAAGGCCGACACCCGGGACCTCGGCCGCGAGACGGAGGAGGTGGACGTCGACGCCTACCTCTGGCTCTTCCCGTTCGTGGACAAGCGGGCGCTCGACGAGATCGAGCACCCTCGACTGCCGGCCGAGTACTTCCGGCTGTACCACACGGCCGTCGAGCGGGCCCGGGTCCACGGCAACGCGGTGATCGCCGACCTCGGCGAGATCTACGCGCCGGACATGGTCGCCGAGGTCGCGGAGCGCCACCTGTTCCTCGAGGACATGAAGTGGTCGCTCGCCTTCGCGCTGTACGAGGACAACCTCTACGTCTCGCTGCGCACCAACGACCGCCGGATGAACGCGGGCAAGCTCATCCGCGAGGTCGTCGAGGAGCGCGGCGGCACCGCCGGCGGCCACGGGCAGATGGCCGGCGCGCGGCTGCCGGTGGGCCGGCTCGCCAAGGGCGAGCTCGCCGACTTCAAGAAGGACCTGGTGAAGCGCTTCTGCCAGGAGTTCGGCGTTCCGGCGGGCAAGTCGGTGCCGCTGCTCGAGTACGAGCCCGAGGAGTAGCGGCCCTGGCCGGCCCCCGCGCGTACCTGGACTGGGCGGCGGGCGCCCCGCTCCACCCCGCGGCCGCCGAGGCCGCGGCCGAGGCGCTCGCGCTCGGCCCCGGGAACCCGTCGTCGGTGCACGCCGAGGGCCGCCGCGCGCGGGCGCTGCTCGAGCGCGCCCGGGCGCAGGTCGCCGCCCTCGCCGGCGTCTCCCCGGGCGAGGTCGTCTTCACGGGCTCGGGCAGCGAGGCGAACGCGCTCGCGCTGAGGCTCCGGCCGTCGGTCGTCGCCTCGGCCACCGAGCACCCGTCGATCCGGCTCCTGCCGGAGGCTCGGACGCTGCCGGTCGACGCCCGGGGCCTGGTCGACGTCGCCGCGGTCGCCGCGCTCCCGGCGGGCGCCACGGTCGCGGTGCAGCTCGCGAACCACGAGACCGGCGTGGTGCAGCCGCTCGCGACGCTGGCGGCGGCGTGCCGCGAGCGCGGCCTCTCGCTCCACTGCGACGCGGTGCAGGCCGCCGGGAAGCTCGACCTCTCCGAGGCGACGTCCCGGGCCGACACCGTGGCGCTCTCCGTGCACTGTCCGGCGCTGGGGGACGGGGGCGGCG
>CAZDGH010000193.1:0-10908 GCA_964504805.1 uncultured Myxococcales bacterium | reverse complement strand
CGGCTCGGGTCGAAGCGGAGGCCGCCGGTGGGCGGCGCGCCGGTGCCGCCGGGCGCGGGACGGGACGGCGCCGGCGCCGCGGCGGGACGGGCCGGGGCGGCCGCGGCCTGCGCGAGGGCGCCGGTGATCGGCGTCGGATCGCCGGCGAGCGCGGGCCGGACCTGCGCCATCCGGTCGACGAAGCGCTTCACCGACGGCTCCGAGAGCTCGAGGAAGGGCCTCGGGAACAGTCCCATCGCGAAGATGAGCGCGACCAGCGGCGCGACGACGATCCACTCGCGGACGGTGAGGTCCTTCAGGCCGCGGTTCTCCTCGTGGCGGACGGTGCCGTGCCACACCCGCTGGTACATCCACAGCATGTAGACCGCGCCGAGCACCACCCCGCTCGCCGCCGCCGCGCCCCACGCGGTGGCGTGCTCGAGCTTCGAGACGAACGTGCCGGCGAGGATCATGAACTCGCCGATGAAGCCGTTGGTGCCCGGCAGGCCGATCGACGAGAGGGTGACGATGAGCCACACCGTCGCGAACGCCGGGATCACCTTGGCGATGCCGCCGTAGTCGGCGAGGAGCCGGGTGTGGCGGCGCTCGTAGATCATGCCGATGAGGAGGAAGAGCGCGCCGGTGGAGATGCCGTGGTTCAGCATCTGGTAGACGGCGCCGTTCACGCCCGAGGTGGTCAGCGCCGAGAGGCCGAGCATCACGAAGCCGAGGTGCGCCACCGAGGAGTAGGCGACGAGCTTCTTCATGTCCCGCTGCGCCATCGACATCAGCGAGCCGTAGACGATGCCCACCACCGAGAGCGTCACGATCAGCCAGCGCAGCTCGAAGGCCGCCTCCGGGAAGAACGGGAAGGCGAAGCGGTAGAAGCCGTAGGTGCCCATCTTCAGCAGCACGCCGGCGAGGATGACCGAGCCGGCCGCGGGCGCCTGCACGTGGGCGTCGGGCAGCCAGGTGTGGAACGGGAACATCGGCACCTTCACCGCGAACGCCAGGGCGAAGGCGAGGAAGAGCCAGAACTGCACCTCGGGCGCGTGCTGGAGCGCCAGGAAGGCCACGTAGTCGAAGCTCCGCGCGCCGCCGCCGCTGCCGGTCGCCCAGTAGCAGTAGAGGATCGCGATCAGCATCAAGAGCGAGCCGACCATGGTGTAGATGAAGAACTTCACCGCGGCGTAGATGCGGTCTTCGGAGCCCCAGACGCCGATGATGAGGAACATCGGCACCAGCATCAGCTCCCAGAAGACGTAGAACAGCACCATGTCGAGCGCGACGAAGGCGCCGAGCATGGCCGTCTCCAGCACCAGGAGCGAGATCGCGAACTCCTTGAGCCGGTGGGTGATGCCCATCGTCGACGAGTAGATGACGAGCGGGGTGAGGAAGGTCGTGAGCAGCACCAGGAGGAGCGCCACGCCGTCCACGCCCACGTGGTAGCCGACCCCGAGCGACTCGAGCCACGGGACCTTGGTCTCGAGCTGGAACGCCGCGGTCGCGCCGGCGTCGAACTGCCAGAGCAGCCCGAGGCTCGCGAAGAACACCGCGGTCGAGGTGACCAGCGCGATGCCGCGGGCCAGCTTGCCTTCCTCGCCGGGCACGAAGAAGGCGACCACCGCGCCCACCAGCGGCAGGAAGGTGACGATCGACAGGAGGTTGTCGAACAGCGCGCCCACGTGTGCTCCTAGCCGAGGAGGAACCAGAGGATGACGACGGCGGACACCGCCATCACCGCCGCGTACCGCTGCACGTCGCCGTTCTGGAACCAGCGGATGACCGAGGCGAACCACCCGACGAACGCCGCGCTGCCGTTGACGAGGAGCCGGTCGATCGCGAGGGAGTCGACCACCTGCCAGAGGATCTTCGACGCGCCCTTGAGCGGCGTGACGATCAGGTAGTCGTAGACCTCGTCCACGTAGAACTTGTCGTAGGCGAAGCGCTGGAGCGCGGCGCCGATCCCGCCCGAGGTGAAGCTGGCGAGGAAGGCGCGGCCCGGGCCGAGGTAGAGGGCCCAGGCGATCGCCATGCCGATGAGGCCGATGGCCATGGCGATGGCGTAGCCGGGGAGCATCTCGCCCCAGCCGTGGGCGCCTGCCAGCTCCGGCCGCGAGACGCCGAGGTCGGCGGCGCCGCGGGCGAAGGTGCGGGCGAGGTTGCCCTGCGCGGTCGCGAACACCGGCTGGAGGAAGCGCTCGAACCGCGCGCCCTCGTGCGACGGAAGGCCCCACGCCAGCGCGCCGACCGAGAGCCCGGCGAGCACCCAGAGCGGACCGGTCATCGCCGGACCGGACTCGTGGGCGTGGTGGTCCTTCAGGCCGCGGCGCTCGCCCATGAAGGTGAGGAAGTGCATCCGCCACATGTAGAAGGCGGTGCCGCCGGCGGCGCAGAGGCCGGCGATCCAGATCGCCGTCGGCAGCCACGGCGTCCAGAGGTTCGGCGTGGCGTGGGCGGCGTGGAGGATCGCGTCCTTCGAGAAGAAGCCCGAGAGCGGGAAGACGCCGGTGATGGCGATCGTGCCCACGAGGAACGTGAGCCACGTGCTCTTCATCTCGTGCCGCAGCCCGCCGAACTTCCGGATGTCCGTCTCGTCGCGCATCCCGTGCATCACCGAGCCGGCGCCGAGGAACATGCAGGCCTTGAAGAACGCGTGGGTGACGAGGTGGAAGATCGCCGCCCACCAGGCGCCGACGCCGACGCCGATGAACATGAACCCGAGCTGCGACACCGTCGAGTAGGCGAGGACCTTCTTGATGTCGTTCTGGGCGAAGGCGATCAGCGCCGCGAGGATGGCGGTGAACACGCCGACCACCGCGATGGTCATCATCGACGTCGGCGAGAGCGCGTAGAGGAAGCCGAGCCGCGACGTCATGTAGACGCCGGCGGTCACCATCGTCGCCGCGTGGATGAGGGCGGAGACCGGCGTCGGGCCGGCCATCGCGTCGGGCAGCCAGACGTAGAGCGGGAACTGCGCGCTCTTGCCGGTGGCGCCGAGGAAGAGCAGCAGGCACGCGAGCGTCACCACGCCCCAGATCGTCCAGCCGGCGAAGACCCCCGAGGAGAGCCGGACGGCGGTGTCGAGGTCGCGCGACGCGGTGGCGAGGTCGGAGAAGTCGACGGTGCCGAAGAGCGCGATCAGCGTGAAGATGCCGAGGATGAAGCCGAAGTCGCCGATGCGGTTGACGATGAAGGCCTTGCGGCCGGCGAACGCCTTCGCCTCGTCGGTGTACCAGAACCCGATGAGCAGGTAGGAGGCGAGGCCGACGCCCTCCCAGCCGACGAACATCACCACCAGGTTCGAGCCGAGGACCAGCGTGGCCATCATCGCCACGAACAGGTTGAGGTAGGCGAAGTAGCGCCAGTACCCCTCGTCGTGGCCCATGTACTCGGTCGAGAAGACGTGGATGAGGAAGCCGACGCCGGTGACCACGCAGATGAGCGTGCCCGAGAGGCGATCCACCGAGAGGGCCATCTCGACGTCGACGTTGCCGACCGAGAACCAGTGCCACCACAGCTCGGAGACGGTGCCGACGGTGGAGGCGCGGAAGAGCGCCGCCGCCGAGACCAGGAACGCCGCGAAGATGACGCCGCAGGCGATGAGGTTGACGTTGGCGCGGCCGAGCCGCTTGCCGAGCAGCCCGTTCACCGCCGCGCCGAGGAGCGGCAGCAGGATGACGTAGTGCAGGGCGTCGCCGACGCCCGACGTGTACTCGATGAGCCAGGAGAGCAAGGGCCGCTCCGTCTCTAATGCTTGAGGGCGTCGACTTCGTCGACGTTGATCGTGGCGCGCGAGCGGAACACCGCGATGACGATGGCCAGGCCGATGGCCGCCTCCGCCGCCGCCACGGCGATCACGTAGAAGGCGATGGCGTGCCCGCCGGTGTCGCCGAACGACCGCGCGAAGGCGAGGAAGGTCAGGTTCGCGGCGTTGAGCATCAGCTCGACGCCCATGAACACCACCAGCGCGTTGCGCCGCACCAGCACCGCCCCGACGCCGATCGCGAACAGCATCGCGGCGAGGGTCAGGTAGTGGCCGAGGGGGACGGTCTCCATCAGATCTTCGCCTTGGCGACGACGACGGCGCCGACGATCGCGACCAGGAGCAGGATCGAGGTCGCCTCGAAGGGGAGGACGTACTGCGTGAAGAGCACCCGGCCGACGCCGGCCACCGTGCCGTAGCCCGGCGGCAGCGAGCCCGCCGAGTCCTGCGGCACGCCCTCGAAGACGATGTAGGCGAGGGCGGCGAAGACGCACGCCGCCGCGCCGCCGAGCACCTTCCAGAGCGTGAGCCGTCGCTCGCCGAGGTCCTGCTCGGAGAGCGAGAGCAGCATGATCACGAAGAGGAAGAGCACCATGATCGCGCCGGCGTAGACGATCACCTGGAGCGCGGCGAGGAGGTGCGCGGAGAGGACGACGTAGATGCCGGCGATCCCGAAGAACGTCGCGACCAGCGACATCGCCGCGTAGACCGGGTTGTGGGCGAGGATCACCGCGAACGCGCCGACGACGGTGAGCAGCGCGAGCGGGTAGAAGACCCAGTGCTCGGAGAGCATCTGGACGGCGAGGAGGCTCACTTGCGGACCCCCTCCTCGGCGAGCTTGCCGAAGGGCGTGGGGAACGGGCACCGGTGCTCGGCGATGTGCTGCTCGAACTCGGCCCGGTACTTCTGCACCGTGGAGTGCACCGGCAGCGCCGCGGCGTCGCCGAGCGCGCAGATGGTGGTGCCGAGGCCGATCGGCGGGTACGGCGCGATGGCGTTGCACACGGAGATGAGGAGGGTGAGGTCCTTCGGCTCGGCCTTCCCCTCCTCGATCTTGCGGAGGATGCGCTCCATCCACGGCGTGCCCTCGCGGCACGGCGTGCACTGGCCGCACGACTCCTCGGCGTAGAACTTCGAGACCCGCCAGAGCGCGCGCACCATGCAGGTGGTGTCGTCCATGACGACGATCGCGCCGGAGCCGGCCATCGAGTTGATGTTCTTGAGCGCCTCGAACTCGCAGGCGACGTCGAGCTCGTCGGGCGTGAGCACCGGCGCCGAGGTGCCGCCGGGGATCACGCACTTCACCTTGCGACCGCCGGGCACGCCGCCGCCCCACTCCGGCGAGTCGATGAGCTCGCGGTAGCTGAGGTTCATCGGGATCTCGTACGTCCCGGGCTTGTTGATGTGGCCCGAGAGGCAGACGAGGCGCGTGCCGCCCGACTTCGGCGTGCCGAGCTTCACGTACTCGTCCGCGCCCATGGTGAACACGAGCGGCAGGGTGTTGATCGTCTCGACGTTGTTGACGACGGTGGGCGCGCCGAAGAGGCCCGACACCGCGGGGAACGGCGGCTTCAGCCGCGGCCAGCCCTTCCAGCCCTCGAGCGAGTTGAGGAGCGCGGTCTCCTCGCCGCAGATGTACGCGCCGGCGCCGCGGTAGGTGTGGACGTCGAGCGCGAAGCCCGTGCCCATCACGCTCTTGCCGAAGATCCCGGCCTCGTAGCACTCCTTGATCGCCGTCTCGAGCATCTCCCACTGCTCGAGGTACTCGCCGCGGATGTAGACGTACGCGGTGTGGGCGCCGATCGCGTGGCAGGCGATGGCGATGCCCTCCATCAGCGAGTGCGGGTCCTGCTCGATGATCTCGCGGTCCTTGAAGGTGCCGGGCTCGGACTCGTCGGCGTTGACGACGAGGTACTTCGGCTTCGGCGAGTCCTTCGGCACGAAGGACCACTTCATGCCGGTGGGGAAGCCCGCGCCGCCGCGGCCCCGGAGCACCGACTTCTTCACCGCCTCGATCACCTCGGCGGGCTGCAGCTTCAGGGCCTTCTCGAGGGCCTTGTAGCCGCCGTTCTCCTTGTAGAACTTCAGGGTGCGGTTGTTCGGCTTGTACCAGTTCTTGGTGAGGAGCCGGTGCTGTGCGGGCTGGGTGACGGGCACGGGCTAGACCTTCCCGGCCTGCTTGCGCAGGTCCTCGACGAGGTCGTCGGCCTTCTTCAGCGTCATGTCCATGTGGAAGCGGGAGTTCACCTGGAGGCACGGCGCGTTGCCGCAGGCGCCGAGGCACTCGAACTCGCGGAGGGTGATGAGCCCGTCCTCGGTCGTCTCGCCGAGGTGGACGCCGAGCTTCTCCTCGAGGTGCCCGATCAGCACCTCGGCGCCGCGCAGCGAGCAGGCGATGTTCGTGCAGACGTCGACGACGAACTTGCCCTTCGGCTGCGTGAAGTACATCACGTAGAAGGTGGCGACCTCGCGGACCCGCTCCGGCGGCGCGCCGCACTTCTCGGCGACCTGGAGCATGGCCTCCGGCGGGAGCCAGCCGAGGAGATCCTGGGCGACGTGCAGGCCGGGGAGGATCGCGGCGGCCTTGCGCTCCGGCGGGAACTTCGCGAGCCACCGCCCCATCTCTGCGTCGAAGGTCGCCTGCTGCTCGGGGGTGAACGGCGCTGCCATCTCGCGTGGCTCCGTGGGACTGCGAACCGACAGCCGGATCGCCGGGAACTTCCCGTCAGGCCGCACGGTTGCGTGCGCTCTTCCGGCGGTCCTTCGGCCTGAAAAAGGCGCACAAGATCGGCTTCGAAGGTTTCGTTGTCAAGGAAAACCCGTCCTGGTACCGTCGCCCTGAGATCCGCGGGAAACCCACAGATTTCAGCGCCCTTATGCCCGACGAGACCAGCGGCCCGGACAAGCGGACGGACCCGCGTCACGCGATGATCCTCCGGGTCGACTACCGCGACCGGGAGGGCTTCCTGCGCGACGCCACGGAGAACGTGTCGGCGGGCGGGATCTTCGTCCGCACGGACCGGGCGTTCCAGATCGGCGACCCGGCCCGCGTGGCGCTCTCGTTCCCCGGGCTGCTCTCCGCGGTGGAGCTCGCCGGCACCGTGACCTGGATCCGGCCCTCCACGCCGGGGACGCCGGGCGGCGTCGGGATCCGCGTCGACGGCGAGGAGGACCGCCGCCGGCTCGCCGAGCTCGCCCGCGCCGCGGGCGCCCCGCCCCCGGCCCCGGCGGCCCCGGCCCCGGGCGCGACCGCGGCGGCCGGGCCGAAGCGCTACCGGGTCCTGCTCGTCGAGGACAACCCGCACGTGATCGAGATGTACGCCTACGCGCTGAAGCGCATGGGCAAGCTCGCGGGCGAGGCCGGCGCGGGCGTCGACGTCGTCTTCGCGGCGAACGGCCACGAGGCGATCGCGGCGCTCAAGCAGGGCGGCGTCGAGCTCGTCGTCACCGACCTCTACATGCCGGTGATGGACGGCTTCCAGCTCGTCGAGCGCGTCCGCGAGGACCCGGCCACCAAGGCGATCCCGGTGCTCGTCGTCTCCGCGGGCGGCAAGGACGCGAAGCTGCGCGCCGAGCAGTCCGGCGCCGACGCGTTCCTGCAGAAGCCGGTGCGGTTCGTCGACGTCCTCGAGACGATCCGCAACCTGCTCAAGCTGAAGTCGTAGGAGCGACTACTCCGCGCCGCAGCGGACGCAGTAGTCGTCGCCCCAGAGGTTCTGCGCGCAGCTCCAGCCGGCGCCGTACGGGCCGGTGCAGTCGGCGTCGGCGTTGCAGTCGCCGACGTTGATCCGGCAGCGGCCTCCGACGCCGCCGGGGCAGACCCAGCCGCCGTCGGAGAGGCACTCGGCGCCGGCGACGCCCCAGCACAGGCCCTGGTCCGGCTGGCCGTCGTCGCGGCCCGGATCGGTGACGCCGTCGCAGTCGTTGTCGCGGCCGTCGCACACCTCGGCGGCGCTCGGGCCGACGTCGGCGCGGCCGTCGTCGCAGTCGCCGCCGCAGGGGCGCGCGCCGTCGCCGTCGCCGTCGTCCTCGCCCGGGAGCCGGAAGCCGTCGCAGTCGTCGTCGAAGCCGTTGCAGGTCTCGGGCTGCGCGTTCACCGCGCCGGCGCAGGCGGCCCAGCCCCCCGCCCCGCAGGTGCGCGTGCCGGCCTGGCAGCCGTTGGTGCTCCGGCCGCGCCCGAGGTCGCTGTAGAGGTCGGTGTACGGCGTGCCGGTGGCGGGGTTCAGGAAGCGGTAGCCGAAGCCGAAGCCGCCCGACTGGTTGGTGACCTTGATCAGCAGCCGGTTCGCGCCGGCGCGGAGTTGCACGTCGATCTGGTCGGAGTCCGGCGTGTACGCGCGGGCCGCGCCGTCGTAGCGGAGGACCTCGACGCCCTCGAGCCAGACCTGCACGCCGTCGGCGCTGCTGCCGGAGAGCCGCGCCGCCCGGTCGGCGGGCGACCAGATCCGGGCGAAGGCGTAGACGGTGACCCGCTCCACGTCCGCGCCGTCGGCGGCGAGGTGGGTGGCGAGGTTGACGAGGCCGTTGCCCTCGGCGGTGAAGTTGCGGAAGCGCCACCCGAGCGGCCCGGCGACGTCGCCGTCGGACGGGTCGAGGGTCGCCTCCGCCGGTCCGCCCATGGCGGCGACGAGGTCGCGCTCGTCCTGGCAGCCGCCCGCGCCGCCGAGGCCGGGCGCGTCGATCGGCCCGAGGAGGAGCCAGTCGAAGAAGTAGCCGGTGACCGGATCGCAGCGGATCTCCGGCGCCCGGCCGCACGGTCGCGCGGCGAGGTCGTTCCGGGCGCCGCTGCAGTCCTCGTCGCGGCCGAGGGCGTCGCAGAGCTCCGGCTGCGAGGGGCCGACGAAGCGATCGCGGTCGTCGCAGTCGCCGCCGCCGCAGGCGTCGGAGTCGATGCCGTCGCCGTCCTCGTCGCGCTCGTCGGTGGCGCCGTCGCAGTCCTCGTCGCCGGCGGCGCCGCAGTCCTCCGCCGCGGCGGGGCCGATCGCGCCGGTGCAGCTCGGCACGCCGGCGGCGCAGGTCAGCGCGCCCGCGGTGCAGGCGCCGGCGTCGGTGCCGACGCCCACGTCCACCCGCACGTCGTCGGCGTTGACGTCGTTGCCGGTGTCGGCGCCGCGCCGCGCGCGGGTCAGCTTCAGCTTCACCGTCCAGTTGCCGCCGTTGGTGGAGGTGCGGACGAGGAGCCGGTGCGTGCCCGCGGCGAGCCACACCGGCGCCCCGTGCACCGCGGCGTCGTCGCACGCCTCGGGCGCGGCGCCGAGCGACAGCGCCGCGCCGTCGAGCCGCGCCTCGACCGCGTCGCTGCCCTCGAGCCGCACCTCGTAGTGGCCCGACGCCGGGACGACGAGGCGCGCGAACAGCCAGGCGAGGCGGTCGGGATCCGACGAGCCGGAGAGCGCGTCGAGGTCGACGGTGTCGTCGGGGTCGGCGTGGTGGACCCACGCCGCCCCGAGCGCCGGGTCGCCGGGCGCGGGATCCGCCGCGGCGTCTCCGCCGGGCAGCTGCGTCGCCTGCTCGAAGCACGTGCCCGGCTGCGCCGCGACCGGGCCGAGGAGGAGGAAGTCGCGGACGAAGCCGCCGCCCGAGAGCGCGAACGCGCCGGCCGCCGGCCCGCAGGGCGCCGCCGGCACGTCCTCGTCGGCGTCGCCGTCGCAGTCCTGGTCGAGGCCGTCGCAGAGCTCGAGCGCGCCCGGGAACACCGCGGCGTCGGCGTCGTCGCAGTCGCCGCCGCCGCAGGCGAGGCCCGGGGCGCCGTCGCCGTCGCCGTCGGAGGCGAGGTCGCCGCCGGAGCAGTCCTGGTCGATCCCGTCGCCGCAGACCTCGGCCGCGCCGGGCCGGACCGCCGCGTCGCCGTCGTCGCAGTCGTCGCCGCCGCACGCCGCGGCGATCGCGCCGTCGCCGTCGCCGTCGGCGGCGAGGTCCCCGCCGTCGCAGTCCTGGTCGACGCCGTCGCCGCAGAGCTCCGCCGCGCCCGGCCGGATCGCCGCGTCGGCGTCGTCGCAGTCGTCGCCGCCGCAGGCGAGCGCGACCGCGCCGTCGGCGTCGCCGTCCGAGACGAGCGCGGTGCCGTCGCAGTCCTGGTCGATCGCGTCGTCGCAGACCTCGACCGCCCCCGGGCCGATCGCCGCGTCGCCGTCGTCGCAGTCGTCGCCGCCGCACGCGATGGCCAGCGCGCCGTCGCCGTCGACGTCGGCGGGGAGGTCGGCGCCGTCGCAGTCCTGGTCGATCCCGTCGCCGCAGACCTCCTGGAGGACGGTGCACTCGCAGCCGTTGGCGGCGAGGTCGCCGTCGAGATCGACGAAGCCCGCGGCGCAGCCGCAGGCGGTCGCCTCGCACACGGTGGTCGCGAGGTTCGTCGCCGCGCACGCCGCGCCGCAGGCCCCGCAGTGCGAAGGATCGCTCGAGAGGTCGGCGCAGACGCCGCCGCAGTCGGCGCGCTCCGGGCCGCAGCCGCAGCCGGAGGCGCCGAGGCACACCTGGTCGGGCCGGCAGTCGCCCTCGTCGGCGCCGCTACAGTCGTCGTCGACGCCGTTGCAGAGCTCGACGGCGCCGGGGTGCACCCCGGCCTGCCCGTCGTCGCAGTCGTCGCCGCCGCAGGCCAGGTCGGGGTGCCCGTCCTGGTCGGCGTCGGCGCAGCCGCAGGCGAGGTCGCCGCCGGCGCAGTCCTCGTCCACGCCGTTGCCGCAGCGCTCGACCGCGCCGGGATGCACCGCGGCGTCGGCGTCGTCGCAGTCGGCGCCGCCGCAGGTGCCGCCGGCGCGGACGCCGTCGCCGTCGCCGTCGCAGCCGGCGCGGATCGCCACGTAGTCCGGCGCGCTCTCGTTCTCGCCGCTCCGCACCACCAGCGAGAGGACGTAGGTGCCCTCGGCCCGGGCCACGAAGGTGGGCGTCGGCGTATCGGCGCCTTCGAGCGCCGCCTCGCCGGGGCCGGCGGACACCCGCCACTCGAAGCCGCCGGCGTCGCCCGTCGCCGAGCCCTGGAGCGAGAGCGGGGCGTCGACCGTGGCCGCGCGATCCGGCCCGGCGTCGGCGGCGAGGGAGACGCCGGTGGCCTCCGCCGCGCAGGAGGCGAGCGCGAGGCAGGCTGTCGCGACGACGACGCGAGGCGAACGCACGGAGACCTCCATGGAGCCTCGGGATCCTGCCACGGGTCAGGGTGGGAGGAG
>CAZDGH010000192.1:0-10986 GCA_964504805.1 uncultured Myxococcales bacterium | reverse complement strand
TCCGCGGCGGTGGGCGGCGCCGGCAGCCGCGGCGGCTCGGCGGGCGGCGCCACCTTGCCAAGGACGAAGCGGTCGCCCTCGCTCACCGGGCCGACGCACGAGGCCGCGTGGGGCGCGACCCACTCGACCGTGCAGCTCGCGCCCTTGCGCTTCATCGCCACGACCTGGCCGACGGCGAGGCCGTCCTCGGCGCCGCGATCGAGGTAGGCGCGGGCCGCGGTCACGTGGACCACGCGGCCGCCGTTCGGCGCCGCCGCGAGCGCCACCAGGAGCACGGTGGTCAGCGCCACAGGGCCCCCGAAGGCACCGCCATCTGGTGGCAGCGCACGCAGGCGCGGTCGTCGCAGTCGAACTGCGGCACCCCGCGGTGCTCCTCGGCCATCTCGCCGCAGGCGTGCTCGTGGCAGCTCGAGCACGCCGCGGTGCCCGTCGAGCAGGTGCCGCTCGCGCCGGCGCCGCGCAGGCTCGAGTGGCAGTCGAGGCACGGGATCCCGGCGTGGTCGCCGCGGGAGATCTCGAAGCACCTGTCGTGTCCCGGGAACCGGCCGCGCTCGAAGCGCCAGGCGTCGTGGCACCCGCGGCAGTCCATCGAGAACCCGAGCGCGGCGTGGTCCACCGAGCTCGCCGCCGCCCGCGCCCACTCGTCGGCGTGGCAGCCCGCGCACGGCACGGTGTTGCCGGAGAAGACCTTGCCGGCGGTGCCGGGGTGGCACTCGTTGCACGGCAGGAAGGCGTGGCGCCCGGTGAGCGGGAACGCGGTGCGGCGGTGCGCGAACGCGTCGAACGCGGCGTCCCAGCTCTCCGGATCGTGGCAGCCGTCGCAGCGCTGGCCGAGCGAGCCCTTGTGCACGTCCTGGTGACAGCCGGCGCAGGTGCGCGGGATCGCGTCGTCGAACGCGCCGAGGTGGCAGCCGCGGCACGGCGCGCCCTGGTGCGAGGCGACGAGCGGGAAGCCGGTCCTGTCGTGGTCGAACGAGACCTCCTTCCACGAGCTCGTCTGGTGGCACGGCTCGCACCTCGTCTCGGCGCCGTGGCCCGGCGGCAGCTCCGAGCTCGGCTCCGCCTTCTGCGCGGGGGCGTCCTTCCGGCTCCGGGCCTTGGTCCGCGGCGCCGCGGCGCCCGCCGCGAGGGCGAGCACGCCGGCGAGGGCGAAGGCGGCGGCGATGCGGGCGGACACGCTCACGGCTCGAACCCCCGGAACGCGCCCTTGTGGAAGTCGGCGTGGCAGCCGGCGCAGGTGTCGGGCAGGCCGACGTAGCGCCGCGTCCTCACCCCGGGCGCCACCTCGACCTCGGGGTGGCACGCCTCGCAGGCGACGTCGACGTGCTTGCCGTCGAGGCGGAACGACGCCATCGGCGGCTCGTGCCGGAAGCGCGGCGTCGGCGTGAACGCGTCCGTCCCGTGGCAGGTCGCGCAGTCGGTCTTCCCGTCCGCCGCGGCGAGCTGTCCCGCGTGGACGTCCTCGTGGCAGGCGGCGCACTCCATCGCCACCCCGGCGTACTGCACCGGTCTGCCGTTCTTCTCCGCCACGTGGCAGGAGCCGCACGCCGCCTCGCGGTGCGCGCCGTCGAGCGGGAAGCGGGTCTCCCGGTCGTGGTCGAACCGCACCTTCGCGAACGACTCCGCGCTGGCGTGGCAGCTCTCGCAGCCGTCCTTCCGGATCCGCTCGGCGAACTGCTTCCCGTGCGGGTTCTGGTGGCAGGCAACGCAGCCGTCCTTGGCGCGCGGCAGGTCGAACACCACGGTCGAGATCAGGAGCGGCCGCTTCTTCCGCTTCAGGTCCCTGGCGAGCTTCGGCGGGACCCGCTTGGCGAGCTTCGGGTCGTTCGCGTGGCACTCGCTGCAGGCCACCGCCCTGTGCGCGCCCTCGAGCGGGTAGCCGGTGCGGTCGTGATCGGTGGCCTCGAACGTCGCCGGCACGAAGCCGTCGAGGCCGTGGCAGGCGTCGCAGCCCTGCGCCTTCCCGTCCTTCGGCGCGAGCTGCCCGAGGTGCGCGTCGGCGTGGCAGTCGCTGCAGCGCTCGAACGCGAGCCCCCGGAACTTCGCCTTCTGCCCCGGGAACGGCCCGTGGCAGCTCTTGCACGGCACCGCCGCGTGCTCGCCGCGGAGCGGGAACCGCGTCTTCTCGTGGAAGGCGGGGCTCTTGGCGCGGCCGTGGAGCACGAACCAGCCGGCCTCGCTGTGGCACGAGGTGCACCGCTGCCCGAACCGGCCACCGTGTGGGTCCTTGTGGCAGTCGGTGCAGCTCGCGTGAGGCAGGTCCTCGAAGTGGAGGAAGGTGTGGTCCTTCGGCGCCGGGAAGGCCGAGGCCGGCGTCGCCGTGTCCTTCTGCTCCTCGTGGCACTTCTTGCAGGCGACGGCGCGGTGCTTGCCGCGGAGCGCGAAGTCGGTCTTGCCGTGGTCGAAGCCCCGGGCCGGCTTCCAGGCGCCGGTGTCGTGGCAGTCGATGCACTTGTCGCCGAGCTGCCCGCGGTGCTCGTCGAAGTGGCAGCTCGCACAGCCCGTCGGCAGGCCGAGGTACGTCTCGCCCTTCGGGTTCGCGGCCAGCCACTTCTTGATGTCGGCGTCCACGACCAGGCGCCGGTCGTGGCAGTCGCCGCACTTCGCCTTCTTGTGCGCGCCGCCGAGCGCCCAGCCGGTGCGGTCGTGGTTGAAGCCCTGCTTCCCGGCGCCGCCCCAGTCGACGATCTCGAAGTCCTTGCCGTGGTGCTCCTTGTGGCAGCTCGCGCAGGCGCGCTGCCCCGCGGGGATGCGGCCGTGGAGCCCCTCGCCCCGGTTCATGCGCCGGCCGACCTCGTCGTGGCACGACAGGCACTTCTGGTCGGAGAGCTGCTCGCCCGCCTCGTGGCACTTGGTGCAGTTCCGGATGCCCTCGAGGCTCTGGTGGGCGCGGGTGAGCGGGCCCGGCGAGAGCAGGTCCGCGCCCGCCGCCGCCGGCCCGAGCACGAGGAGCGCGGCGAGCGCGCGGGCGGCGGCGCGGGAGCTCAGAACAGGATCCAGCCGTAGCCGAGGTAGAGGGAGATCCCGATGTGCACCGACATGATCAGCACCAGGAAGAGCGCCAGGAGCGCGTGCACGGTGCGCCACGCGCCCATGAGCCGGCGCAGGCTCTTGTAGAAGCCGACCTGGAGCCGGAGCCGCGAGAGCCGGATCACCGCGTCGCGGAAGTGCTCGAACGGGTGGTCGTCGGAGAACGAGCGGCGGGCCCTCCGGAGGAGCAGCCGGAGCCGCAGCGACTCGAGGGGCACCGTGGCGATCGCCAGCAGGAACATGCCCTGCTTCGGCTCGGCGAGGTCGGCGATCAGGGTCCGGAGCGGCGCCGGATCCGCCGAGGCGCGCAGCATCGGGTCGAGCTTCTCCTTGAGGCGCTCCCACCGGCCGAGCAGGGTGGCGAGCTCCTCGGCGCGGCCGCCCTTGGTCGGCACCAGGCCGAAGAGGTAGCGGCCGACGACACCGGTGAGGACCACGATGAGCAGCGAGCCGGCGGTGGCGGTGGCGAGGTCGTTCCGCGACTGGAACGCCGCGTGGAACGAGATCACCACCGGGCTCAGGAAGCCGACGAAGACGTGGAAGGTGAGCCAGGTGCGGAGGTTGCCCAGGCCCTTCAGCCGCTGCCAGCGCTTGCGCACGGCGTAGACGAAGTTCGAGAGCATCACCGCGGTGGCGACGAGGCCGATGCCGTGGCCGATGGTGCCCGCGGGCCGGAGCGCCGCGTGGAGCGGGCTCTTCAGGCGCTCCGCGTACGGGAGCGTGTAGTAGTCGAGGCCCAGGTACGCGAGCGCCGCCACGACCAGGGCGCCGATGGCGAAGAGGATCACGCCGAGGCGGGTGCTCCCCTCCTTCTTCTCGGCGGAGCCGCGCCGGCCCTGCGCCACCGGCTTCGCCTCGACGTCGCCGTGGGCGCGCTTCACCGAGATGCGGGCCTTCTCCAGGAAGCCGAGCGGGAGCTCGCCGCCGACGGAGACGATCACGTAGTCGTTCGGGATCGCCAGCGGCTTGCCGCCGCAGTCGAGGGTGACGCGGTCCTCCTCGATCGCCCGGACCTCCGACGGCAGCAGCATGCGGATCCGGCCGCGGGCCGCGAGCTCCTCGATCCGCGTCTTGTTGCGCGGCTTGGCGCGGGCGAGCGCGGCGCCGCGGTACGACAGGGTCACCTCCGCGTCGCTCTCGTCGGCGAGCGAGATCGCGGCCTCGAGCGCGGAGTCGCCGCCGCCGACCACCAGCACCTGGCAGCCCTCGTACTGCGCGGGGTCGTAGAGCGAGTAGGCGACCTTGTCGCGCTCCTCGCCGGGGACGCCGAGGCGGCGCGGCGTGCCGCGGCGGCCGATGGCGACCACGACCTTCCGGGCGCGGACGTCGCCCTTGGTGGTCCTGAGCACGAAGGCGCCGTCGTCGCCGTCGAGGCCCTCGACCTTGGTGCCCTCCTCGACGTGGATCGAGCCCTTCTCGACCATCTTCCGGAACTGCGCGAGCAGCTCCTCCTTGGAGATGAGCTTCTTGCCGAACTTGCCGTGGAGCGGCAGCTCGACCGTCTCGGTCATCACCACCTTCTGCCGCGGGTAGTTGGCGACCGTGCCGCCGAGGCTCGCCTGCTCGAGGACGCGGAAGGAGAGGCTCGCGGCGCGGCAGCCGAGGGCGGTGGCGAGGCCGGCCGGCCCGGCGCCGATCACCGCCACGTCCACGCAGCCGGGCGGCGCCTGGCCGACCATGGTCGCGGAGAAGCGCTCGGCGCACTCGAGGCCCTGCCGGATCGCGTTCTTGATCAGCCCCATGCCGCCGAGCTCGCCGACGATGTGGACGCCCCTGCGGCTCGACTCGAAGAACTCGTCGACCTCCGGCAGGTCGACGCCGCGCTCGGCGGTGCCGAAGACGAGCTTGATGGCGTCGACCGGGCACTCGCTGGCGCACTTGCCGTGGCCGATGCAGTTGCCGGCCTCGATGAGCCGCGCCGCGCCGTCGACGACGCCGAGGATGTCGCCCTCGGGGCAGGACCTGAGGCAGGAGAGGCTGCCGATGCAGATGTCGGTGTCGATCACCGGGTGCAGCGAGGCGGGGATGTGGCGGCCCTCGGCGACCGCGAGCCGGTACGCCGCGCCGTGCCGCTTACCGCGGCGCCAGGAGCGCACCAGGAGCGCGGCGAGGGTGGCGACGACGAGCGCGAGGGCGCTCGAGAGGCCTATGGTGTCGAGATCCATGGGTGCTGGGCCTGCGCCATTCGACGGCGCGCGCGGCCGCGCCGCAAGCGGCGCGACGGGTGGACCCCTCCATTTCGTATGCGCCCGGAATACACCTGGGGGCCGAGGTCGTTAGCGGGGCTCCATCGCGACCTCCGGCCGCGCTCGCTCGGCCAGCCGGGGCGCGAGCGCGGCGGCGAGGTCGCGGCGCACCACGTCGGCGCTCGCCTCGAGCAGCGTCGCCGCGTCCTCGGCGAGCGCGGCGCACGACGCCTCCGGCAGCGGGGCGTGGCTCCTCCGGTCGAAGCAGCGATCGCCCTGGGCGCTCTCCGGCCACGACACCAGCTCCTCCGAGATCGCCAGGCCGTCGAACACCGGCACGAAGCGGCCCGACGCCGGGGCGAGGAGGTCGCGGCCGAGCCATGGCACCGGCCCGGGATCCACGCCGAGGAGCGCCGCCAGGGTCGGCGCCACGTCGACCTGGGCCCCGAGCGTATTCACGTCCTGGGCGTGGGCGCCGCCCGGGAGCCGGACGAAGAGCGGGATCCGCCGGTCGAGGTCCACGCGAGAGACCCAGTCGTCCTCGGCGACGCCGGTGAGCCGGAGCACGTCCGGGTTCCGCTCGATCCCGAGGCCGCGGTGGTCGCCGTAGACCACGAGCACGCTGCGGTCGAGGAGCCCGCCCGCGCGGAGGCGGTCGAGGAGGAGGCCGAGGTGCCGGTCGGTGTAGTGGAGCGCGTCGAGGTACGCGCCGAGCTTCGTGCCGGCCAGCTCCCCGAGCGGCAGCGCCTTCGGGATGCCGGGGTAGTCGTACGGGTGGTGGCTCGTGAGCGTCACCACGAAGGCGTGGAACGGCTCGGGGAGCGCCTCGAGCTTCGGCCCGGTCTGGGCGAGGAACGCCTCGTCCGAGATCCCGAGGCCGAGCCGGTTCCCGGACTCGTCGTAGGTCGCCACGTGGTCGTACCGCGCGAAGCCGACCTGCGGGTACGAGACGTTCAGGTTCCAGAAGTCGGCGCGGATGCCCTGGAACGCCGCGGTGGCGTACCCGTGGGCCGCGAGCACCCGCGGCAGGCAGCGGAGGTCCGAGCCGCCGTGCTCCACGTACAGCGCGCCGGCGCGGAGCGGCAGCAGCGAGCAGTTCACGGTGGCGTCGGCGTCGGCGGTGAGGCCCGAGCCGTTCGACTCGAAGAGCTGGCCGAAGCGGAGGCTCTCGCCGGCGAGCCGGTCGAGGTTCGGCGTCACCGGCACGCCGCCGATCGTGCGGCCGCGGGCGAACGCCATCAGCGACTCGACCTGGATCACCAGCAGGTTCCTGCCGCGGGCCACGCCGTGGAGCGGCCCCGGCGGCGTCCGGCGCGCGGCGATCAGCGCCGCGAGCTCGTCGAGGCGCCCGGGCGGCGCGCCCTTCGGCGCGAGCTTCCGCTCCAGCGCGAGCCAGGCGTCGCGGCCGTGGAAGGTGAGCAGGCCCCAGCGTCCGGCGATCCGGGTGTTGCCGCGGTGCTGCTTGTGGCGGGTCGGATCGGTGTGGACGATCGAGGCGATCACCGCCGCCGAGAGCGCCGCGGTCGCCACCGCCGCCATGAGCCGGGGCCGGGGCGGCGCCTTCCGCGAGAGCACCCACGCGAGCACCGGCAGATCGGCGAAGAACAGGACGTCGATCGGCCGGAGCGCGTCGGCGACGCTGTCCGAGACGTCGACGAGCTGCCCCGCGTGGGAGAGCGCGGCCACCGAGGCGAGGTCCGCGAACATGCGGGCGTGCACCACGTCCGAGAGCGCGACGAGCGAGACCGCCAGGTCGAGGAGCAGGAGCGCCCCCAGCTGCAACCGCTCCGGCACCAGCGCGAGGAGCGGCGCGACGACCAGCACCGCCGCGAGCGAGCCCGGCAGGATGCTGATCTTCTCCGGCAGGTAGATGGCGTACGAGGCCGCGAGCTGCTTCGCGGTCAGGACGAGCGAGACGCCGAGGAGGGGCGCGAGCCCTCGGAGCGCGTCGCGGAGGCGGTCGAGCACGGCCGTCTCATAGCAGACATCCGCCCCGGGGGCGCCGCGCTAGGGAGCGGCCGCCCCGTGGCGCCGCAGGTGCCGGAGCGCGTCCGCCACCCGGTCGGCCGCCACCTCGAGCCCACGGCGCCGGAGGAAGGCCTCGTACGCCTCCTGCTCGGCCTCCTGCCCGGCGAGCGCGGCGGCGGCCACCGCGTCCTCGGCGGCGTCGCGGGAGACGAAGCGGGTCTGCTCCGCGAGCACCGCGATGACGACCGCGCGATCCGGCGCGCCCCCGACCGCGGCGTGCAGCTCGCGGTACGCGTCCTTCGCCGGCTCGAGCGCCGCGCGCTGCGCCGCCGCGAGCCGCGCCCGCACGCCGGCCAGGAGCTCGTCCGGCACCAGGGTGCGCACGCGGAGGAGCAGCTCCGGCCCCGCCGACTCGTCGAGCGGGCGATCGAACCGCGGCAGGTACGGCGCCAGCACCGCCCGGAGCCAGAGCAGCTCGTCGGCGGTGAACACCGGCGGCCCCTCGCCGAGGTGCATGCGGGTGAGGCCGCGCTGCCCGAGCCGCACCAGCTCGGCCTCGAGGAGCGCGAGCGCCTCCGGGTCCGCTGCGAGCTTCTGCTCGATCTGCGCGGCGAGCCTCGCGCCGGGCTCGGGCGTCCGGCGCGCCGCCACCGCCGCCGCCGTGTCCGCCGCGAGGTGGCACGCCTCGTAGCTCTCGCCGGACCCGCATGGGCAGGGATCGAGGCGGCCAGGGAGGGGAGCGCGTGCCATGAGGGCAGCCGTACCATGGGACGCGCGCCTCCGCTCGGCCACCTCCGGGTCGACCCGTCGAGCGTTGCCCGGGTGCGCCCCCGTCGCCACTCTCGCCGGGGGGCGCGCCTGCCGCCGCCCGAGGTGCCGACCGGCAGGCGGGGAGCCGACCGATGGCCGTGACCGCCGTGACCACCGACGCCTTCCGCGCCTTCGTGGAGAAGGAGGGCGTCGTGCTCCTCGACTTCTGGGCCGCCTGGTGCGGACCGTGCCGGGCGTTCGCGCCGATCTTCGAGGCGGCGTCGGAGAAGCACGCCGACGCCTCCTTCGGGAAGATCGACACCGAGGCCGAGCCGCAGCTCGCCGCCGCGCTGCAGATCCAGTCGATCCCGACGCTGATGCTGTTCCGCGACGGCATCCTGCTCTTCCGCCACGCCGGCCTCGTCCCCGGCAACGTGCTCGACGAGCTGCTCGAGAAGGTGCGCGCGCTCGACATGACGGAGGTCCGCGCCGAGCTCGCGAAGGCGGCGCAGCCCGAGTGACCCGCGGCGCGGCTACGGCTGCGCGAAGGTGGCGGTCGACGGCGGCGGGCTCCACGAGTCCGGCCAGCCCGGGCCGATCGCGAAGTCGTCGAAGTAGAGCTGCGCGCTGCCTCCCTGGTCGCGGATGTGGTGCAGGACGTTGTCGCTCGCGTACAGCTTCTGCGGCCCGTTCCAGGTGTCGAGCGCCACCGGCGAGGAAGCGTCGGGGCTGTAGGTGAAGCCCTCGACGTCGAGCGACACCAGCGGCCGGCCGGCGTCGTCCCAGAGCGCGACGGCGAAGCGCCCGTCGCAGCACGCCCCCTGGCGATAGGCGGTCTCGAGGGTCAGCCACGCGCCGAGGGGCACCTCGGTCTCGTCGTCTCCCACGAGCCAGACGCTCTCCCACGCGCCCGCGCCCGCGGCCTTCTTCCCCTGGATCGCGAGCCGGAACGCCTGGCCCTCGACGTCGGGGAGGAGCTGGACGTCCATCAGGAACGAGTGGGGATCGCCCTTCGACGGGCTCCCGGCCCGCATCTCCTGGATCACGATCCCCAGCCACCAGGGATCCCCGCTGGCAGGGTAGGTGAGGAGCTTGCCCAGGTCCGGGTGCAGGTAGATCCGCTGGCGGAAGTAGAGCTCGGTGATCGGCGGCTCGAAGCCGGTCTGGGTCTGGACCCGGCCCTTGAGGTGGCCCTGGTAGCCGGCGGGGATGGTGGCGTCCGTGATCTGGAGGTGGAGGACCCGGTTGCCCGGGCGGGTGGGGTCGTCGACGAGCCGGGCGGACCGGGCGCTGGCGGGCGCGTCGACCTCGTAGAGGATCGAGACGCCGGACTCCGGGTGCGCGAGGTCCCAGGTCCGCCAGTCGGTGCTCGGCTGCTTCGGGAAGAACAGCAGCGCGTCGTGGGCCAGCGACGTCTCCCCGCAGGTGGGCGCCCGCGGATCCCCCTCGCACCCGAGCGCCTCGTCGGCCTCGAAGCCGGTGTCGAACGCGGGCTCGAAGGGGACCAGCACGGGAGGGCCGCCGCCGGCACCGCCGCCGCCCTCGCCCGCACCGCCGCCGCCGCCTCCGCTGGCGCCGCCTCCGCCACCGTCCCGCCCGTCGGGCGGACACGCGCCCGGCTCGCAGGTGGAGTGGATCGGCTGCGGCTCGCACGCCAGCGCCGGGATCGCCAGCAGGCACGCCGCGAGGGAGCGGAGGATCGGGTCTCGCGAGAGGTTCATGGTCGAGCTTGGACACCGCGGGCCCGCGAGAACGGAAAGTGGCTCGGCGCGGCCCCTTCCCACGCTTCGAGACTCGCGGGTTAGCATCCCGACCGTGCCCGATCCGGCAGACGTGGAGGCGATCTACCGGAGGCTCGGCCCGCCGATCTACCGGCGTTGCTTGAAGATCCTCCGCCGCGCCGACGAGGCGGCCGACGCAGCGCAGGAGGTGTTCGTGCGGATCCTGCGGCACCAGGATCGGCTCCCGCCCGAGGGCGAGCAGCTCAGGTGGGCCTACGCGGTGGCGACCCGGATCTGCCTGAACCGGCTGCGGGACGGGGCCTGGGAGACGCCGCAGGACCCGGCGCGGCCGGACGGCGACGACCTCCTCTCGATCGCCCCGGGCGCGGAGTGGGCCTCGGACCGGCAGCTCGCCGCGAAGGTGCTCGCGCGGCACGACGAGACGACCCGGGCGATCGCCTGGATGGTGCTCGTCGACGGGATGACGCAGGAGGAGGCCGGCGAGCTCCTCGGGCTCTCGCGCAAGACCGTGGGGAAGCGGCTCGCGGCGTTCGTCGAGGCGGCGCGCAAGCTCCTCGCGGCGGAGACCGCCTGATGCTGCCGCCCCGCGCCGCCGGCTGCCCGAGCGAGCTCGCCCTCGAGGCGCACCTCGCCGCCGCCGACGCGAAGGTGGCGGAGCACGCGGCGGGCTGCCCGCACTGCCGCGGCTGGCTCGCGGCGGCGGTCCGGATCGGGGCCCGGTTCGAGGCCGAGGTGGCGCCGTCGCAGCTCCGCACCATCCGCGCCCGGCTCGAGACCGAAGCCGAGCTCCAGCCGCGCGGGTGGCGGCGGCTCCTCGCCGCGCTGCAGCCGGTCGGCCTCGCCGCCGCCGCGGCCGGCCTGGTGCTGGCGTCGGCGGCGGTGCTCCGGATGGTGGACGACCCGACGCCGGCGATCACCGCCAAGGGCGCCGGGCTGCAGGTCCACGTGCAGTCGCGCGCCGGCGTGCGCGCGGCGATCCCCGGCGAGCCGGTGGAGGCCGGCGACGCCCTGCGCTTCACCGTCGCTCCCGCGGGACCGCGCCACGTCTTCGTGCTCTCGATCGACGGCGAGGGCTCGGTCTCGCGCCTCGCCCCCGCCGGCGGCGAGGACGGGCTGTGGATCGAGGGCCCGACCACGCTCCCGGGCAGCGCCGTCCTCGACGACGCCGGCGGCCCGGAGCGGATCTTCGCGGTGTTCTCCCGGGAGCCGCTGCCCTGGCGCGAGGTCGAGGCGGCGGCGCGCCGGGCCGCCGCCGAGCGCCCCGGCCCCGACGGGCTCCGCGGCCTCGGCGCGCTGCCGCTCCGCGGCGC
>CAZDGH010000191.1:3824-11059 GCA_964504805.1 uncultured Myxococcales bacterium | reverse complement strand
CCGAGCCGCCCGGGCCCACGTCGACGGTGCAGACGCCGTCGAGGCAGACCTCGCCCGCCGCGCAGTCGGCGTCGGCGGTGCAGTCGGCCGCGTCCGGCACGCACGCGCCGGCCTCGCACCGCTCGCCCGCCGCGCAGTCCGCGTCGGCGACGCAGGCGGGGCCGGTCGGCACGCAGACGCCGTTGTCGCAGATCTCGCCGTCGGCGCAGTCCGCGTCGTCCGCGCAGCGGAACGGCTCGCGGCAGACCTCGTCGACGCAGAGCTGGCCCGCCGGGCAGTCGGCGTCGGTGACGCAGCCGCCGCCCGGCGTCACGCAGGCGCCGTCGAGGCAGACCTCGCCGGGGAGGCAGTCGCCGTCGTCGGTGCAGCCGCCCGGTCCGGTGCAGACGCCGTCGACGCACGCCTCGCCCGGCGGGCACTCCGCGTCGTCGGCGCAGCTGCCGTCGGAGAGGCAGGTGCCCTGGATGCAGAGCTCGCCGGCGGGGCAGTCGGCGTCGGTGAGGCAGGCGTCGAAGACGCAGGTGCCCGCGACGCAGGAGCCGCCGAAGCAGTCGGCGTCGCTCCGGCACTCGATCGGCATCGTGCAGGTGCCGCCCACGCACACCTCGCCGGGCGCGCACTCGTCGTCGGCGACGCACCCGCCGCCGCCGCCGGAGCCGAGGCAGAGGCCGCCGTCGCAGCGGGTGCCGGCGGCGCAGTCCGCGTCGGTGGAGCACTCGGCGAAGTCGCACCGGCCGCCGACGCAGGTGCCGCCCTCGCAGTCGAGGTCGTCGGCGCACTCCGGCCGATCGAGGCAGTAGTCCCAGTAGCAGACCTGCGTGGCCGGGCAGTCGGCCGAGACGGCGCAGGGGGCGAAGTCGCAGGCGCCGTTCACGCAGAAGCCGCCGCCGCAGTCGGCGTCGGACCGGCACGGCACCTCCACGCAGCCGCCACCGAGGCACACCTCGCCGGCCTGGCAGTCGGCCTCGGTCGCGCACGGCGTGCCGACCCAGTAGCACTCGCCCGACCCGAGGTCGCAGCGCTCGTCGGGCGCGCAGTCGGCGTCGCTCGCGCAGGGCGGCGGGTAGCACCAGCCGCCGCGCGGATCGCAGACCATGCCCGCCGGGCAGTCGGCGTCGCTCGCACAGGGAGGCTCCCGGCAGAAGCCGCCCGGATCGCAGACGAGGCCCGCCGGGCAGTCGGCGTCGCTGGCGCAGGGCGGCGAGTCGCAGTAGCGCCACTGCGGATCGCAGACGAGCCCCGGCGGGCAGTCGGCGTCGACGGTGCACTCCGGCACGCCGCAGCTCCCGCCGATGCACGCCTCTCCTGCCGGACAGTCGGCGTCGGAGGCGCAGCTGCACGGCGGGCCGAACGGATAGCAGATGCCGTCGCAGAACGAGGCGGCGCCGCACTCGCCGTCCTGCTGGCACGGCCGCTCGCAGAAGCAGATGTCGGAGTCGGCGATGCCGCAGCAGACGCCGGCCCAGTCGCCGGTCCCGGAGTAGCCACAGCTCTCGGAGCCGTCGCAGGGCGCGCCCGTGCCCCAGTTCCAGCAGCTCGGCGCCTGGGCCTCGGCGAGCGCCGGCGCGAGCCAGCACAGCGACGCGGCCAGCACGGCCGCTCGGGTGATCTCGATCTTCACGTCCCCTCCCTCGGTGGTTCCCCCGCACGCAGTCTCCCGCGCGAGGGTCGCGGCCGGCAAGGCGCGCCGCGGTCGAGCGCCGCGGTTGAGCGCGGCGGGGACCGCGGGTAACGTCGCCGCCGATGCCCTCGTGGTCCCGCCTGCTGCTCGCGTCCGCCGCGCTCGCCGGGGCCTCCTGCGAGCAGGTGCCGCCGCCGCCGGGCGAGCTCATCGGCCGCTTCGCGTTCCGGGCCGACCTGGTCGCCGACGAGGAGGACGCGGGCCGCTGCCGCTTCGCCGGCGCGCCGGCGTCCCTCGCCTTCGAGGCGGTGCTCTCCTTCGAGCCGGGCGAGACCACGGCCGACGGCAACGTGCCCTTCTACCTGCAGATCGAGGAGCGGCTCCGGAACGGCGAGCTCGCCGGGGCGGCGTTCTCGGCGCGGTCGCCGTCGCCGACGCCGACCGACCCCGAGCCCTCGGTCGGCCGCACGCTCCGCGCCTGCACCTGCGACCTCCGGTTCGTCGAGTGGATCGAGGGCGAGCTCATCCGCGCCATCCCCGGCAGCTGCGCCGCCGCCGCCCTGGTGCCGGCCGATCTCTGCCCCGGCGCCCGCGGCTGCACCGAGCCCGCCCTCGGCGAGGACGGCGGCCTCGACCCGGCCGCGGTCGGCGGCATCTGCGGGATCGTCCGCGAGGTGGTGACGCCCTCGGCCGCCGGGCTCGACCCGTCGGCGGCGGGCCCGTGCACCTGCGAGGTGGACGGCGTCGCCGAGCCGTTCGAGCAGCCGTGCACCTTCACCTACCGGCTCGAAGGGAGGCGCGGGTGACGCGCGCGGTGGTGCTGCTCTCCGGCGGTCTCGACTCGGCGACCTGCCTCGCGGTGGCCACGCGGCGCGACGGCCACGAGGCGCACTGCCTCTCCTTCGACTACGGGCAGCGCCACCGCTTCGAGCTCGACGCCGCAGCGGAGCTCGCCAGGCGGCTCGGCGCCGCGTCGCACCGCGTCTTCCGGCTCGACCTGGCGCAGTTCGGCGGCAGCGCGCTCACCGACCCCTCGCTGGCGGTGCCGAAGGACCGGAGCGACGAGGCGATCGGCGCCGGCGTGCCGATCACCTACGTGCCGGCGCGCAACACCATCTTCCTCTCGATCGCCCTCGCCCTCGCCGAGGTGCTCGACGCCCGGGCGATCTACCTGGGGGTGAACGCCCTCGACTACTCCGGGTACCCGGACTGCCGGCCCGCGTTCGTGGAGGCGTTCTCCCGCCTCGCCGAGGTCGCGACCGCGGCCGGCCTCGAGGGGCGCGCCCCCCGGATCGAGGCGCCCCTGCTGCACCTCGGCAAGGCCGAGATCGTGAAGCTCGGGACCTCGCTCGGCCTCGACTACGGCCTCACCCACTCCTGCTACGACCCGGACCGCGCGGGGCTCGCCTGCGGCCGCTGCGACGCCTGCCGGCTGCGGGCCGCGGGCTTCGCCTCGGCCGGGGTGCCGGATCCCACCCGGTACGCCGCCGTCCGTTGACCCTCCGCGGGGCGAACCCTATGTTGCGCGGTCTCCCGACGCCGGAGCGACGCCATGGCCGACAAGATCGAGCGCACCTACCCGGGCAAGACCGCGCAGGACATCTTCGCGAAGCTGCAGGACAAGCTGCAGGACGTCGCGAACCGCTACAGCCTCAAGGTCGAGAGCGACGCCCGCTCGTGCTCCGGCCGCGTGCACCGCACCGGCGCCGACGTGAAGTACAAGATCCTCGGCGAGAAGCTCGACGTCAGCCTCGACTTCTCCTTCATCGTCCCGGGCGCGATCCGGCAGAAGGTGAAGGACGAGCTCTCCGCGCGGCTCGACAAGCTGTTCGACTAGCTCGAGCCGTGTCCGGCCTGGAGCGCGGGTCGGCGCTTCAGCCCGCCGGCAGCGTGAACCGGAACCGCGAGCCGCCGCCCGGCGGCGCCTCGGCGTCGAGCCTGCCGCCGTGCGCCTCGACGAGCGCGCGGGCGATGAAGAGCCCGAGGCCCGTGCCGCCCTTGTCCCCGCCGCGGTAGTAGCGCTCGAAGATCCGCGGCAGCTCGTCCGGGCGGATCCCCGGCCCCTGGTCGGCGACCGAGACCTGCACGACGTCGCCCGCGCGCGCCGCGGCGAGCCGCACCCGCGTCCCCGGCGGAGCGTAGCGGAGCGCGTTGGCGACGAGGTTCCCGAGCACCTGGAGCACCCGCTGGCGGTCGCAGCGCACCGGCCCCGCGTCGGAGGCGTCGGAGACGAGCTCCACGCTCCGGGTCGCGGCGGTCGGGCCGTGCAGCGCCGCGACCTCGGCGAGCAGCTCCGACGCCTGCACCTCCACCGGCTCGAGGCGGAGCTGCCCGGCCTCGACGCTCGCCACGTCGAGCAGATCCTCGATGAGCCGCTGCATCTGCTCGCCGGCGCGGCGGATGCCGTCCACGAGCCGGAGCGTGCGGCAGGCGGGATCCGCGGTGACGACGCGCTCGAGGATCGAGGCGTTCATGGTGACGACGCCGAGCGGGTTCTTGAGATCGTGCGAGGCCATCGCGAGGAAGTCGTCGCGCGAGCGGACCGCCGCCTGCGTCGCCTCGAGCAGCTTCGCGTTCTCGAGGGCGAGCGCCGCCCGGCGCGCGAGGTCCTGCGCCAGGGCCACGTCGGCCTCGCCGTAGCGCCGGGCGCCGGAGGTGACCACGAGCGCGAGCGCGCCGAGGGTGCGTCCCTGCACCTTGAGCGGCACGGCCAGGTAGGAGCGAGGGGCCAGCTGCCGCAGCGCCGCGCGGTACGCCGCGTCGCCTTCGATCTCGTCGAGCCGCGACGGCGCGATCTCCGGGACGAGCTCCGGCTCGCCCGCCTCGATCACGCTCGCCGTGCCGCGCACGCAGGGCCCCCGCTCCTCGAGCCGGCGGAGGAGCGCGTCGAGCTCGGGGTCGACATGGTGCGCGGCGACGCGGCGCACGGAGCCGTCCGCCTCGAGGAGGTCGAGCGCACAGAGGTCGCCGAGCACCGGGACGGCAGCCACGACGATCCCCCGGAGCGTGGCGTGCAGGTCTCGCGACGACTCGAGCTGCTCGCCGGCGTCGGCGAGGAACCGCGCCGCGCGCTCCGCCCGCTTCGCCTCGGTGACGTCGTGCCACACGGTGACGGCGCAGCGGATCGCGCCGCCTTCGCCGAAGACGGGCGCGGCGCGGACGAGGTTCCACCCCTCCTCGCCGGTGGCGCGATCCCGGAAGCGGATGACGAGCGGCGCGGCCTCGTGGCCGCGGAGCGCGACGCGGGCGGGATAGCGGTCCGGCGGGAGCGGCCGATCGTCGGCGTCGAAGACCTCGAAGCGCGCGCCGGCGGCGGCCGGCCCGGCACGGAGCAGCGCCTCGACGGTGTCGAAGCGGAAGAAGCGCGCCGCCTCCTCGTTGGCGTAGAGGAGCGAGCCGTCGGGCGCCTGCGCCAGGATGCCCGCCGGAGCGAGCCGGAGGATCGTCGCGAGCCCGTCGGACCCGATCGCCTCCGCGAGCGCCCGCGCCGTGGGGATCATGCAGAGGCCCCGGAGACCTCGGCCTCGCGCTCCGCCGCGGCGCGGGAGCGGCGCGCCATCGTGTACGTCCAGAGGGTGACCAGCGCCAGCGGCAGCTCGACGGCGGCGACGGCGATCGGGGCGGTGTGCGCGGTGTCGCCGGGCTCGAGCAGGAGCGTCAGGATCGCCATCCCGCTGGCCGCGAGGCCCGCCACCACCACGATCATCGCGTAGCCGGCGGCCTCCGCCGGGTTCTTCCAGGCCCGGAAGGCGCACGCGGCGACCGCGGCCATCATCCCGACCGCGAGGGTGTTCCAGACGAACGACGCCGTCTCCACCATGACCATCGGGTTCGTCGCCGCGGTGGTGGAGATCGTCGCCTGCGTCGTCTCGCCGAGGTAGTTGCCGAGCACGAGCGGGTACAGCGCGAACCCCAGCGTGGCGAGCGCGTAGAGCGCGCCCGAGAACATCATCCAGCGGCGGAACGCGATCTCGCGCGACGTGTAGAGCACGCTAGCCTCCCTCGCCGGCGTCGCCGGCCTCGTCGTTGTCCTCTGCCTCGTCGCCTCTCGGCGCCGCGCGCGCCGCGGGCTCCGCCGCGCGCCGCACCGCCACCAGCTCCGCCACCACCGAGACCGCGATCTCCTCGGGCGTGCGGGCGCCGATCGGCACGCCCATCGGCGAGCGGAGGTCGAACAGCGCCTCCTCCGGCACGCCGCGGGCTCGTAGCCGCTCCCTGGCGGTGTGCGCCTTGCGGCGCGAGCCGATCATCCCGAGGTAGCGGCGCGGCCTGCGGGCGAGCTCGAGCAGCGTGGCGACGTCGAGGGCGTGGTCGTGGGTCGAGACGACGTGGAACGCGCCCGGGTCGCCGCCGAGGCGCCGCGCGTAGGCCGCGGGATCCTCGAGGCAGCGCGCCGCCCGCGGGAACCGCGCCTCGGTGAGCAGCTCCTCGCGCTCGTCCACCACGGTTACGGCGAAGCCGACGTCGGCCGCGAGCGCCGCCAGCGGCCGGGCGACGTGCCCCGCCCCGAAGACGTAGAGCGGCGGCGGGGGCGCGACGCGCTCGAGGAAGATCGCCATGGTGCCGCCGCAGCACATCCCGAGATCGCGGGTCAGCGACAGCTCGAGGAGCAGCGAGCCCTCGGCCGCGAGCAGCTCCTTCGCCTCGGCGACGACGCGGTGCTCGAGGGCGCCACCGCCGATCGTGCCGCGGGTGCGTCCGCCGGGGAGCACCGCCATCCGCGCGCCCGGCTTCTGCGGCGCGGAGCCGCCGGCGCGCACCACGGTGCAGAGCACGAAGGGCGTGCCTTCCGCCGCCAGCGCGGCGAGCTCGGCGAAGCCGACGCCGCTCAATCGCGCGGATCCGAGGCGATCTGCTCCTCCCAGCTCTTCTCCCCCGCGCCCTTGGCGGCGCCGGGCTCCTTCTTCTCCTCCTCGGGCGGCGGCGGCGCCCTGGCGCCGTCGACGATGTCGCCGTAGTCGTCGCCCATGAAGCCCGGCGCGGTCTTCACGCCCGCCTTCACGTTCGCCTCCGCCGCAGCGAGCTTCGCCTTCGCCTCGCGGCGCTTCTCCTTGTCGGGCGCGACCTTCGCCGCGCCCTCGTAGAGCGGGACCGCGTCGCGGTAGTCGACCATGGTGGCGACGTCGCCGGCGCGCATCCGGTAGCGGAAGAGCGCCTCCGCCTTGCTCCAGCTCGCGCCCTTGGGCCCGCCGACCTGCGCCTTCTCGTCGAGCCGCTCGATGTCGCCGACGGCGCGGCGCAGCGCGATCAGCGCCTCGGCGGGCTTGCCGTCCTCGACGTGCTGCTCGGCCGAGAGCCACGCCTCGAACGGATCGGGCCCCTTCGCCGCGGCCTTGCCCTTGGCCCCGGCGGTGGCCGCCGGCAGGGCGAAGGCGAGGGCGAGCGTGGCCGCGAGGCCGAGGTGGGCGAGGCGCATGGGGGCTCCGGTGGATCCGCGGTGCGAGCAGAGCCTACGCCGAACCGCCTCCTTCGGGGAGGCTCGCGCCTTGACCCGGAGGGGCGGCAGGCGTGGGATCGCCCCGTGCGCCGCCCTCTCCTCGCCCTCCTCCTCGCGCTCGCCGCCTGCGACGACGAGCCCGTCGCCGTGCAGGGCCCCGGCGCCGCGGTCGAGCCG
>CAZDGH010000191.1:0-3814 GCA_964504805.1 uncultured Myxococcales bacterium | reverse complement strand
GCCCTGATCTTATTCTCATTCAGATTCGACCAGACGACGCGCCCGCCGCGTGGCGGGCCCCCGGCGCCGGGGACCCGCCGCGGGGCGCCGTGCGGGGCCCGAACTACCCCGCCGCGGGGGGCGACGCCGGTGCGCCGCCGCGCGCGGAGACCTGCACGTTCGACGACGGCGGGCCCGTGGTCGAGGCCGCCCGCGCCGTGCCCGTGCTCGCCGCCGGCGGCGGGCGGCTCTACGTCGCCACCGAGGGCCCGGTGGCGGCCTACGACGTCGGGGAGGGCTGCACGCTCACCCGCGCCCGGGGCTTCCGCGGGCCGGACGCGCGCGGCGGCGTCGACCTCCGGATGGCGGCGACCGCCGACCGCCGCCTCGTCCTCGCCCGCGGCCGCACCGTCGAGGTCTTCGATCGCGACGGCCTCCCGGAGCGGAGCTGCGAGCTCGCCCCGACCACCACGCTCGTCTCCGAGACCACCTTCGAGGGCACGTTCGTCGTCGGCCTCGGCCTCGACGGGATGATCGAGCGCGTCGAGCTGAACCCGCTCTGCCTGCCGAGCGACGACGCCCTCTCGCCGCGGCCCGGCGCCGGCGCGTACCTCGGCGTCACCGTCGGCGGCTACGCGCTCGTCGTCGAGCCGCGGCTGCTCGAGCCGCCGCGGGTGCTGCGCTTCGACGAGGACGGCGAGCTCGGCGCGATCTACGGCGAGCGCGGCACCAGCGGCGAGCCCGGCGTCGTCTGCGCGGGCCTGCCGGGCGTCGCGCTCTGCGGCGGCACCAGCGTCTGCGTCGCCGACGCGACCTGCGGCTGGGTGCACCGCTTCGACTTCGACGGCCGCCTGCAGGGCGCGAAGGACGTCGCCGCGCTCGGCTACCGTCTCGGCTGGCTCGCGCAGGAGTCGGGCGCCGAGGTCGCCTGGGCCGCGGTCTCCCCGGCCGACGCCGGCGGCGACGGCGACGCGCTCGCCGCGCTCCGGCTCTCGACCGACGGACCTTAACGGACGAGCCGCCCGCCGACGAGCACCGAGCCGGGCGCGCCCCGCGGCGCGAGCCGCACGACCAGGAGCGCGCCGTCGAGCGCGGCCTCGTCGGGCGCGCCCCGGGTCGGGGCGGGAACCAGCGCGACGAGGCCGCGACGCGACTCGCCGCCGGGGAGCTCGCCGGCGAGCGGCGCGGCCGCGGCCTCGAGGCGCGCGAGCAGCGCCGGCCCGTCGATCGCCCTGGCCTGGGCGCGGAGCGACGCCCTCGCCGCGCGGTCCGCGGCGTCCTCGAGCGGGATCGCCTTCGCGAGCTCGGCGCCGTCGCGGCCGTAGAGCTTCACCTCGAGCGGCCGCGCCAGCGCGGTCGGCGCCGCGTCGAGGTTCTCGAGCGTCAGCGTGGCGAGGACGAGCCCCGCGTCCGACGGCGGGACGCCGAGGAGCGCTTCCGCCTCGCCGGCCGGGACGAGGGCGAACGAGGCGCCGGCGGGCGGCGCCTGCCCGCCCTCGAGCGGCTCGAGCCGCGGCGCCGAGTACGCCGCGCCCGCGCAGCCGGCGAGCAGCGGCGCGAGGAGGAGGAGGTTCCCGCGCATGGGTCCAGCCTACCGCGTGAACGGGCGCGGGCCCGGCGCTACCCTTCCTCCCATGGGCAAGGAGAAGAAGGAGAAGCCGTTCCACAACCCCTTCGGCGGGCTGAAGCTCGCCAAGCCCGAGCCCGCGAAGCCGGCGCCGAGGCCCGCGCCCCGGCCGGCGAAGGCGCGGCCTCCCGAGCCCGAGCTCGACGAGCAGGCGCTCTTCCTCTCGTCCGTCGGGGAGGTGGAGCCGGTGCGCGGCGGCCCGCCCCGCGTCGGACCGCCGCCGCCGCCGAGCGCCGCGCAGGTCCGGATCCTCGACCAGGAGGAGGAGGCGCTGCTCGAGCTGTTCGAGCTCGTCGCCGGCGACGGCTCCTTCGACCTCGCCGACTCCGACGAGTACATGGAGGGCGCGGTGCAGGGCCTCGACCCGCGCATCCTCCGGCGGCTCCGGGCCGGCGAGTACGTGGTGCAGGGCCACCTCGATCTCCACGGCCACACCCGCGACGAGGCGCGCGCCTCGCTGTCGCGGTTCGTCGAGGCGTCGCGGCGCAAGGGCCACCGCTGCGTGCTGGTGATCACCGGCCGCGGGCTCCACTCGAAGGACCAGCTGCCGGTGATCAAGGAGCAGATGAAGCACTGGCTCGCGCGCGGCGGGATCGCCAGGCAGGTGCTGGCGTTCTCGACCGCGCGGCCCCACGACGGGGGCACCGGGGCGGTCTACCTGCTGCTCCGGCGCTGACGGCCAGCCGCGCCGGTGCGGCCGCCGGGCCGCGCGCGGCGCCAGGAACGGGCCGCCCGGGCGTGCCGCGGGGCGGCACGACGCCTGCACTCCGCGCAGGCATGAAGCTCCGCGTCGGTGTCCTCTTCGGCGGCCGCTCCGCCGAGCACGAGATCTCGATCCTCTCCGCCCGCACCGTGGTCGCCGCGCTCGACCGCCGGCGGTTCGAAGCGGTCCCCATCGGCATCGGCAAGGACGGGCGCTTCCGCCGCGTCACGCCGGAGCGGCTCCTCGCCGGCGCCGCCTCCGCCGCGGCGCTGCCGCCGGGCGGCGAGGAGGCGTTCCCGCTCGCGCCCGGCGGCGCGCCGCTCGACGTCGTCTTCCCGGTGCTCCACGGCCCGCTCGGCGAGGACGGCGCGGTGCAGGGGCTGCTCGAGCTCGCCGGGGTGCCGTACGTCGGCTCCGGGATCCTCGGCTCCGCGGTGGGCATGGACAAGGAGGTGCAGAAGCGGCTCCTCCGCGACGCGGGCCTCGAGGTGGCGCCGTTCCGCGTCGTCTCCGCGCGCGCGCTCGAGCGGCGCCCCGGCCTCGCCCTCGCCCTCGCCCGCGAGCTCGGCTTCCCGCTCTACGTGAAGCCCGCGTGCCTCGGCTCCTCGGTGGGCGTCACCCGCGTCGCCTCGCCGGCGGCGCTCCCCGCCGCGGTCGACCTGGCGCTCCGCTTCGACGAGCGCGCGCTGCTCGAGGCCGAGGTCCGCGGCCGCGAGCTCGAGGTCGCGGTGCTCGGCGAGGATCCGCCTCGGGCCTCGCCGGTCGGCGAGATCGCCGTCCGCGGCGGGGCCTTCTACTCGTACGAGAAGAAGTACCTCGACCCGTCCGGCGCGGAGCTGCTGGTGCCGGCGCCGCTCCCGCCCGGCGTCTCCGCCCGCGCCCGGGCCGTGGCGGTCGCCGCCTTCGAGGCGCTCTCCGCGGAGGGCTTCGCGCGCGTCGACCTCTTCCTCGACGGCGAGAGGCTGGTGGTCAACGAGCTCAACACGCTCCCCGGGATGACCGCGCGCTCGATGGCGCCGCGGCTCTTCGAGGCCGGCGGGCTGCCCCTGCCGGCGCTGCTCGCGCGGCTGGTGGAGCTCGCCGTGGAGCGGCACCGCCGGCGCGAGGCGCGTCTCTAGCGCAGGTCGAAGTTGACGCCGACGGCGTCGCCCGCGGCGACCGTCACCTGCCGCGTCTCGCTCTTGCCGGTGTCGGGGTTCGTGGCCACGAGGGTGTGCGTGCCGGGCTCGAGCGAGAGCGGCGCGTCGAACGGGCTCATCCCCGCGTCCTTGCCGTCGACGGTGATCGAGCCGTACGGGAGGACCAGCACCGTGACCTTGCCCACCGCGGGCGGCGCCGGCGGCGCGGGCGGCGGCTCCGGCGCGACCTCCGCGGGGCCGGGCGCGGCGGTGGCGGCCGGGGCGGAGAGGAGCTTCACCACGCCGACGCCGAGGGCGATCGCCAGCAGCACGCCCACGCCGGCGCCGATCGCGATCATCGGCGCGCGGGAGCGTGGCGCCGCAGGC
>CAZDGH010000190.1:0-11069 GCA_964504805.1 uncultured Myxococcales bacterium | reverse complement strand
GACCGGGACTCCCTTGCTCCTCGCCGCCCTCCCCCTCGTCCTCGCCGCCGCCGCCGCGCCGCCGAAGGTGGAGCCGATCGCGCCCCACCACGGCCGGCCCGGCCTGCCCTACTTCGCCGGCGCCGAGGGGCGCGGCCTGGTGCCGGTCGGCGCGTGGACCGAGGGGGCGCCGGCGGCCGGCACCGAGCTCGACCTCGCCACCTTCGGCCCGGGCGTCGGCGGCACCCTGCACGCCGGCTGGTCCCCGTCGCGCTCCCGCTTCTTCGCGCTCCTCGCCGAGGGCGGCGTCCAGAGCGTCGGCGCCGCGGTCCCCGGGCGCACCGGCGCCGCCGCGCAGCTCACCCGCGCCGGCGTCGGCGGCCTGCTCCACATGCCCGGGCGCAGCGGCACGCCGTTCGCGCTCGAGCTCAAGGGCGGGATCGGCCTGCTCGTCCCGGAGGGCCGCGTCGGCGCCGAGTCGCTCGGCTTCCTGAAGCCCACGCTGTACGGCACGGCGGGCGCGCGCTTCGTGGCGCGGATCGACGAGCGGCTCGAGCTCGTCGTCGGCGCCGACTTCCTTGCGGCGCCCGGCGCCGTCGACCACCCGGGCACCGAGCGGCAGAGCATCCTCGGCCTCGAGCCGGTGCTCGGCGTCCGCACCTGGTTCGGCGGCTGACGGATGGTGCTCCGCGGGCAGTACCTCGAGCGGATGATCCCGGTGCGGTCCGGCGAGCTGCACCTCGAGGGCCTCTACCACCGCGGCCCGCTCCATCCGCCCTGCGTCGTCGCCGCGCCGCACCCGCAGCAGGGCGGCTCGATGGACAGCCCGGTCGTCGCCGAGCTCGCCTGGGCGATCACCCGCGCCGGCCACGCGACGCTGCGCTTCAACTACCGCGGCGTCGGCGCCTCCCAGGGCGCCTGGTCCGGCGGCCCCGGCGAGCACGACGACCTCGAGGCGGCGGTGGACCAGCTGCGCGAGACCGCGGCGTCGGAGACGGCGGCGATCGCCGGCTACTCGTTCGGCGCCCACGCGGCGGTCGCGGTGGCGGCGCGGCGGCCGGACGTCGAGGCCCTCGTGCTCGTGGCGCCGCCCACCGCGCTCTTCGACTTCGCCGCGCTCCCGTCGCTCGGCTGCCACGTGCTCGCCGTCCTCGGAGAGCGCGATCCGCTCGCAGACCGCGCCACGGTCGAGGCGCTCATGGCGCCCCTCGGCGCGCGCGGCCGGGTGGCGGTCGTGGCCGAGGCCGATCACTTCTTCGGCCGCGGCCTCCCGCAGGTGGGCAAAGCCGCCGCTGCGTTCCTCGGCCGCGCTCGCTAGAATCCCGTCCCTTGCGGGAAGGGAGCGACCCCAGGATGGCGTACCGCGGCCACCGTCGCGTGGAGATCGTGTCGTCTCCCGAGGCCCTCCTCCGAGGGTTCCGCGAGGCCGATCGCTCCATCTTCCTCGAGGACGGGACGCGGGTGGGCGCGGGAGAGCGGCTCGCCCTCGCCATCTCGGCGCCGCCGCTCGTGCACAAGGCGCTGGTGCGAGGGATCGTCTCGGCGGTGCGCCGCGTCGGCTCGAAGGAGCTCCCCGCCGGCTTCGCGCTGCAGCTGCACCCGCCGGATCTGCCGCGGCTCACCCGGCTGCTCCAGGCGGCGAGCGGGGTCCCGACGCCGTTCCCCGACCGGCGCCACGCACGGATCCCCGGCCTCGAGCTCGTGGTGCGGTACGCGGTGGGGTTCGCGACCGCGGCGGGGACCCTGGTGAACGCGTCCCTCGGCGGCGCCCATGTCGAGGTGCCGGCGGGCGTGTTCGTGCCGCGGAAGGGCGTCTCGGTGCGCCTCGAGGTCTCCGTCCCGGGGCTCCTCGGACGGACCATCGCGCTCGACGCGAAGGTCGCCTGGGCCGACCCGGACGTGGGCTTCGGGGCCGAGTGGGTCCCGGAGGCCGCGCCCGCGGCGCGGAAGCTGGTCGACACCCTGCACCGGAAGGCGTCCAAGTCCGCGTAATCGCTGGCGCCGCCCGGGTCGCGGCGGTCCGGCCCCTCGCTTGCTACCATCCTCGGGAGCGGCGGCCACGGCGCGCCGTGAACCGTTCGGTCCGGCCGGGCGTTGTACCGGTCGGACCCCACGCTCCGCGGTGGCGAGTGCTGCGCGCCCGAGGTGCCCCTTGCTGAAGAAGATCGTCGGCGGCCTGCTGCTCTTCTTGATCGGCCTCCTCTCGTCGTGGGTCCACGAGGCCTGCTTCGACGGGAAGGATCCCAGGGAAGGCCTCCCGCTCTCCTCCGCGCCGGGCGCCGCGCAGGTGCCCGGCATGGTCCTCGTCGACTTCGCCGACGGCACCACCGCCGCGGCGGTGGACGAGCGCGAGCGCGGCACCGGCGTCGACCTCTCCTTCAACTCCGTCGTCGGCGAGGCGAACGGCGTCACCATCGGCTCCCTCGGCGATCCGGCCGACGACGCCGACCAGCTCGAGAGGCTCCGGTCGATGCCGGGGGTCGAGTCGGTCGAGCCGCTCTACCTCTACGAGGCGAGCTTCAAGCCCGACGATCCGGACCGGAAGCTCCAGTGGCACCTCGACCAGATCGGGATGGAGGCCGCCTGGGACCTCGCCGACGGCTCGGGCGTGACCGTGGCGGTGCTCGACACCGGCATCGCCTACGAGGACGCGGGCCGCTACATCAAGGTCCCGGACCTCGGCAAGGCGAAGTTCGCGAAGGGCTACAACTTCGTCGACGACAACGAGCGGCCGTACGACGGCCACGGCCACGGTACCCACGTCGCCGGCACCATCGCGCAGTCCACCAACAACAAGCTCGGCGTCGCCGGCGTCGCGTACGCCGCGACGCTGATGCCGGTGAAGGTGCTCTCCGATCACGGCGGCGGCACCTCGGCCGACATCGCCGACGGCATCCGCTGGGCCGCGGACCACGGCGCCAAGGTGCTGAACCTCTCGCTCGGCGGCGGCGGCTACTCCGCGGCGATGGCGAAGGCCGTCGAGTACGCGCGGGCGAAGGGGGCGGTGGTCGTCTGCGCCGCCGGCAACGGCAGCCGCGGGATCGTCGAGTTCCCGGCGGCCTACCCCGGCGCGGTGGCGGTCTCGGCGGTGCGCTACGACGGCAAGCTCGCGCCGTACTCCTCGTGGGGCAAGGAGCTCGACCTCGCGGCGCCCGGCGGCGACAAGACGGTCGACCAGAACGGCGACGGCTTCCCCGACGGCGTGCTCCAGAACACCATCGGCCGCGGCGATCCGTCGAAGAGCGCCTACGAGTGGTACCAGGGCACGTCGATGGCGACGCCGCACGTCGCCGGCGCGGCCGCCCTGCTCTTCTCCGCCGGCATGACCTCGCCCGACGAGGTCGAGTCGGCGCTCTTCGCGTCGGCGAAGGACGCCGGCGCCGAGGGCTGGGACGAGAAGTACGGCCACGGCATCCTGAACGCCGAGAAGGCGCTCGGCGGCGCGGGCGGCGGCGCGAAGAAGGGCGCGGGCCGCCTGGTCGCGGGGCTCCTCGCCCTCGGCGCCGCGGTGCTCACCCTCGGCCGGCGCAAGTTCAAGCTCTCCGGCCTCGCGATCGCCGCCCTCGTGCTCGCGGCCTGCGGCTTCTTCTTCCTGCCGTGGATCTGGGGCGGCCTGCCGGGCGCCGGCGTCCTCGCGCAGCCGGTGGCGGCGTGGCCGGGCGCGATCTTCGGCGGCGGGCCGGTGTCGCCGTTCTGGTACTCGGCGGCGCTGCCGCTCACGGTGGCCTTCCTCACCTTCGGCTTCCCGCGCGGGCGGCAGCTGGCGGCGGGCTTCGCCCTGGGCATGGCGGGGTTCCTGGCGTGGACCGCGCTCTTCGGCGAGGCGGACATCGCCTGGATGCCGTGGAAGTGGCTCGAGGCCGGCTGGCTCTGGCTCAACGCGGCCGCGTCGCTCCTCATCGGGCGCGCCCTGCTCTCGAAGGAGCGCTGACGTGAAGAAGATCTCGGGAAAGGTCGTGTTCCGCGATCTCGAGGGCGGCGTCTGGGAGCTCGTCGGCGACGACGGCGCCCGCTACGCGCTCCACGGCGGGCGCTTCCAGGACGGCGAGCGCGTCACCGTCGAGGGCGACGTCGCCCAGGACATGCTCGGCATCGGCATGACCGGGGCGCCCGCCCTCAAGGTGAAGAAGGTGAGCCGGTAGGCGCGGCCCGCTCCCGCAGGAGCGGGAACGCGAAGGTCCCGAACCCGGCGAGGAGCAGCGCGCCGGCGGCGGCGACGACCGCGAAGGTCCTCGCGGCGCGGCGCAGGTCGAGGTGGTGACCCGCCGCGGGATCGGCCGCGAGCGGCGGCTCGGGCGCGGCGCCGGCCCGGGCGAGCCCCACGAGCCCCGCGCCGACGAACGGCGCGGCCACGAGCGCGAGCAGGATCGCGTGGAGCGGCTCGAGCTCGTCGGGCGAGGCGTCGGCCTGCCCGGACGCGAGCAGCGCCACCGACACCCCGTTCTGCGCCATGTGCAGCAAGAGCGGCACGACCACGGTGCCGCTGGCGAGGCGCGCCAGGCCGAAGACGAGGCCGAGGACGAAGAGCGCGATCGCCGCCGACGGGTTCACGTGCAGCACCGAGAAGAGCAGCGCCGTGGCCGAGACCGCCGCGACGCGGCCGTGGCGCGCGCCGAGGACCCGGAGCAGGAAGCCGCGGAAGAGCAGCTCCTCGCCGAGCGGCGCGCAGACCGCGATCGCCACCACCAGCAGCGCGGCCTCGCCCGGCGCGTCGAAGGAGAGGAACCGGCTCGGGTCGAGGTCGGAGAGCTTGCCGCCGCCGAGGCGCACCGACAGCTCGTCGGCGGCCATCCGGTTCAGCGCCGCGATCGCCCCGGCGAAGAAGAACGTGGAGACCGCGAGCACGGCCGTGGGCAGCCAGGCGCGGGGCGGCGGCGCGCGGAGGCCGAGCAGCGCCGCGGGCCGGAAGTTGAGCGCGAGCGCCAGCACCACCGGCGGCGCCGCGAAGAAGAAGAGCTCGCCGAAGAAGAGGCCGAAGCCGAGGTGCGTCGCCTGGAGCACCAGCCCCACCGAGAAGTGGAGGCCGAGCGCCACGAGCAGGAGGCGGATCGCGGGGACGTCGGCGACGTCAGGCTCGCGCACGCTCGTCCCGCGCCCGGGCGAAGTTGCCGATGACGAGGCCGGGCCGCGCCGCCTGGAGCCGGCGGACGAGCTCGCGCACGCCGAGCGGGCGGCCGCCGGCGGTCCTGCCCTCGGCCACGCCGAGGTACTGCTGCGGGTCGATGCAGAGCGAGCGGGTCTGCACCTGGTCGACGCGGTGCCGGGCGACGAGCGCGCAGAGCGCGTCGGCCTCGCGCTCCTGGTCGGTGACGCCCGGGAAGAGGAGCAGGTTCAGCGCGACGTAGAGCCCCGCCTTGCGCGCGAGGGCGATCGACGCCTCCACGTCGGCGAAGCCGTACTTCACCGGCCGGTAGTAGGCGGCGTAGAGCGGCGCGTGGGCGGAGTTGAGCGAGACCCGGATGGCGTCGAGGCCCGGCGCCCCGCGCCTGCGCGGCAGGAGCGGCTCGAGGTGCGCGGGCAGCGAGGCGTTGGTGTTCAGGTTGATCGAGCCGCGCGAGGTGGCCTCGCGCATGAGGCGGATCGACGCCTCCATGGCGCGGTAGCGCGTGAGCGGCTCGCCCTCGCAGCCCTGGCCGAACGAGACCATCACCCGCCCGGTGGCGTCGCGGAGGTGCTTCGCCCCCACGCGGGCGAGCTCGTCGGCGAGCGGGGCGTCGTCCATGCGCTCGTGCGACGCCGGCGGGCCGTCCTCGGGCTGGTCGGAGATGCAGCCGACGCAGCGCGCGTTGCAGGCGATCGACGCGGGGATCGCCGCCTCGTCGCGGCCGTAGAAGACGTTCTGCGAGGTGAAGCAGCGGTACTGGAGCGCGCAGATCTTGAGCTGCCGGAGCACCCGGTTGTCGCGATCGGCGAGGAGCCGCGCCTGCACCAGCCCCTCGAGCTCCGGCGTGGAGTAGCGCGCCGGATCCCAGTGGGTGCGGCGATCGGTGTGGAGCGCCCAGACGACCGGGCCGTCCGCCCCCCACCCCGCCGCCGTGTACGCCCACTGCGGCAGCACGTCGGCCCCGGCGAGCGGCTCGTCGGCGGGGAGCAGCGTGCGGGTCCAGCCGGGCTGGAGCAGCGCGCCGACGGCCACCGGGGTGAAGCTCCGCTTCCCCACCTTCACGCGGTCGAGCACGACCGTCTCGCCGCTCGTCGGGTCGACGCCGACCGGCAGCCGGCCCGGGAGGCTGCCGAGCTTGCCGTAGGGCGGGAGGGCGATCGGGGCCTCGTCCGGCTCTCCCACGTAGGCGCCGTGCCGCGCCGCCGCGAGCAGCTCCGGGTGGTCGTAGAGCTGCCCCTCGGGATCCGAGAAGAGGAGGCGCGGCCTGCTGGCGGTCCTTCTGGGCATCGGGCTCCGGCGCGAGGGGGCTTCTTGGCACAACGGAGGTCCGCGTTTCAACGTTCCCCGGAAGGCCCGGCGGGCCGACGCGACGCGCCTTGCCGCCCCTCGGGGCCGCTGCTAGCTTGCCGCGCCTCGCAGCCCCCGAAGCTCCCACGAAACGCGGAGAAAGCCCGTGATCATCGGTGTCCCGAAGGAGATCAAGACCCGCGAGTACCGCGTCGGCATGGTGCCCGCCGGCGTCGCCGCCCTCACCCGCAAGGGCCACAAGGTCCTCGTCGAGAAGGGCGCGGGTCTCGGCTCGTACATCCCCGACGCCGAGTTCAAGCGCGCCGGCGCCACCCTCGTCGACGTCGACGACGTGTGGGGCAAGGCCGAGATGATCGTCAAGGTGAAGGAGCCGCTCAAGCCCGAGTACGCGCGGATGCGCGAGGGCCAGACGGTCTACACCTACTTCCACCTCGCCGGCGTCGACCCGGAGCTCACCGAGGTCCTCCTCAAGAAGAAGGTCACCGCGGTCGCCTACGAGACCATCCAGCTCGCCGACGGCTCGCTCCCGCTCCTCAAGCCGATGAGCGAGGTCGCCGGGAAGATGGCGATCCAGGTCGGGGCGATGTGCCTCGAGCGCGAGCGCGGCGGCAAGGGCATCCTCCTCGGCGGCGTGCCGGGCGTGCGCCGCGGCCGGGTGGCGATCATCGGCGGCGGCGTCGTCGGCACCTGCGCCGCGAAGATCGCGGTGGGCATGGGCGCCGAGGTGACCATCCTCGACGTCAACATCGACCGCCTGAGCTACCTCGACGACGTCTTCCTCGGCCGCGCCGCGACCCTCTTCTCCGACTCCGAGAACGTCGCCAAGGCCGTGCGCGAGTCGGATCTGGTCGTCGGCGCGGTGCTGATCCCCGGCGCCGCGGCGCCGAAGCTCGTCTCGGAGGAGCTGGTCAAGGAGATGAGCGACGGCTCGGTCGTCGTCGACGTCGCCGTCGACCAGGGCGGCTGCATCGAGACCTGCGTCCCGACCACCCACGACAACCCGACCTTCGTGAAGCACGGGGTCGTCCACTACTGCGTGGCGAACATGCCGGGCGCGGTGGCGCAGACCTCGACCTTCGCGCTCACCAACGTGACCACCTCGTACGCCCGCCGGCTCGCCGACCTCGGCGTGATCGAGGCGGCGAAGGCGGACCCCGCCCTCGCCCTCGGCGTGAACACCCTCGGCGGGGCGGTGACCCACGAGGCGGTCGCGAAGTCGATGCGGAAGCCGTTCGTGCCGCTCGCCGACGCGTTCGCGGGCGCGCCGGCCGGCAAGAAGGCGCCGTCGGCGAAGGCGGCGGGCAAGACGGCCCGGAACGGCAGCAGCGCGCGCGCCTAGCCGGCCGCTCGCCCGTACGGCGTCCGCCGGGGCGGCACCTCCCTCTCGCGAGGGGGCGCCGCCCCGCGTCGTTCCTGGCGGGACGCGCTGGCAGGCGCGGCCGCGGCGCCGCGGACAGCGTGTCCCTGGACCCGCGCGCGACCGGCCGGAACCGCGGGAAAACGGGCCCTTCGGCCCGCGTGGAACCGAGGGAACGCCTCCTGCATCCGGTAGGGGTACCCACGGGCGCCGCGGCCCGGGGTCGCCACGGCCGTCCTGCCGGAATAACGAGGCAAGTCGCCTTGTTGGGGCCGGGCCAGTGGTTATGTTAGCCGCCGGACGGGGCGCCTCGTCGTGGGGCGAGCCGGACCGGCGCCGACGCGGCGAGGGAGCGCACGTGCTCGACTTCCGCCACACCAACAGCACCCGACGGGAGTTCGAGGAGCTCACCCTCGAGCACCTCGACCCCCTCTTCTCGGCGGCGCTGCGGCTCACCAAGAACGAGCGCGACGCCGAGGACCTGGTCCAGGACACGTTCCTCCGCGCCTACCGCTTCTTCGACAAGTTCGAGCGCGGCACCAACATCAAGGCCTGGCTGTTCAAGATCCTCACCAACACCTTCATCAACCGGTACCGCCGGAAGGTGAAGGAGCGCACGGTGGTCGAGGGGGCGGAGCGGGAGACGGTGCACGAGCGCTTCATCAGCCGCCGCGCCACCGAGTACGCGGCGAACCCCGAGCAGTACTTCTTCGATCGCCTGCTCTCCGACGACGTGCTGCGCTCGATCGACGAGCTGCCGATCGACTTCCGGCTGGTGGTGATCCTGGCCGACCTCCAGGAGTTCTCGTACAACGAGATCGCCGAGATCGTCGGCTGCCCGGTCGGCACGGTGATGAGCCGCCTCTACCGCGGCCGGAAGCTGCTCCAGAAGAAGCTCAAGGACTACGCCCGCGGCTCGGGCATGGTCTCCGACGAGGCCATCGACGCGGCCTTCGCGCCGAAGAAGCCGCCGGCGGAGGCCGAGGCCGCGAAGGCGTCCGGCGCCGAGGGCACCCCGACGAGCCTCACCGAGTACCGGAAGCGCCGGATCTCGTGACGGTGGCTTGGTAGACTGGCGAGGCTTCATGGATTCTCGGGCCGTCGCGGGAACGAACCGAATGGAATGCGCCGAGCTCTCCTCCCTCCTCCCCGCGTTCGCGGACGGCGAGATCGTCGACGCCGAGCGGGAGGAGGTGGAGGCCCACCTCGCCTCGTGCGAGCCGTGCCGCGAGGCGGTCGAGGCGGCGAAGCGCTTCCGCTCGTTCCTCAAGGAGAAGGCGGGGCCGTCCCGGGCCTCCGACCTGCTCCGCGCCCGGATCCGGCAGGACGTCGCCCGCGAGCGGTCCGCCGAGCAGGCGAAGCGCTTCGGCGCGTACCTCGGCGTGGCCGCGGGCCTCGCGGTGGTCGCGAGCGGCGGCTGGGTCCTCGCCGGCGCAGGGTCCGCGGCGCGGCCGGAGGTGCTCGTCGCCGACGCGGTCGACAAGCACGCCCGCGCCCTGCCGGTCGAGGTGACGCCGGCCGCCGGCGACGTCGACGCGTGGTTCCAGGGCAAGGTCGACTTCCACGTGCAGGTGCCGCGCTTCCGCTCGGCGAACGCGCCGCGGCTCGTCGGCGCGCGGCTCGCGAACGTCAGCGACCGGCAGGCGGCGTACGTCGTCTACGGCAAGGGCGACGCGGACGGGGCGCGCGGCCGGCGGATGACGGTGCTCGTCTACCCCGGCGAGGACGTGGAGCTCCCGTCGGGGCGCCGCGCCCAGGTGAACGGCCGCGACGTGGTCCTCGCCAACCAGAAGGGCTACAACGTCGCGCTCTGGAGCCGCCGCGGCGTCGTGTACTCGCTCGTGTCCGATCTCGACGAGCGCGACGTCCTCGAGCTCGTCTCCGAGGTCGAGGAGCGGTAGCCCGCAGCGGGCCGCCGGGCGGGCGCCAACGCCCCGGTTCGTTGACAGCCGGGCGACCCCCGACTAGCCTCGATCCCCTGAAACTGCGCGGGTTTTCGCGACCTGGCGGGCGCCGGGGACGCGCCCCCGTGCCTCGCGGACGGGTGGCATGAAGATCCTCCTCATCGACAGCGACGAGTCCTCGAACGCGACCCTCCGCCGTGCCCTCGAGGCCCGCGGCGTCGAGGTGATGGCGACCGGCGACGGCAAGCTCGGGATGGACCTCGCCCGGCAGGAGCCGGCGGCGATCGTCCTCTCCGTCGAGCTCGGCGACAAGCTCACGGGCGGCTACGCCTGGTGCCAGAAGCTGAAGAAGGACGACGACCTCAAGAAGATCCCGCTCGTCCTCGTCTCCTCCCAGGCGACCCCGAAGACCTTCGAGGAGCACAAGAAGCTCAAGGTCCGCGCCGAGGAGTACCTGATCAAGCCGTTCGAGCCGTCGGCGCTGCTCGACGCGCTCTCGGGCCACCTGCAGCTCCCCGCGGGCGGCGGCGACGAGGAGGTCAGCCTCGACGAGACCAGCGTCTCGCTCGAGGAGTCGGTGCAGGTCGAGGAGGTCGAGGCCACCCTCGAGGAGGAGTCCACCAGCGTCGCGCCCCGCTCCCTCGGCGGCGACGACGACCTGCTCAAGCTCGACGACGCGTTCGACAACCTCGTCGACGAGCCGCCGGCGGCGCCCGAGGCCGAGGAGGACGCGGCGCTCGACGCGCTCGGCGTCGACGACCCGCCGGCCGGCACCAGCGAGGACGAGGACGCGCTCGCCGCGCTCTCCGAGGACGACGGCCTCGACGACAGCAACGACCGCACCATGGTCGGGGCGATCCCGAAGGCGCCGGAGCCGGCGCCGAAGGCGGCGCCGAAGCCCGCCACCCGCACGCCCGGCCCCGCCAACGCCGCCGCCGCGGCCGCCGCGGCCGCCGCCGCCGCCGAGCTCGCCGAGCTCCGCGCCAAGGTGGAGGAGCTCGAGTCCAAGCTCGAGGCCACCGAGCAGCAGCTCACCGAGCGCGACGCGGAGGCCGCCGCGGCCTCGGCCACGTCGGGCTCGCGCGACAAGGAGTTCTTCCAGCTCAAGCAGGACAAGGTGAAGCAGGACAAGGAGATCCTGCGGCTGAAGAACGAGCTGAACGGCAAGGAGAGCGAGAACGTCGAGCTGCAGGAGAAGCAGACCGAGCTCGAGGAGAAGCTCGCGGGCCTCGAAGGCGAGCTCGCCAAGAAGGACGCGCTGGTCCGGAGCGCGCAGCAGAAGGCCGAGCAGGCGTCGCAGGCCGCGAAGCGCGCCGAGTCGTCGCTCTCCGCCGCCAAGGCCGAGGCCGCGCAGGTGCCGGAGCTGCTGCAGCAGCTCGAGTCGCTCGGCGCCGAGCGCGATCAGCTCGCCGGCGAG
>CAZDGH010000189.1:0-11073 GCA_964504805.1 uncultured Myxococcales bacterium | reverse complement strand
GCTCCTCGGCCTCGGCCTCACCGCGGCGTCGACCGCCGGCCGACCCGCGCTCCTGCCGTGGGCGTACGACCGCGCCGGCCTCGTCCTCACCTTCGACGGCGCCGGCGGCACCGTCGGCTTCGACGGCAACGCCATCCGGCTCGGGAGCCGCGACGGGATCTACGAGTCGCCGGAGCTCGTGCTCCGCGTCTTCGGCCACGAGGGCGATCCGCTCCTCCGCGGCGCGACCTTCGTCGACTACCGCGGCGGCGCCTGGTTCGCCGGCGAGCGGAGGCTCGGCGCGGTGGAGGACGCGGCGCTCGCCGGGGAGGGCGTGGTGCGGCTCGAGCAGGTGCAGGAGGGGTTCCTGCCCGCGTTCGCGCCGCTCGAGGTCGAGGCCGTCGCGGTGCCCGGGGGCGTGCGCAGGGACGCCCGCGGGATCGTCGAGCCGGCGAGGCCCGGGACCGGCGTCGCCGCCTACCGGCCGGGGCCCCGCTCGACGCCGCTCGCGCCGCCGGGCGACGCCGAGCGGTCGGTGCCGGACGCCCTCGCGCCGGAGCTCGCGCGGCTCGCCGCCTCGTTCGCCGGAGGGGCGGTCGGTCCCGAGGCCCGGCTCGACGCCCTCGTCTCCGCGCTCGAGACCCGCTACGCCTACTCGCTCCGGAGCGCGCGGCCGGGCCGGCGCGATCCGGTGCTCGAGTTCCTCCTCGACGAGCCGAGGGGCCACTGCGAGCTGTTCGCCTCGGCGCTGGCGCTGCTCGCCCGCGCCGACGGCACCCCGACCCGCGTCGTCACCGGCTACCGCGTGAGCGAGGTGAGCCCGCTCGGCGGCTACCACCTGGTGCGCGAGCGGAACGCCCACGCCTGGGTCGAGGCGTGGCTCCCGGGGAAGGGCTGGGTGACGCGGGATCCGAGCCCGGTGGAGGCGCTCGCGGCGGTGCAGCCGTCGCGGGCGTCGCTCCCGGCCGCGCTCCTCGACCAGCTCCGGGTGCTCGCCGGCGGCGCGCGCGGCTTCCTCGCCCGGCGCACCCCGGGCGAGCTCGCCGCCGCGGCCGGGGCGCTCGTCGCCGCCCTCGTCGCCTTCGCGATCGTGCGTCGCCTCCGCCGCCGGGCGCCCGGCGCGCGGCGTGACCCGTTCGTGCCCGCCCCGCCGCTGGCGATGCTCCCGGTGCTCGAGGAGGCGCTGGCGCGGGGTGGCCTGCGCCGGACCGCGAGCGAGCCGCTCGAGCGCTTCGCGGCGCGGATCCGCGAGGGCGCGCCGGAGGCGGCGGCGCTCCTCGCTCGCTACGCCGAGCTCCGCTACGGCGGCGTCGGCGAGGCGACGGAGCTCGACGCCGCGGTACGCGCCTTCGTGGACCGCTCCCGGCGGGGCGGAGATCGGTGAGGCGCGCGAGCGGGCCCGCTTGCTAAGGTCCGCCGCCATATGCCGGCCCCGCTCCCCTCGCAGGTCGTGATCTTCGGCGCGTCGGGCGATCTCACCCTGCGCAAGCTCGTGCCCGCGCTCACCGCGCTCGCGGCGCGCAACCGTCCCGCGGGCGGGTTCTCGGTCGTCGGCTGCGCCCGGCGCCCGAAGACCGACGAGGGCTACCGCGCCGAGCTCCGGGCGGCGCTCCCGGTCGAGCTCCGGGAGGCGTTCGACCGCCTCGCGCCGCGGGTGCACTACCTCGCCACCGACGTCGGCTCGGACGCGGACCTCGCGGCCCTCCGGACGTTCCTCGACCGGCTCCCGGGCGGCGCCGGCGCCGGGCGCCTCTTCTACCTCTCGCTCAAGCCGGAGCTCTTCGGCCCCACCGTGGCGCGGCTCGCCCACGCGGGGCTGCTCGCGCAGCCCGAGAGCGAGAAGGTCGCGTTCCGCCGGGTGGTGATCGAGAAGCCGTTCGGCCGGGACCTCGCCTCGGCCCAGGCGCTCAACCACGCGCTCCACGAGCACGTGCGGGAGGACCAGCTCTACCGGATCGATCACTACCTCGGGAAGGAGACCGTCCAGAACCTCCTCGGCCTCCGCTTCCACAACGCGATCTTCGAGCCGCTCTGGAACCGGCACCACGTCGAGCTGGTGCAGATCACCGTCGCCGAGGAGCTCGGGATGGAGAGCGGCCGGGCCGGCTACTACGACGGCACCGGCGCGCTGCGGGACATGGTGCAGAACCACATCCTGCAGATCCTCGCCCTCGTCGCCATGGAGCCGCCGGCGTCGCTCGACGCGCAGACGATCCGCTCGAGCAAGGTCGCGGTGCTGAAGAGCCTCCGCGTCCCCACCGAGGCGGAGATCGCCCGGGAGTCGGTGCGGGCGCGGTACGTCGCCGGGCCGGGCGGCAAGGGCTACCTCGAGGAGGAGGGCGTCGCGCCCGGCTCCTCGACCGAGACCTTCGTGGCGATCCGCGCCGAGGTCGACAGCTGGCGGTGGGGCGGGGTGCCGTTCCTGATCCGGCACGGCAAGCGGCTGCCGAAGCGGTTCACCGAGGTGCAGGTCCAGTTCCGCACCCCGCCGATCCAGCTCTTCAACCGCCCCGAGGGGCTCACCGACGACGAGTTCCGGCAGAAGCTCAAGGACGGCACGCTGTGCCAGATCCGCCCGAACGTGCTCACCCTCTCGATCCAGCCGCGCGAGGCGATCAGCCTCTCCTTCGGCGTGAAGCAGCCGGGCTCGTCGATGGTGATGGCGCCGGCGCGGCTCTCCTTCGACTACCGCGAGCACTTCGGCGCGGCGACGGCCCCGGCGTACGAGCGGCTGCTCCAGGACGCCCTCGTCGGCGACTCCACGCTCTTCCTCCGCGGCGACGAGATCGAGGCGAGCTGGCGCTTCGCCGACGCGTTCACCACGGCGTGGGAGAAGGGCGCGCCGCCGCTCCGCACCTACGAGGCCGGCACCTGGGGCCCGGCGGACGCCGACGAGCTCTTCCACGGCTGCGAGGGCGGGTGGAGCCGTGGCTGAGGTGCGCGTCGCCAAGGACCCGGTCGCGGTGGCGGCGGGGCTGGTGACCGAGGCGCTGCTCGCGGCCGACTTCGGCGGCGCGGCCCCGCGGCTGGCGGTGCCGGGCGGGTCGGCGGCGGCGGCGCTCGGCACCATCGCGGCGGGGATGCCCGACGGCGCCTGGGCCCGCACCGCGCTCACCTGGGTCGACGAGCGCTGCGTGCCGGTCGCCGATCCGCGCTCGAACCGCGGCGCCGCGCTGGCGGCGGGCCTCCTCTCGCGGAGGCCGGGGCGGCTGCTCCCGCTGTTCGAGGACGGCGAGGCGCCGGCGGCCGCGGTGGCCCGCGTCGTCGCCGGGCTCGGCGCGCTCTTCCGCCGCGGCCTCGACGTCGCGCTCCTCGGGATGGGCGAGGACGGCCACGTCGCCTCGCTCTTCCCCGGGCACCGGGCGCTCGCGTCGGTCGAGGGCGCGGCCTACGTGCCCGACGCGCCGAAGCCGCCGCCGGAGCGGATCACCTTGACCCTCGACGTGCTCCGCACCGCGAAGCGCACCGTGCTGCTCGCGACCGGCGAGGGGAAGCGCGCGGCGCTCGAGCGGCTGCTCGCGGGCGACCGGGCGCTGCCGGCGGTGGGGCTGCCCGGCCTGGTGGTGGTGACGGATCTCGAAGGACTCCCGGGAAGGACGGAGGTGCAGCGTGGCGGGTGACATCGGCGTCGTCGGGCTCGCGGTGATGGGGTCGAACCTGGCGCTCAACCTGGTGAGCCGCGGCCTCTCGGTCGTCGGCTTCAACCGCGACCCGAAGGTGATGGCGCGCGTCGCGGCGTCCGAGCCGCGGCTCCAGACCGCGCCGGACCTCGCCGCGTTCGTGCAGAAGCTCGAGCGGCCGCGGCGGATCCTGGTGCTGGTGGCGGCGGGCGCCGCGGTCGACGCGGTGATCGACGGCCTCGAGCCGCACCTCGATCCCGGCGACGTGATCGTCGACGCGGGCAACAGCCACTGGACCGACACCGACCGGCGCGCGGCGCGGGCGGCGGCGTCGAAGGGCGGCTGGCGCTTCATGGGCATGGGCGTCTCCGGCGGCGCCGAGGGCGCGCGGAAGGGCCCGTCGCTCATGCCCGGCGGCGACCTCGAGGCGTACGAGCGGCTCCGGCCGGTGCTCGAGAAGATCGCCGCCGTCGGCGTGGGCGGCCCGTGCGTCACCCACTGCGGCAAGGGCTCGGCGGGCCACTTCGTGAAGATGGTCCACAACGGCATCGAGTACGGCGACATGCAGCTCCTCGCCGAGGCCGCCTCGCTGCTGCGGGACGGCCTGGGCCTCCCGGCCGCGCAGGTCGCCGACACCTTCGACGCCTGGGGCCAGGCCGAGCTCGAGAGCTACCTGGTGAAGATCACCGCGGCGATCTTCCGCACCGAGGATCCGGAGCGGCCGGGCGCGCTGCTCCTCGACGCCATCGAGGACCGCGCCGGGCAGAAGGGCACCGGCGCCTGGACCGTCGGCGCCGCGGCCGAGCTCGCCGTCGCCATCCCCACCATCGCCTCGGCGGTGGACGCGCGGATCGTCTCCGCGGGCAAGCCGCTCCGGATCGAGGCCGAGCGGGCGTTCGCGCCCGTGCGCCCGGCGAGGGTCGTGGGCATCGGCCCCGACGACGTCCGCGCCGCGCTCTGGTCCGCGAAGGTCGCGAGCTACGCCCAGGGCTTCGCGCTCCTCCGCACCGCCTCCGAGGCGAAGGGCTACGGCACCGACCTCGCCGAGGTCGCGCGGATCTGGACCGCGGGCTGCATCATCGCCGCGCGCCTCCTCGGCGACATCCGCGCCGCCTTCCAGGAGTCGCCGCCGCCGGCCTCGCTCGTCCTCGCCCCCGCCTTCACCCGCGAGCTGAAGGCGCGGCTCCCCGCGCTCCGCAGCGTCGTCTCCGCCGCGACCAGGGCCGGCCGCGCCGTCCCCGGCATGTCCGCGTCGCTCGCCTGGCTCGAAGGCATCACCACCGCCCGCGGCACCGCCTCGCTGATCCAGGCGCAGCGCGACTACTTCGGCGCCCACACGTTCGAGCGCGTGGGGCGGCCGGGGGTGGCGGTGCATCATGAGTGGAGCTGAGGGAGGAAGGCTCCGGGCTCCAGGCTCCAGGCTCCAGTAGGCGGCGGGCCTCGGGCCTCGGGCTCCGGAGCGCTAGTGGAGCTCGTCGGGGTGGGTGGGGCGGGCTTCGGTCTCGACGGTCTGCTCGGAGGCGGGGCGGTGGGTGACCGCGCCGAGTCGCCTGGCGAAGTGGGCGCGGAGGGCGCGGGCGACGAGGCGGCGTGAGGGCGGGACGAGGCAGGCGACGCCGGCGACGTCGGTGAGGACGCCGGGCGTCACGAGCAGCACGGCGCCGACGAGGATCACCGCGCCCTCGACCAGCTCCAGGTCGGGCATGCGGCCGGCGGCGAGCGCCTCGCGCACCGCGTGCAGCACCTTCATCCCTTCGCGCTTCCCGAGCCACGACCCCACCACCCCGACGACGATCACGCCGGCGAGCGTCGGCAGCGCGCCGACCTCGCCGCCGATCTCGAGGAGCAGCCACAGCTCGACGAGCGGCACGATCGTGAAGAGCAGGAGCAGCTTCGCCACGCGCCGAATCTAGCCGCCCCGTCCTCCCGCCGCCGCGCAGGCCGCCGCGCGCCGCCTGCCGGAGCCTGGAGCCTGGAGCCTGGAGCCTGGAGCGCCTGGAGCCTGGAGCGGCGCGCCCGCCACTCCGCAGTTGCGCCGCGCCCCGCTCCGCCCGAACCTTCCCCCATGCCCGCCCCCCTCCCGGCCGCCTTCCTCGACCGCCTCCGGGCCGAGCTCCCGGCCGACCTCCTGTCGACGGACGCGTCGGACCTCGTCGAGTACGGCAAGGACTGGACGAAGGTGTACGCGCCGGCGCCTTCGGCGATCGCGTTCCCGCGGACGACGGCGGAGGTGTCGGCGCTGGTGAAGGCGTGCGCGGCGCACGGGGTCGCGATGGTGCCGTCGGGCGGGCGGACCGGCCTCGCCGGCGGGGCGGTGGCGGCGAACGGCGAGCTGGTGATCTCGCTGTCGCGGATGCGGCGCATGGATCCGGTCGACGTGCTCGGCGGCACCGTGCGCGTGCAGGCGGGCGCGGTGACCGAGGCGGTGCACCGGCACTGCATGGAGCACGGCTTCACCTGGCCGGTGGACTTCGCCTCGAAGGGCTCGAGCCAGGTCGGCGGCAACATCGCCACCAACGCCGGCGGCGTGAAGGTGATCCGGTACGGCCTCACCCGCAGCTGGGTGCTCGGGCTCGAGGTCGTGCTCGCGAGCGGCGAGGTGCTCGAGCTCAACGGCGCGCTCGAGAAGAACAACACCGGCCTCGACCTCCGGCAGCTGTTCATCGGCAGCGAGGGGACCCTCGGCATCGTCACCGAGGCGACGCTGAAGCTCACCCGGCCGCCGGCGCGCCTCGACGTGATGCTCTTCGCGGTGCCGGACCTCGCCGGGGTGCTGAGGCTGTTCCGGCACGCGCGCGCCGCGCCGTTCACGATCATGGCGTTCGAGTTCTTCACCGAGGTCTGCCTGGCGCGGGTGCAGCGTCACCGCAAGGTCCGCTCGCCGTTCGGCGAGCCGTCGAGCCACTACGTGCTGCTCGAGGTGGAGAAGGCGGCGGAGCTCGAGGAGTGGACCGCCGGCGTCTTCGAGGCGGGGCTCGCCACCGACGGCGTGCTCGCGGCCCACGCCCAGCAGGCGCAGGAGCTGTGGACGCTGCGCGAGGGGATCAGCGAGTCGCTCTCGGCGACGGGCACGCCGCACAAGAACGACATCGCCCTGCCGATCGCCGCGCTCGAGGCCTTCTGCGGCGAGCTCGACGCGGTGTTCGCCGCTCGCTACCCGGGCTGGGAGATCGCCGTCTTCGGCCACATCGGCGACGGCAACCTCCACGTCAACGTGATGAAGCCCGACGATCTCGACAAGGCGGCGTTCCTCGCCCGCGCGTCGGAGGCGGATCGGCAGCTGTTCGAGCTCGTCCGCAAGCACGGCGGCAGCGTCTCGGCGGAGCACGGCATCGGGCTGCTCAAGAAGCCGTACCTCGCCTACAGCCGCGGGCCCGCCGAGCTCGCGGCGCTGCGCGCGGTGAAGCGGGCGCTCGACCCCGAGAACCTGATGAACCCGGGGAAGATCTTCGATCCCTGATGGTGGTCGTGGTCATGGGCGTCGCCGGCGCCGGCAAGTCGACCGTCGGCGCCGCCCTCGCCGCGCGGCTCGGCTTCCGCTTCGAGGACGCCGACGCGCGGCACCCGCTGGCGAGCGTGGCGAAGATGGCCCGCGGCGAGCCGCTCGACGAGGCGGACCGCGCGCCGTGGCTCGCCGGGCTCGCGGCGGAGATCGACGCCTGGCTCGCGGCGGACGAGGACGTCGTGCTCGCCTGCTCCGCGCTCCGGCGCGCCCACCGGCGGGCGCTCTGCCGCGAGCCGGCGCGCATGCGGCTCGTGTACCTGCGTGCCCCGCGGCCGCTGCTCGAGGCGCGGCTCCGCGGCCGGAGCGGCCACTTCGCCGGCGCCGCGCTCCTCGAGAGCCAGCTCGCGACCCTCGAGGAGCCGCGCGGCGGGATCGCCGTCGACGCGGCGGCGCCGCTGGCGGACGTCGTCGAGCGGATCGCCTCGGCGATCTAGGGGACCGGCCGGTGCGCACCGTCGTCGCCGAGGGCCTCGCGGAGGAGGGCGCCCGCGCCGAGGCTCCGCTCCCGCGAGCGGTCGACCCACTCGACGCCGCGCGCGCCGAAGCGGATGCCCCACACCGGGTCGAAGGTGTCGAGGGCGCGGCTGTAGCGGGCGTCGCCGAGGATCGCCGGGTCCGCCGGATCGCGGGCGACGAGGCCGTCGCAGAACCACGCGAAGCGCGCGAAGTCGTCGCCGCGGTCGCGCGACTGCTCCTCGGGCGACGGCGCCGTCACCCGCGGCAGCGACCAGCCCTCGCGGAACGTCGCCGCGCCGGGGCCGACGCGGACGCGGTCCGCGAACAGCCGGCCGTCGTGCAGGTAGAGCGTGCGGAAGACCAGGTGGTTGCCGACGGTCGGCAGCGCCTCCGCCTGCGCCGCCTCGTGGCCGCGCGAGGCGGCGAGGCGCTCCACCGCGGCGAGGGCGCGCCCGTGCTGGACGACGCCGAGGGCGAGGTACGCCGCCGCCAGGCCCAGGCCGAGCCGCGCCGGCCCCGGCGAGCGCCGCCGGAGGGCGAGCGCGAGCGGCACGAGCAGCGCGAGCGTGAAGAAGGGATCGAGGATCCCGATCGCGTCCCAGCCCACCCGCTGCTTGGAGAACGGCCAGAGGAGCTGCGTGCCGAAGCTCGTCGACGCGTCGAGGAGCTCGTGGCTCACCCAGCCGAGGAGCGCGCAGAGGAACAGCGCGGGCGCGTCGGCGCGGCGGCGCGCGGCGAAGAGCGCCGTCACCACCGCCGCGCCGGCGGGCGCGAAGGCGAGCGCGTGGGTGAAGCCGCGGTGGTGCTCGACGTTCAGGAGCGGATCCGACGCGCTCCGGATCAGCACGTCGACGTCGGGCAGCACCGCCGCCACCGCGCCCGCGGCCGGCGCCCACCGGCCGAGGCGCCGCGACAGCGTCGCCTGCCCGAGCGACGCGCCGAGGACGAGGTGCGAGAGCGGATCCACGCCGCCAGCCTACGGCGGAACCACCGGGAGCGCCTCGCCGGCTACGGGTGCAGGCGATACCTCGCGACGATGCCGCGGTAGTCACCCGAATCGAGGGTGATCTCCGTCGGCTCGCCGCGCCCGAGCACGAAATGACGGAACGAGGCGCCCGCGACGAGGAGCTCGCGCTCGTTCGCCGAGACGTCGCTCACCGCGAATTGCCCCCTCCCGCGCTGGTCGCCGCCCTCGACGCGGGTCGCGAGGAGTTCGCCGAAGGCGTCGTAGCGGATGAGCAGCAGCTGGCAGTCGCTGTCGGAAGTCGGGGCGTAGACGGTCCGCTCGCTCCCGTCGGACAGCTCGAGGTCCGCGCTCGTGCCCTCGAGCATCGCCGCGAGCACGACGTCGCCGCCGGGGAGCAGTGCTCCGGCAGTCGCGAACTCGATTCCCTCTCCCGAGAGGCGACGCGCCCAGCGCAGCCCGCCCGACGCGTCGAACACTGCGACGAAGCCATCCTGCCAGTCACCGTCACCGGCGGTGAACTGGCGCGCGGCGGCGCCCGTGCCGATGGTGACCGTTTGCCCCCCGGGAATTGCGCCGCCGACGACGAAGCCACCGTCGTCCGCCACGTCGAGGACGCCCCACCAGGCCGGCAGGCTCGGATCGGGAGGGAGGACGGTGCCCGAGACGAGGACTCCGTCGGCGCCGTACGTCGCTACCGCCAGGCCCTCGCCTGCGGCGATCGCGCTGGCGGGTTCGCCGAGGGTGCTGCCCGCATCCAGCAGCGCCACCAGGCGGATCGTGCCGTCCGGCCGGGCGCGGAGGTCCTGCACGTTCCGCACGCCCGTCGCAACGACGCGCGCCCAGGCGAGGTGGCCGTCACGCTCGTACCGAGCCAGCGAGAGCGCCTGCGCGGGGAACGTGCGCTCTTCGTCGCTGCCGGCGCTCCACGTCGCGCCCGCGGCCGCGGCCAGGATCGCGCCGTCACCCGTCGCGGTCAGCATCGGGCCCTCGCCATCGACGCTCAGGTCGCGCCGCCAGGCGCGGGAGCCATTGGCGTCGAAGGAGACGATGGAGTTGCGCGAGCTCACGGCGAGTCCGCTCGCGGACCCGAGGCCAAGGTGCTGCGGATACTCCTGGCCGAAACCCGCCGGCACTGCCCAGAGCGGCGCGCCGTCCTCGCCGAGCGATGCGGCGAAGGAGTCCTCCGACGGGACCGCGATCCCGCCGATCCAGGACGGGCCATATGTCCTTCCGAGGAGACGCGCGCCGCCGTCGGCGTCGAGCTCCGCCCGGAGGATGCCGCTGCCGGTGGACTCGACGGGAACCGCCCAGTCGAGCCAGAAGCCGTGCGCCAGCGCGGCGCCGCCAGCCGCACCGCCCGCGCCCCCGTCGCCTCCGCCCGCGCCCCCGTCGCCTCCGCCCGCGCCCCCGTCGCCTCCGCCCACGCCGCCCACGCCGCCTGCGCCAACGCCACCCTCGCCGCCCATGCCTCCGCCCGGGCCGTCGCCGACCTCGCCGCCCGCGCCCGCCGCGCCTCCGCCACCAGGGGCCGCGCCGCCGCCTCCGTCTGCAGGGCCGCCCGTATCGCCGCCGCCGCCGTCCGGCGCGGCACCCCCGTCGCGTTCGTGACCGTGCCCGCCGTCGTCGCCCCCCTTGGAGGAGGCCGGGGCCGGTGCACCGGTCGGGAACGGGCCGCACGCGGCGAGCAGCAAGGCGAGGCAGACGATCGCGCGACGCATGAGGCCTCCGGCGGTACGCGCAGTAGAGCACGTCCCGAACGGCCCCCGCACCGCGTTTGGGGACTCTCGCTACGGCGGAACCACCCACCACGCCGCGTCGTCGTGGCCGTAGTCGAGCGGCAGCCCGAGGAAGTCCCGGGCGCGGTGCTTCAGCTCGTGGCAGAGGCCGGCGAGGTCGTGGTCGACGTAGACGAGGTCGGCGTCGGGCCACCAGCACGCCGCCGCGTGCGGCGTCGGGCAGGCCTCCGTCGCGTCGGGCACGAGCTTCACCTTCGCGCCGTCGACGAGCCGTCCGCCCTGTCCCGGTCCGACCAGCTCGTCGAGCTCGGTCGCGCACGACGCCACCAGCAGCGGCCACGCGTCGCTCGAGGGCCGGCCGTCGACCCCGACGCCGAACGCGCGCTCCGTCTCCTCGTACGTCGGCACCGTGCAGCCCGCCGACACCACCGCCGCCGCCACCCACGCCCACCGCATCTCGCCCGCCCCCCGCGGTGAAGGGTGCGGACGCACACGGCGGCGGTCCTAGGCCCGGTGTCGTGCGACCCGGACCGCGCGGGTGAGAAGGAGGAGCACGCCCCGGGGGCCGCGCCCGAGCGAGCCACCCGGGCGAGGCGGTCGCAGGGCCGATGCGCGTAGACTGCCGCGCCATGACCCTCCGACGCCTCGCCGCCGCGATCGCCTTCTTGCTCCTCGTCTCCTGCGCCGACGGCGAGCCCGCCACGGGCGGCGACGGCCCCGGTGGCGCGGGCGGCAGCGGCGGCGATCCCGGTGACGGCGGCGCGGGCGGCGGCGCAGGTGGCAGCGGCGGCGCGGGCGGCAGCGGTGGCG
>CAZDGH010000188.1:0-11148 GCA_964504805.1 uncultured Myxococcales bacterium | reverse complement strand
GCGCCCGCGCGCGCTTCACCGAGGAGACGTGACCATGGCCGCCGCCGTCCGCGCCAAGAGGACCAAGTACATCTTCGTCACCGGCGGCGTCGTCTCGTCGCTCGGCAAGGGGCTCGCCGCGGCGTCGATCGGCGCCCTGCTCGAGAACCGCGGGATGAACATCACCCTGCTCAAGCTCGACCCGTACATCAACGTCGACCCGGGCACGATGAGCCCGTACCAGCACGGCGAGGTCTTCGTCACCGACGACGGCGCCGAGACCGACCTCGACCTCGGGCACTACGAGCGCTTCACCTCGGCCCGGATGACGAAGTCCAACAACTACACCACCGGCCGCATCTACCACTCGGTGATCTCGAAGGAGCGGCGCGGCGAGTACCTCGGCAAGACGGTGCAGGTGATTCCGCACATCACCGACGAGATCAAGTCGGTGATCCACGAGGCCGCCGAGGGCTTCGACGTCGCCATCGTCGAGGTCGGCGGCACCGTCGGCGACATCGAGTCGCTGCCGTTCCTCGAGGCGATCCGGCAGATGCGCTACGACGTCGGCGCCGAGAACGTCCTCTACGTCCACCTCACCTACGTGCCCTACATCGCCGCCGCCGGCGAGCTGAAGACCAAGCCGACGCAGCACTCGGTGATGAAGCTCCGCGAGATCGGCATCCAGCCCGACCTGCTGATCTGCCGCACCGAGAAGGAGATCCCCAAGGACATGCGCGACAAGATCGCCATGTTCTGCTCGGTCGACACCGGCAGCGTCTTCACCAGCCAGGACGCGCCGACCATCTACCAGGTGCCGCTCAACTTCCACGCCGAGGGCCTCGACGACAAGGTCGCCGAGCTGCTCAACATCTGGTCGCGCGCGCCGCGGCTCGACGCCTGGGAGACCATCAACGAGCGGGTGCTCCGCCCGGCGAAGGGCGAGGTCACCATCGGCGTCGTCGGCAAGTACGTCGAGCTGGTGGAGAGCTACAAGTCGCTCAACGAGGCGCTCACCCACGGCGGCATCGCCAACGACGTGCGGGTGAAGCTGCAGTTCGTCGACTCCACCGAGATCGAGGAGCAGGGCGCGGAGCGGCTGCTCGCGGGCGTCGACGGCGTCCTGGTGCCGGGCGGGTTCGGCATCCGCGGCACCGAGGGCAAGATCGCCGCGGTCCGCTACGCCCGCGAGAAGAAGGTGCCGTTCTTCGGCATCTGCCTCGGCCTGCAGATGGCGGTGATCGAGTACGGCCGGAACGTCCTCGGCCTCGAGGCCGCGAACTCGCTCGAGTTCGACGAGCAGACGCCGCACGCGGTGGTGGTGCTGCTCGACTCGCAGAAGGGCGTGAAGGAGAAGGGCGGGACGATGCGCCTCGGCTCCTACGCCTGCCACCTCAAGGAGGGGACGCTGGCGCGGAAGCTCTACGGCGCGCCGGTGGTCCACGAGCGCCACCGCCACCGCTACGAGTTCAACAACGACTACCGCGACCGCTTCCAGCGCGCCGGCATGGTGTTCTCGGGCCTGAACCCCGAGCTCGACCTGGTTGAGATGATCGAGCTCGCCGACCACCCGCACTTCATCGGCTGCCAGTCGCACCCCGAGTTCAAGTCGAAGCCGACGGCGCCGCACCCGCTCTTCAGCGGCTTCATCCGGGCCTCGGCGGAGCACCGCGACCACCGGCTGGCGCAGCCGTCCAACGTCGTCCCGGTACAGCGGTCGCCGGCGAAGGGCGAGAAGTGAGCGAGCTCCGCTGCAAGGTCGGCGACGACGTGGTCATGGGCGAGGGCCGGCCCCTCGTCCTCGTCTGCGGCCCCGACGTGATCGAGACCGAGGCGCGCACCCTCGAGACCGCGCACCTCGTGAAGCAGGTCGCCGCGAAGCACGGGCTGCCCGCCGTCTTCAAGTGCAGCTACGACAAGGCGAACCGCACCAGCCTCTCCTCGTACCGCGGCCCGGGCCTCGAGGCGGCGCTGCCGATCTTCGCCCGGGTGAAGAAGGAGACCGGGCTGCCGCTCCTCACCGACGTCCACGAGGTCGCGCAGGTCGCCCGCGCCGCCGAGGTCGCCGACGTGGTGCAGGTGCCGGCGTTCCTCTGCCGCCAGACCGACCTGCTCGTCGCCTGCGCGAGGAGCGGCCGCGCGGTGAACGTGAAGAAGGGGCAGTTCGTGGCGCCGAAGGACATGGCCCACGCCGTCGGCAAGCTCCGGGAGTCGGGCGCTCGCGAGGTGTTCCTCACCGAGCGCGGCGCGTCGTTCGGCTACAACAACCTCGTCGTCGACTTCCGCGCGCTCCCGCTGATGCGCGACCTCGGCGTCCCGGTGTGCATGGACGCGACCCACGCCGTGCAGCTCCCCTCGGCCGCCGGCGGCAAGACCGGCGGCGAGCGCCGCTTCGTCGCCGCGCTCGCCCGCGCCGCGGTCGCCGTGGGCTGCGACGCGCTCTTCCTCGAGCTGCACCCCGATCCCGACACCGCGCTCTGCGACGGCCCGAACTCCCTCGACTTCGCCGGCTTCGAGAAGCTCGTCGGCGAGGTGGTGGCGATCCGCCGCGCGCTCGGGCTGCCGTAGCGGCGCTACAGCGATCCGATCCAGGCGAGGATGCAGGCCTGGTCCTCGGCCGGGAGCTCCGCGCCGAGCGGCATCGGGTCGCCGCAGGGCGGGGCGCGCGAGAGCTTCTGGTAGAGGAGCGACTGCTCCGGCGCGCCCGGATCCGCGAGGATCCGGCCCTCGCCGCACGACGTGCCCGGGTCGAAGCCGCCCGCGCCGCCCGCGCCGCCCGCGCCGCCCGCGCCTCCGGCGCCGCCCATCCCTCCGGCGCCGGTCGCACCGCAGCCCTCGATCCCCGCTGCGATCGGCGAGCCCGACGCCACGTCGCGCACGCGGCAGGCGACGTCCGGCGACTCGAGGTCGAGGCCGCCCGCGGGCAGGCCGGTCGCGTTGTCGGGCGAGTGGCAGATCGAGCCCGAGCAGCTCGCCCGGAAGATCGCCGGCGCGTCGCAGGGGCCACCGCCGCCGGCGCCGCCGCCTCCGGCGCCGCCGTCGAGGAAGCGCTCCGGATCCTGGAGCGCGCCGGGGCAGGCGGCGAGGGCGAGCGGGAGGAGGAAGATCGTGGGCCGTCGGAGGCGCATGGTCAGTACACGTAGGCCGCGCCGAGCTGCACGCCGACGAACTCGTCGAGGGCGCCGCCGGCGATGTGGGTGTCTCCGGGCTCCGGGTTCATCGTGTAGAAGAACCGCGTGTACCCGAGGGCGAGCCGCGCCTCGAGGCCCGGCGAGATCGCGTAGGCGCCGCCGAACGACGCCTCGACGCCGCCGGCGGTGGAGCGCGGGAAGCGCGCCTCGACCTCGCCGCCGGAGAGCACGCCGAGGTAGCCGAGGCCGACCGTCACCGAGACGCTCTCGCCGGGGAAGCGCGCGTCGATCGAGGTGCGCCGGTAGAGGTACGCCACGTCGGGCAGCTCGTCCGCGAGGCCGTCGCCGCCCTCGAAGTGGAAGCCCGCGCCGCCGACGCCGGCGGTGAGCCCGATCACCGGGTTGCCGTCGCCGGTGCGGATGCGGCCGCGGAGGCCGGCGCTGAAGCGATCCCAGGTGGTGGTGAGCGTCGGTCCGTCCGCGACCTGCGACTCGAGGCCGAGCGCGCGGCCGTAGCCTCCGGTGAGGCCGAGGTCGCGCAGGACGGTGAGGTCGGTGCCGTCGAGCGGGAACAGGGTGCCGGAGACCGTGAGCATCGGCACGCCGAAGACCTCGTACGGGCGCAGGTTGGCGGTGATCGGATCGGTGTAGGCGAAGTTCCGGCCGGCGATCTCGAGGCCGGCGCCGAGCTCGAGGAGCTCCCGGCCGTAGCGCTCGTCGTCGTCGTCGCGCTCGACCCGCGCCTCGACGCCGGCGTCGCCGTCGGCGTCGAGCTCGACGTCCGCCGAGGCGACCACGTCCGCTTCGCGCTCCTCGCGTGGCGCCGGCGCCTCGGCCTCGCGCGCCGGGACCGGCGGAAGCGACGCCGCCTCGGGCTCGACGGCCGCGACCGCGGGCGGCGGCGAGGCGAAGGCCTGGTCGAGCGCCGGCACCAGCACGTCCCGGATCCGCTCCACGTCCTGGGCCCGCGCCGGCCGGCTCCGCCGGCGGATGCCCTTCTTCGTCGCGGAGAGCGGCACCGCGCGATCGAGCAGCGCCGCGCCGTTCCGGACGTCGACGACGAGCAGGTGGAGCTCGACCTTCTTCTTCTTCAGCTTGCGCACCTGCGCGGCGATCACCGCGTCGGCGCCGACGGTCTGGCCCGCCTCGCGGAGCCGGTCCTCGAGCGAGCCGCGCTTCTTGCGGTTCGAGATTGCGTCGCCCATCGCCTTCCGCTGGCCGGCGGCCTCGAGCGCGAGCGAGAGCTCCTCCTCGGGGACGATGGTGAGGTCCTGCGGGACGGCGCGGACGACGTCGGCCCGCGCCTCGGACGCGTCGGGGCCTTCGATCACGATCGCCACGCCGCCGGCCCCGGCGATCGCCGGGACCGCGAGCGCGCACACCGCGACGAGCGTGGGGATGCCGTGCCGCATTGTCGCCTCCTGCCCCCACCGGCCGCCGATCCCCAAGGATCCCGGCCGGTTCATCGAGGGCACCCCCCGGATCGCGAAGGAGCTTGCCGGCTGCCTGGTGCAGCGGTGCTCCGCAAAAGCAGCGTCCGTGTCCCTCTTCTTGCCCGAGTTGCAGGGACTTGGCCAGACGGGGGGGAGGGCGCACGGCTTGCAGTTCGCGGCGTACCATGGCGGCTCCCGGAGGCACCATGACGAGATCCCTTCGGCTCCTCGCGCTCCTCTTCGGCGCGACGGGCCTCGCGGCGTGCACCGGCGAGATCGGCGCGCCCGTCACCCCGGACGGCGCGCCGCCTCCCGCCGCGGACGGCGGCGACGACGGCGGCGGCGACATCGGCATCGGCGACGGCGGCGGCGACGGCGGCGGCTCGTGCGCGCCCGGCCAGGATCCTGGCCGGGTCACGCTGCACCGGCTGAACCGCACCGAGTACAACAACACCGTCCGCGACCTGCTCGGCGACACCACCCGCCCCGCCGACGGCTTCCCGAACGACGACTTCGGCTACGGCTTCGACAACGTCGCCGACGTGCTCTCGCTCTCGCCGCTGCACCTCGAGAAGCACGAGCTCGCGGTCGATGCGATGGTCGAGACCGCGATGTACCTCGACCGCACCGAGCCGGTGGACATCCGCGTCGAGGCCGAGGGCGCCGAGGCCTCCACCGGCGGCGACGCCGGCGACCACTGGAACCTCTGGTCGAACGGCACGCTCTCCCGGACGATCGAGCTGCCGCAGGACGGCCGCTACCACGTGGTGGTCTGGGCGTACGGCCAGCAGGCCGGCCCGGATCCGGTGCGGATGGCGGTGAACCTGAACAACCGCGCGGTCGCCACCTTCGACGTCACCGCCACGAGCGACGCCCGCTTCGAGGCCGACGTCGACGCCGTCGCCGGCACGCAGACGTTCTCGGTGGAGTTCCTCAACGACTACTACGACGAGGCGGCGGGCGCGGACCGCAACCTCCTCGTCGACTGGTTCTCGATCCAGGGCCCCCTCGACCGCGCCGCCGGGGCGCCGTCGCCGGTGCGCGCGCGGCTGGTGCCGTGCGGCGACCTCTCCGACGCGTCGTGCGCGCGGCAGGTGGTGGAGACGTTCGCGACCCGCGCCTGGCGGCGCCCGCTCGCGACCGCCGAGGTCGACCGCCTGCTGGCGTTCGTGGAACTCGCCGCGTCCGAGGGCGACGACGCCGAGGTCGGCGTGAAGCTGGCGATGAAGGCGGCGCTGCTCTCGCCGCACTTCCTCTACCGCGTGGAGGTCGATCCCGATCCGACCTCGGCCGAGCCGCAGCCGCTCGACGCCTACGAGCTCGCCTCGCGCCTCTCCTACTTCGTCTGGAGCTCGATGCCGGACGAGGCGTTGTTCGCGGCCGCGGCCTCGGGCGCGCTGCTCGAGCCCGCCGAGATCGAGCGGCAGGTGCGGCGCATGCTCGCCGATCCCAAGGCCGCGGCGCTCACCGACAACTTCGCGGGCCAGTGGCTCTACGTGAACAAGCTCGACTACGTGACGCCGGACTACGCGAAGTTCCCCGACTTCGACGAGGACCTGCGCGCCGCGATGCGCGCCGAGACCCAGGCGTTCTTCCGCTCCTTCCTCGAGGAGGACAAGAGCGCGCTCGAGCTCGTCACCGCCGACTACTCGTACGTGAACGACCGGCTCGCCGCGCACTACGGGCTGCCGGCGCCGGGCTCGAGCGAGGTGCGCCGCGTCTCCCTCGCCGGCAGCGGCCGCAAGGGCATCCTCGGCCAGGGCACCTTCCTCACCGTCACCTCGAACCCCACCCGCACCTCGCCGGTGAAGCGCGGCAAGTGGGTGCTCGGCGAGCTGCTCTGCTCGGTCCCCGACGACCCGCCGCCGGGCGTCGAGGGCTTCCCGGAGGAGGTCGACGCCACGGCCTCGGTGCGCGAGCGGCTCATCCAGCACCAGCAGGACCCGGTCTGCGCCAGCTGCCACGAGCTGATGGACCCGATCGGCTTCGGCCTCGAGGGCTTCGACGCGGTGGGCGCGGCGCGCGAGAGCGACGAGGGCTTCCCGATCGACGCCACCGGCACGTTGCCCGACGGCACCGACATCGACGGCGCCGTGGAGCTCGCCGACGCCATCGGCGCCGACCCGCGGCTCCCGGCCTGCATCGCCGAGCGCATGCTGATCTACGCCACCGGCCGCGGCGTGGTGGAGGGCGACGCCAAGGTGCCGCGCCCGTCCGACGCCTGCCACATCGCGAGCCTCACCGAGGCCTGGGCCGGGAAGGGCCACCGCCTCGCCGACCTCGTCGTCCTCGTCGCCCAGAGCGAGCCGTTCCGGTACCGGCGCGGCGAGCCGGAGGAGCCTTGACCATGAAGAAGTCCTGGGAGCTGTCCCGGCGGGCGTTCCTCGGCGGCGCCGGCGCGCTCGTCGCGCTGCCGACCCTCGAGGTGATGTGGCCGTCGGTCGCGCGGGCGCAGGCCGCCGGCGCGCCGGCGCCGCGCCGCCTCTTCTTCTTCTACGTCCCCTGCGGCATCCACATGCCGAACTGGACGCCGGCCCAGGAGGGCGCCGGCTGGGCGTCGACGCCGATCCTGCGGCCGCTCGAGGACGCGGGGGTGAAGGGCGACGTCCTCGTCCTCTCGAACCTCGACAACTACGCCGGCGCGGCGCAGGGCGACGGCGCCGGCGACCACGCCCGCGGCACCGGCTCGTTCCTCACCTGCGCGCACGTCTTCAAGACGGCGGGCGACGGCATCCGCAACGGCATCTCGGTGGACCAGGTCGCCGCCAACTCGCTCCGCGGCCAGACGCGGTTCGCCTCGCTCGAGCTCGGCATCGACGGCGGCGGCGCCACCGGCGACTGCGACTCCGGCTACAGCTGCGCGTACGCCCGGAACATCTCCTGGGCGAACGAGACCACCCCGATGCCGAAGGAGACGAGCACCCAGGCGACGTTCGACCGGCTCTTCGGCGGTCTCGACCCGAACGCCACCCGGGCGCAGATCGAGAAGCGGCGCCGCTACCGGCTGAGCCTCCTCGACTTCGTGCTCGACGACGCCAGCGCGCTCGAGCGGAAGATCTCGACCTCGGACCGGCGCAAGCTCGACCAGTACCTGACCGGCATCCGCGAGCTGGAGCTCCGCATCCAGAGCGAGGACACCGCGCAGCTCTGCGACCCGGGCCCGCGGCCGGACTCGGGCGACTTCCGGACCAAGGTCCAGAACATGCTCGACCTGTCGACCCTGGCGTTCCAGTGCGACCAGACGCGGGTCGTCACCTTCATGCTCGGCAACGCCGGCTCGGGCCGCGTCTACGACTTCCTCGGCATCTCCCGGGGGCACCACGAGATCAGCCACCACCAGGACGACGCGACGAACTTCGCCGAGCTCTCGGCGATCGACACCTGGGAGGTGTCGCAGTTCGCGTACCTGGTGCAGCGGCTCAAGACGCTGGAGGACGAGAGCGGCCCGCTCCTCGACTCGAGCGCGGTGTTCTTCGGCAGCGAGATCGAGGACGGCAACTCGCACTCGCACCGCAAGATGCCGATCCTCCTCGCCGGCCGCGGGGGCGGCGCCTTCTCGCCGGGCCGCCACGTCCGCTACCCCGACGGCACGCCCTGCGCGAACCTCTTCCTGTCGATGCTCGGCACGGTGGGCGTGCAGGCGGGCGGGTTCGGCGACGACGGCACCGGACCGCTCGACGGCCTGGCCTGACCTGACCGGAGGCGGCGCCGGGGCTACCATGCTCCGGTGCGTCTCGCCGCCGCGCTCGCCGCGCTCCTCGCCTCGTCGACGGCGCTCGCCGCGCCCGCGGTCGACGTCTACACGATGGGCGAGGGCGAGCACCTCTTCAGCCGCTTCGGCCACGCGGCGATCTGCGTGACCGACGAGCGGTCGCCGCGCGGCCGCTGCTACAACTACGGCACCGCCGACTTCTCCACGCCGGTCCCGCTGACGTTCAGCTTCCTCCGGGGCGAGGCGCTGTTCTGGGTCGCGAAGGCCGACCTGCCGCGTATGCTCGAGCTCTACCGGCGCGAGGACCGCACGGTCTTCCGGCAGCGCCTCGCGCTCTCGGACGGCGAGGCCGAGGCGCTCGCCGCGGCGCTCGAGGCGTCGACCGCGAAGGACGTCCGCTACTACCGGTACCACCACTTCCACGACAACTGCACCACGCGGATCCGCGACGCCGTCGACCGCGCCACCGCCGGGCGGCTGCTCGATGGGGCGCGCGAGCGGAGCGGGCCGAGCTTCCGCGCCTACGCGCGCGAGGGCTTCGCCGGCAGCGTGCTCCTGCTCGCGGCGACCGAGCTGCTCCTCGGCAGCCCCGCCGACGAGCCGACGTCGCGGTGGACGGCGATGTTCCTCCCGTCGGTGCTGCGCGAGGAGCTCGCCGCGCGCTTCGAGGCGCCGCCCGAGGCGGTGTACGAGCGGCGGGGCGGGCCCGTCGCCGCCGGCAGCGTGCACGGCGGCGCGTCGCTCCTCGCCGCGGTCGGCGCGCTCCTCGCCGCCCTCGTCTTCGGCACCGCGGGCGCGTCGCGGCCGCGGACGCACCGCGCGGCCCTCGTCGCCGCCGGCCTCGTCCTCGGCCTCGTCGCGCTGCTCGTCGACGTCCTCGCGCTGGTCTCGGTGATGCCGGAGCTCACCCGCAACGAGGCGCTCCTCGTCCTCTTGCCCACCGACCTCGCCCTCGGCTTCCTCCCGGCCGCGTGGCGGAGGCGCTACCTCGAGCTCCGGCTCGGGCACCTGGTGTCGGTCGGCGGCGCGGCGGCGGCGGGCGTGCTCGTGCAGCCGCTCCTCCCGCTCTTCGCGCTGTGCGGGCTGCCGCTGCTCGCCGCGCGGCTCGCGCTCCGCGGCGCCGGGAAGGCGAAGCCCGCCGTGGTATGAGTCCGGCCCGGAGGTCTCCCGTGCGACTCGCCGCCGCGCTCGCCGTCCTCGTCGTCGCGCTCCCCGCCGCCGCGGAGGAGGCGGTGGGCTGGGCGAAGCTCCGGGCCTGGGCCGCCGGCGCCGAGCTCGACGGCGAGCCGACCTCGAAGCCGCCCGGCTCCGAGGCGGAGCGCGCCGCGACCGGCAAGGAGCTCTTCGGCACCTACTGCGCCCGCTGCCACGGCCACGACGGCAAGGGGAAGGGCGCCGGCGGGCAGGACCTCTCGCCGCCGCCGGCGAACCTCACCGAGGCGGCGACGAAGTTCCGCTCCACGGCCCGCGAGCACCGGCCGCTCGAGCTCGATCTGTTCCGCACCATCACCCGCGGGCTGAAGGGCACGGCGATGCCGGCGTTCGCGGACCTGCCCGAGGCGGATCGGTGGGCCCTCGCCGCGTTCGTGCGCTCGCTGCAGGCCGGCGTGCCGGACGGCAAGCCGGTGCCGGTGCCGCGGGTGCCCGCGGACCTCGCGTCGCCCGAGCGGATCGCCCGCGGCGAGGCGGCGTACGCGAAGCTCGGCTGCGTCGGCTGCCACGGCCCGAGCGGGAAGGGCGACGGCCCGATCGCGAGCGCGCTCTTCGGCCCCGACGGCAAGCCGCTCCGCGTGCGCAGCTTCGAGGCCGAGGTGCCGAAGCGCTCGCGCAGGCCCGAGGAGCTGTACCTCACGCTCGTCGCCGGCATCGCCCGGAGCCCGATGCCGGCGTTCCACACCGCCAAGGTCGAGGACGTCTGGGACGTCGTCGCCTGGATCCGCGCGAAGCTGCCGAAGGAGGGCACGGTGACGAGCGCGCAGGAGCAGGAGGGGATGCAGCAGATCGTCACCTCGTGCCAGGCGCCGCCCGCGCCGGCGGCGTCGAAGTGAAGCGCGCGATCGCCGCCCGGGCGCGGCGGGTGGAGCTGCTCGTCCTCGACGTCGACGGCGTGCTCACCGACGGCGGCCTCTACTACGGCGCCGACGGCGAGCTGCTGAAGCGGTTCGACGTCAAGGACGGCCACGGCCTCGTGCTCTGCCGGATCTCGGGCCTGCCCACCGCGATCCTCACCGCCCGCTCCTCGCGGATCGTCGAGGTGCGGGCGAAGGAGCTCGGCATCCGCCACGTGCTCCAGGGCGAGCGCGACAAGGAGGCGGGCCTCGAGCGGCTCCTCGCCGAGGCCGGCGTCTCCGCCGACCGCGTCGCCTACATCGGCGACGACGTGAACGACCTGCCGGTGCTCCGGCGTACCGGCCTCTCGGCCTGCCCGGCGGACGCGGTGCCGGAGGTGCGCGCCGCGGTGGACCACGTCTGCGCGGCGCCGGGCGGCCGCGGCGCGGTGCGCGAGCTCTGCGAGCTGGTGCTCCGGGCGAAGGGGCTGTGGGCGTCTGCGATCGCCGCGAAGGCGCCGCCGAAGGCGGTTCCCCCGCGTGGGCGCGGAACGATCTAGAGTCGTCCGGACCGGACGAGGCGAGGAACCCGCGTGAGCGACGACCAGATCAAGTTCTTCTGCGAGCACTGCGGCCAGAAGATCGCGGTCGCCCGCGGGCTCGCGGGCGCCGCGGTCCGCTGCCCCGGCTGCGGCCAGGCGGCGAACGTGCCGTCGGATCGCGCCAAGACCGCGATGGTCGACACCTCGCAGGTGAGCCCGTTCGGCGGCGCCGGCCCGTTCAAGGGCGGGCCGTTCGGCGGCGCGCCCGAGGCGCCACCGCCGCCGGCCGCGCCGCCGCCGGCC
>CAZDGH010000187.1:0-11202 GCA_964504805.1 uncultured Myxococcales bacterium | reverse complement strand
GGCGGCACGCCGCCGGGCGGCGGCCTCGGCGGCGCGGGGGACGAGGGCGGCGTCGGCGGAGGAGGCGCCGGCGGAGGCGGCGTCGGTGGAGGCGGCGCGGGCGGCGCGCCCGCGGCGCCGCTCGAGGGCGCGTTCTCCCAGCGCGTCATCGGCGACTGCATCGACCTCGAGACCTGGTGGCTCCTCGGCCCCGGCGCGTCGTTCGCCGAGGTGATCGCCGATCGGAACGCCTGCCAGGAGCACCGGTTCGAGCGCTCGGAGGGGACGCACGGGAGCGACGGGCGCCACCTCACGGTCCGCTGGACCGCCGGGCGAGGCCCGCAGGAGCGCACCTTCCTCCCGGTGCTCCGCGACGGCCCCGCCGGGCTCCGCCGCCTCGCGACCACGGGGCTGCTCGCCGACGGTGGAGGCGGCTTCGTCGGGCTCCGGCGCGCCGTCGACGGCGGGCGGGTCGAGGAGCTGCGCGCGCAGGTGGAGCTGGACACCGACCTCGCGTCGGCCGACGGGCCCTGCGGCCTGCGCGTCGTCCTCGAGGCTTTCGGCGCCGCGGGCGACGGCGTGTCGCGGAGCCACGAGACCTTCTGCACCAAGCAGCGCGCCGAGGGCTCGGACCTGCTCCTCGTCACCGCGGCCGGCCTCGACGAGGCCGGGATCCCTTGGCCCGACTTCTCCGACGTCGCCGATCCGGCGCTCGCCACGGTCCTCCGCGGCTTCCGCCCCGTGTTCAGCTACGACCCCGCGCAGCCCGACCGCCTCGTCGAGGAGCGCCACGACGCCTGGTGGGACGAGCGCGCCGACCCGCCGCCCGCCTCGCTCGAGGACCTCTGACCGCTACTCCTCCGGGAACGCCGACACGCACCGGTCGAGCTCCGCCGGATCGATCACCGCCTCCGGCAGCTCCGGCAGCGAGAGGTCCGGGTGCTCGAAGTCGAACAGGTCGAGCAGCGGCTCCGCGTTGGCGTCCCGCGCCGTGAGCGCCGGCAGGTCGAAGCGCGTCGCCACGAACCGGAGCACGCTGGTGAGGTCCGAGTCGTGGTGCGAGACGTGGCCGCGCTTCGCGTACGGCGACACCGCGATCAGCGGCACGCGCACGCCCAGCCGGTCGAAGCGCCCCGGCTCGTCGCCGGGCTCGAGGATCGGCTCGAGCTCGTCCGGCGGGCACGCCTCGGGCGGCGGCACGTGATCGTGGAACCCGCCGTGCTCGTCGTAGGTGAGGAAGAGCACGGTCCGCGGCCACGCCGACGAGCGCATCACCGCGTTCACCACCGACGCCGTCCACGCCTGCCCGACCTGGACGTCGGCCGGCGCGTGCTCGTCGTCGCCGGCGCCGAACTCGTGGGCGAGCCGCGACTCGACCACCGCCACCGCCGGGAGCCGCCCGGCGTCGAGGTCCGCCTGGAACTCGTCGTACGGGCGGAACCGCTCCTGGTGCTCGGCGAAGACGCCGACGAGCACCGCCGGGCTGGCGACGCCGCGCGAGTACACCTTCCACTCGACGCCCGCGTCCGAGAGGCGGCTGAAGAGGCTCGGGTGCGGCACGCCGTTCGCGTCCTCGATCGGCGGAATGCCGTTGCGCACGAGGCCGAAGGAGGTGCCCGCGAAGTAGAAGAGGCGGTTCGGCAGCGTGGGCCCGAGCAGCGAGCAGAAGTGCCGGTCCGAGATCGCGAAGGTGCGCGCGAGCGCGTAGTAGTAGGGCAGCTGCGTCTCGTCGAAGTAGCCGAGCGCCCGCGCGCCGCCGGGCTCCGCCTCGCGCACGAAGCCGTCCATGGCGCCGCCGTTCCACTGCCGGTGCACCGCGTTCCAGCCGTGCGGCACGTCGCGGGTGCACAGCTCGGGCTCGTGGTACCGCGACACCGGCGCGCCGTCCGGCCCCGGGTTGGTGAGGTCCGGCGCCGCCGCCGTGACGCCCTCGAGCTTCGAGAAGTAGTGGTCGAACGACCGGTTCTCCTGCATCAGCAGGATCACGTGGTCCACCGGCATCCGGTCGCCGATCGGCGCGCCCGCAGGCAGCGTCTCCGAGGGCCTCGCGCCCTTCCCGAACTCGCACGCCTTCCGCCGCACGCGCATCGCCGCCTCGTCCGGCCCCGCCGGCACGTCGGCCGGGGCCTCCTCGGCCTGCTCCTCGTCGCAGGCGGCGAGCGCCGCCGCGAGCACGACCAGCGCCAGCTTGCGCATGACGATCCCCCTCAGAGCCGCGACGCGTCGTACGACGTCGGCACCTTCACCGTGAACTTCAGCTCCACCATCCTCGGCGTCCGTGGCGGGAGCGTGACCTTCCAGGTGAGCAGGCCGTCCGCCTTCTCGTGCTCGTACCCCGGCGTCGTCCCCGCTTCGATCTTCACCTCGACGTCGTCGAGCTCCGCGACCGGGAGCTGCTCGACGAGCGCGAGCTCCACCGGCCGGTCGCCGTGGTTCTCCACCTCGATCCGGTAGCCGTACAGCAGCTTGCGCGTCGACGAGAACGTCCCCGGATCCTTCTTGCGCTCCTCGAGCACGGTCCGCTTCAGCGATACCGCCTCGACGACGCCGAAGCCGAGCTCGAACGCCTCGCCCTGCGGCGTACGCGGCAGCGTGGCGGTGCCCACGTAGCTGCCGCCGACGAAGAGCTCCACCGGCCCCTCGAGCAGCGGGTAGCGGGCGCGGTTCGCCGCCTTGCCCTCCTCGAGCACGTGCGGGACGAGCCGCGGCACCGACATCAGCCGGAACGTCGCCGGGAGCGCCAGGGTCTCGACCGCGAGCCGCACCGGCCGGCCGTCGCCGGGGACGTCGGCGCGGCCCGGGACGGCGAGCTGCACCGACAGGCCCTGGTCGTCCGCCTCGAGCGCGTCCGGATCGGCCGGCGGCGCGCCGTCCGAGCGGCCGCCCTCGAGGTGCCGCACGTCCTGGGAGCCGTGGACGAGCACCTTCGTCCGCGGGCCCTCCTCGTAGGCCGCGACGCGGAGCGGCTGCCGCTCCGGCGGGCGGCTGTCGCGGCGCGAGCGCGCGGTGGAGAGCGCGAGCTCCACGTCGGTCCAGGTCTCGCCCGTCGACTGGACGAGCTCGGCGAGCACGGTGAGCCGCACCTCCTTGCGCGAGTCGGCGGCGCGCGCCTCGTAGACGGGGCGCCAGGTCGCGCCCGGCACGAGGTACGACAGCTCGACCCGCGCGCCGTCGCCGGCGCAGCGCGCCATCACCTCGACGTCCAGGGTCCGCGGCGGCGCGGCGGCGGCGAGCTCGTCGCGGCGCCGCTGCGCGACGGCGAGCTTCCGCTCCACCTCGCGGCGGGCGGTGCGGGCGTCGCGCGCCTTCCGATCGGCGTCCTCGATCCGCGCCCGCGAGAGGTCGAGCGCCGCCTTCCACGCGGCGGTGTCCGGCTTCTTCGCCGCCGCCGCCTCCCGGGCGAGGAACGGCGCCGCGCCGTCGCGGAGCGACGCGGCCCGCGCCCGCGCCGCCGACGCGCGGGCGATCGCCTCGTCGAGGGTCCTGAGCTCGTCGCCGAGCGACTCGATCGAGAGGTCGAGGGCGCGCACCTCGGCGGAGTGCGCGTCCTGCAGGATCTCCTCGCGCACCGAGAGCCCCTCGACGCGGCCGTCCTTGCCGCCGGCGAGGCGCGCCCGCAGCGACGTGGGGTCGAGGCCCGGCGGCAGGCCCGCGAAGCGCACCGCCTGCGCGGCGCGGCCGCAGGAGACCGGGACCGCGCGGGTGAGCTCGGTGCGATCCGGGTAGACCACCGCGCGCACGACCGGCGGGGGCGTCGCCGCGGCGGCGGCGAGGACGAGCGGGAGGAGCATCGGGCTCACCACTGGCGGAGCCTCGCGCCGCGCGGGCGCGTCAGCTGGTAGCGGAACGAGACGACCTTCTTCTCGCCGGGCGCGAGCTCGAGGGTCCAGTCGAGGTACCCGAGGTCGGGATCCTGCGCCGCCTTCGGCGACATCGAGAGCAGCTCGACCTCGAGCTCGCCCCCGCCGGGCAGCGGCACCTGCTCGAGGAGCTTCACCGAGACCTTCGTCCGCCGCGGGTTCTTCAGCTCGATCGAGACCTCGTAGACGGTGACGTCGTCCTTGAAGAAGACGCCCTTCTCCGCGGTGGTCGGCCGCACCGTGCGCTCGACCTGGATCGCCTCGTCGACGCCGAGCGGCAGCGTCGCCTTGCCGCCCGCCGCGACGGTGGGCAGCACCGCGACGCCGGTGAGGTCCGCGCCGACGAAGAGGTTCGCCCGGCCCTGCAAGAGCGGCCGGCTGGTGCGGTTCACGACCTCGGCCACCGCGTACGCCTGCTTCGACAGCGCCGGCGCCACGGTCACGTGCGGCGAGGCCGGCAGCTTCACCGTGTGCAGGAGCACCCGCCGCGCCTCGCCGCCGGAGCGCACCGCCTCGGGAAGCGCCGCCGGGTAGACGAAGGTGTAGCCGCCGGCGAGGAACGCCGGCGCGTCGGAGGCGAGCGGCGGCGGCTCGAAGCGGCCGGGCGCGACCAGGGTCACGCGGTGGCCGCCGGACGGGAGCGAGGACACCTCGCCCTGCGCGAACCAGTCGCCCATCGACTCGTCGCGGTACGCGCTCGTGTCGCTCGCCGGCGCCTCCATCGCGCCGGCCGCCTCGCCGCCGAACTCGAACAGCCCCGAGAACGCCTTGTCCTCGTTCGCCGCCGGCTTCGGCAGCGGCGCCCGCTCGGGCGGGGGCGGCGGCGCGGCCGGGGCCCCGATGCCGACCTTCTTCTTCTCCCGCTTCCCCTTGCCGCCCTCGGGCAGGAAGTAGTCGGCCCTCGAGTCGTCGGCCTCGCGCTCCTCGGCGGCCTTCTCGAGGAGGCGCTGCGAGAGCGCGAAGCCGTCTCCGTCCTTCCCCGTCGACCCTCGCGGGGCCGCCGCCGGCCCCGCGGGCGCCACCGCCACCGGCGCCGGGACCGGCGTCGGGACGAACGTGTCCTTCTCGCCGATGCGCCACGACGCGGGCCGCGGCAGCGCCACGGTCGTCGCCGGCACCGCCGTCGAGAGCGTGAGCGCCGAGGCGGGCCAGTCCTCGCCGGTCGACTGCGAGACGAGGCCCGCGAGCTGGACCTCGACCTCGGTCCCGCCCGGCACGAAGCGGAGGTCGTAGCTCGGCGTCCACCGCGCGCCGCGGGCCAGGTACGCCAGCTCGAGCGTCGTCTCGCCGGAGAGCTCGACCTCGGCGAAGACGCGGAGCGGCGGCATCCCCGTCGCCGCCGCCGCGAGCTGCCGGGCCTGCTCCGCGGCCTGCGCGCGCTCCTTCCGCACCACGCGGGCGCGTGCCGTCAGCGGCGCCGAGGCCTGGTCGAGCGCCGCCGCGCGCTCCTCCAGGAACGCGAGGCTCGGCGCCCACCCCGCGGGATCGAGCAGCGCCGGCGGCAGCTCCGGCGACGGGTGCAGCGGCGCCGCCGGCCGCAGCGCCGCGACGAGCCGCCGCTCCTCCTCGAGGGCGCGGAGCCGGTCGGCGAGCGCGGCGAGCTCGTCGTCGAGCACCTCGAGGTGCCGGAGCAGCGCCTCGCCCTCGGTGCGCGGGACCTGCCCGGGGTCGCCGAAGCGCACCTCCACGCGGACGACCGTCCCCTTCTCCGCGGAGAGCCGCACCGAGCCCGGCTCCGCCGTCGGCGGCAGCTCGGGGAGCTCGAGGCGCTTCCGCCCCTTGCCGGCGACCTTGCCGCGGCGCACCACCCGGGCCCGGTCGCTGTAGACGGTGACCGCGCGGATCGGCAGGTCGACGCCGGGGCTCGCGGCGACCGCCGGCGTCTCGGCGGCGGAGGCGGGGAGGGCGGCGAGGAGCGCGGCGGCGAGGAGCGGCCACGTGCGGCGGAGCGTTCGCATGTCGAGAACCTTCCGGAGGAGCTCGGTCGACGTCTCGCGCGTCGCGCCGGTTCCCGCGGCGGCGCCATCGTCCGGGCGAGGTGCCGGCGGCGTCAAGGCGGGTAGCCGAGCGGCGCGCCGGGGCCGAGCGGCAGCCCGAGGCCGATCCAGACGAGGATGACCACGCCCCACGCCAGCGCGAACGCCGCCGAGAACGGCAGCATCGCCGAGACGATCGTCCCGACGCCGGCGCGCTCGTCCCACCGCCGGGCGAAGGCGAGGATCAGCGGGAAGTAGGGCATGAGCGGGGTGATCACGTTGGCGACCGAGTCGCCGACCCGGTACACCGCCTGCGTCGCCTCCGGCGAGATCCCGAGCAGCATCAGCATCGGCACGAAGACCGGCGCCAGCACCGCCCACTTCGCCGACGCCGAGGCCACCAGCAGATCGAGCACGATGGCGATCGCCATGAAGGCGAGCAGCAGCGGCGCCCCGACGAGCCCCGCCTCCTTCAGCGCGTCGGCGCCGCGGTCCGCGACGATGAGCCCCAGGTTCGACCAGCCGAACCACGCCACGAACTGCGCGGCGGCGAAGGCGAGCACGATGTAGCCGCCCATGGTCGCCATCGACTCCGACGCCATCCGCGCCACGTCGCGGTCGCTGCCGATCGTGCCGGCGACGACCCCGTAGGCGAGCCCCGGCGCGAAGAACGCGAAGGTGAGGAGCAGCACCAGCGCGTCGTAGAGCGGGCCGACGCCGCCGTCCGGACCGCGGAGCAGCGAGCCCTCGGGCACGACCAGCGCGGCGGCGAAGCCGAGCACGAGCAGGAGCGTGACGAGCGCGGCGACGAGCGCCTTGCGCTCCCGCGGGCCGGGCGGCGCCGCCGACGGCCGCTCCACCCCGGCCGGCGGGACCCACGCGCCGAGCCGCGGCTCGACGATCCGCTCGCCGACGAAGGTGCCGACCGCGGTGAGGAGCAGCACCGAGGCGATCATGAACCACCAGTTCGCCGTCGGCAGCACCACGTACGCCGGGTCGACGAGCCGCGCGCCCGCCTGGGTGATCCCCGCGAGCAGCGGGTCGAGCGAGGTGAGGAAGAGGTTCGCGGAGAAGCCGCCGGAGACGCCGGCGAACCCGGCGGCGAGTCCGGCGATCGGGTGGCGCCCGGCGGCGGCGAACAGCACCGCGCCGAGCGGCACCAGCACCACCAGGCCGGCGTCGGCGGCGAGCGACGCGTTGACGCCGGCGAAGACGAGCGTCGCTGTGAGGAGCCGCGGCGGCACGACGGCGACGAGCTGCCGGAGCACCGCCGCGACGAGGCCGCTCCGCTCGGCGACGCCGACGCCGATGAGCACCGTGAGCACGGTGGCGAGCGGCGGGAACGCCGCGAAGACCTCCACCGCGTCGCCGAGCACCCGCCGGAGGCCGTCGGGCCCGAGCAGGCTCACCGCCGCCACCCGCGCGCCGGTGCCCGGGTGCGTCACCGCGAGGCCGGCGCCCGCCGCGAGGTGCGAGGCGACGAGCACGACGCCGCCGAGGATCACGAACAGCGTGAGCGGATCCGGGAGCCGGTTCCCGAGCCGCTCCACGAGATCCAGCGCGCGGTCCAGCCTGGCTCGCGGCTCCCCCATGGAGCCAGACGCTATCCCACCGGCGGGATCCCCGGGCCGCTCCGTCGTAGGCTCGCCTCCATGGCGCGCTCGCGCTTCCGCCGCTTCCTCTCCACCTTCCTGGCGCTGTCGCTGGTCGCGGCCGCCGGCGCGCTCGCGCTCTCCTGGCTCCGCCACCGGGCGCCGACCGGGCTCGAGGCGGTGCTCGGGAAGCTCCCTGGCGACGCCCGCGGGGTGGCGATCCTGCGGGTCGACGAGCAGCTCCTCCGGACGCTCGCGCCGCTCGCCGCGAAGGGCGCGGCGCTCGAGGGCCTCGGCCGCACGGCGCTCGGCTTCGACGCCACCGATCCCGCTGCGTGGCGCGAGGCCGGCCTCGACCCGACGCGGCCTTCGGCGCTGGCGCTGCGCGACGGCGAGACGTGGTTCGCCGCGATCCCGGTGGTGGACGGCGCCCGCGCCCGCGCCACCGCCGAGGCGCTCGGCGGCCGCGACGGCCGCACGCTCGCGCGCGAAGGCGACGTCACCCTCGTGCGGCGCGGGGACCGCGCCGTGGCCGCGCTCGCGGTCTCCGGCGATCACCTCCTCGCCGCCGGGGGACGCGAGCCCGCCGCGCTCCTCGCCGGGCAGCGCCGCCTCGCCGCCGCCGGCTCGCTCGCCGCCTCCGCCGAGCTCCGCTCGGCGACGGGCCGCCTGCCCGACGGCGCCCACCTCCTCGCCTGGGCCGCGCCCGACGTGGTCGCGGCGCTCGGCGAGGGACGGCTCGAGGGGCGCTCGGTGGCGCTCGGCGCCTCCTTCGACGATCGCGAGCTGCGGGTCGAGGCCGTGGCCTCCGGCGGTCCGCCGCTCCTCGGGCGGCTGCTCGACGGTCGCCGCGACGGGATCGCCGAGCTGCTCTCCGGCACGCCGCTCGCCCTCGCCACCGCGCACCTCGACGTCGAGGGTGCGTGGCGCGCGCTCGGGGCCACCGAGGACGACCGCCTCGCCCGCGGCGCGCGCGCCGCGCAGCTCTCGGCGGCGCTCGGGATCGACCTCGAGTCCGAGGTGATCGGGAACCTCGAGGGCCCGATCGGCGCCGCGGCGCTCGTGGCCGAGGATCCGAAGCTCGGCCTGCCCGTCGACGTCGTGGCGTGGGCGAAGCTCGAGAGCGAGCCCCGGGCCCGCGAGGCGCTGCGCCGGATCGCCGACCGCCTCGAGGCGGGGCCCGAGGTGCGCGGCTGGCAGCGCCTCGGCCCGGTCGCGGCGACGAACGCCCGGGGCCACCACGTGGTCGTCGCCCGAGAGCCCCGGCAGGCGATAGTCGCCCGCGATCTCGCGGGGCAGGGCGGCGGCGCGCTCGCCGCGCTGCCGCCGGAGGCGCAGGCGAAGCTCCGCGAGGGGCCTCCGCTGTTCCTCCACCTCGACGGAAGGCGCACGATCGGCGCGGCCCGCGCACACCTGCCGACACGGGTCGCCGCCGGCGACGCCCTCGATCGCGCCTCGCCGCTCGGCGCCGCGACGGTGTGGGCGGAGCTCGTCTCCGGCGAGACGCGGCTCGTCCTCCACGTCGCCGCGCCGCCCGGCGGCTTCGGCGCCGCGGCGCGTCTCGCGAGGCCGGCGCTGCCCTGACGGCGCCACCGCCTCCCATTGTCGGCTGCCGAACACTGTGTATGATCTCCGTCATCACGTCCGGGGGGACACGTCGCCATGCGAGGCTTCGCCGCGGCCATCGCCGCCATGCTCGTCGGGACCGCGCCGGTCCCGGCCATCTACGAGGCCGAGGCCCCGCCGCAGCCCGCGGCGTGGTCCCGCGAGCAGGCCGCCCTCGGCAAGAAGCTCTTCCACGAGAAGCGCCTCTCCAAGGACTCGACGGTCGCCTGCGCCACCTGCCACGTGCCGTCGAAGGCGTTCACCGACGGCCAGCGGCGCGCGAAGGGCGTCGGCGGCGCGGTCGGCCGCCGCAACACGCCCACCGTCGCGAACCGCGCGCTCGGCAAGACCCAGGACTGGGACGGCCGCGCGAAGAGCCTCGAGGAGCAGGCCCTCGGCCCGATCCAGGACGCCAAGGAGATGGCGCTGCCGATCGCCGCGCTGGTGGAGCGCCTCGCCGCCGACGCGTCGTACGCCGCGGCGTTCCGGAAGGCGTTCGGCGGCCCTCCGACGCCGGAGCGCGTCGGCCAGGCGCTCGCCGCGTACCAGCGCACGGTCTGGTCGGTGGACGCGCCGTTCGACCGCTTCCTGGCCGGCGACGAGCAGGCGCTCTCGCCCGCGGCGCGCCGCGGCCTCGAGCTCTTCGGCGGCAAGGCGCACTGCGGCGACTGCCACGCCGGGCCGAGCTTCACCGACGAGGACTTCCACGCCCTCGGCGTGGCGGGCGACGACGGCCGCTTCGAGGTCACCAAGGCCGCGAAGGACCGGAACGCCTACAAGACGCCGACGCTGCGCGAGATCGCCCGGACGGCGCCGTACATGCACGACGGCTCGATCGCCACGCTCGCCGAGGTCGTCGAGTACTACGACCGCGGCGCGGAGCCGCACCCGAACCTCGATCCCAAGCTGAAGAAGCTCGGGCTCACCGCGACCGAGAAGGCGGAGCTGGTCGCGTTCCTCGAGGCGCTGTCGGGGCAGGTCGTCGACTTCGAAGGTCCGGTCCGGGGGGACTGAGGACGCAATGCGACGGTTCTGGGTCTCCCTCGGAAGCTTGCTGGTGATCGTCGTCGCCGTCGTCGCCGCGAGGCCGGTGCCCGCCGACGCGAAGGCGGCCGACCCGGACGACGTCACCTCGTTCATGAAGCACCGGCTCAACCCCGCCTTCACCGACGTGAGCTTCCACCTCTTCCACGCGGGCGGCACCGCCGGGGCCGCGCGGCCGGCGCTCGACAAGGCGCTGGCGCGGCTGCAGGCCGTCTCCGAGGAGCTGCTGCGCCTGCCGCCGCCGGTGAAGGACGAGGCGCTGGCGTTCCGCATCCAGTCCCACGGGCTCCAGCACTCGGTCGTCGGCCTGAAGGAAGCGCTCGCCAGCGGCGCCGAGCCCGCCGAGGTGACGCACTGGTTCAACCACGTGAGCGCGACCTGCGCCTCCTGCCACGCGCTGTACCGCGATTGAGGTCTCGCATGCGATCCACGCTCCCGCTCGCCGCCCTCCTCCTCGCCGCCGCGCCGGCGTCCGCCGGCACCATCGAGGGGAAGCTCGCCGTCTCCGGCGCGGCCGAGGCCGATCGCACCGTCGTCTACGTCGCGCAGGTCCCCGAGGCCACCTTCAAGGCGCCGGCGAAGCCGCCGAAGGTCTCGCAGAAGGGCGCCCGCTTCAGCCCCGCGGTGCTCCCGGTGGTGAAGGGCTTCGCGGTCGACCTCACCAACGACGACTGGATCACCCACAGCGTCTTCTCGAAGTCGGCGGCGAAGCCGTTCGACCTCGGCCTCTACCCGAAGGGCGAGACGAAGCTCGTCACCTTCGACAAGCTGGGCGCGGTCGAGCTGTTCTGCTCGATCCACCCGCGGATGAACGCGGTGGTGCTGGTGCTGCAGAACCCGCACTTCACCAAGCCCGACGACACCGGCGCCTTCAAGCTCGAGGGCGTGCCCGCCGGCAAGCACGAGCTCCGCGTCTACCGGCCCGGCGCCCCCGAGCGCACCCTCGCCGTCACCGTCCCCGAGAAAGGCGCGGTGCAGGCGAGCTTCTGACGGAGCGTGCGCCGACTGGCGCGGCGAGGCCGTCTCGGGGAAGCTCGTGGCTTCCGCCGGGAGGGGCCATGGCGTCGCGGACGTGGGCGGTGGTGCTGCTCGGGGTGCTCGCCGCGTGCGCGGCCGACCCCTCGACGCCGGGCGACGAGCCCGACG
>CAZDGH010000186.1:0-11312 GCA_964504805.1 uncultured Myxococcales bacterium | reverse complement strand
CTCGCCCGGCGCCCACGGCCCCTCCGGCTCGAGGCTCGCGCTCCGGTAGAGCCGCCGCTGCCGCTTCTTGAGCGCCTCGGCGAGCGCGTCCTCGACGAGGTCGGCGCGCCCGCGCTTCACCGGCGCCCCCGGGAGCGGGAAGGCGTGGAGCCGCCACGGGCCGTCGTGATCGCGGAAGGCGTCGAGGAGCGGCACCAGCGTCGCCGCCGCGAGCCCGGCGATCGACGGCGCCTCGATCCACCGCGCGCACGGCAGGCAGAAGGTCGCGAAGGCGAGGAGGAGCGGCCGCGCGGCGTCGGCCGGCGGGAGCACGCTCTCGACCAGCCCGGGCGCGAGGACGCGATGGCGCGACGCCGGCAGCTCCGACGCGAGCTCGGCGAGGAGCGCCGGCTCCTGTCCCTCGCGGCAGCCGAAGGCGCGGAGCTCCGTCCCCACCGTCAGCGCGCCAGCTTCGCGAGCCGCGCCGCGGCCGCCTCGAGCGTCTCGCGCCGCTTGCAGAAGGCGAACCGGAGCAGCCGCCGCCCCTCCTCGGGCGCCGCGGCGTAGAAGCTCGACGGCGGGATGGCGGCGACGCCGATCCGCTCGACGAGCTCCCGGGCGAAGGCGCGGTCGTCGGCCGGCGAGTGCCGCGCGAACGAGGCGGTGACGAAGTAGGTGCCGTCGGGGCGGAGCGGCTCGAACCCGGCGTCGCGGAGCGCGGCCACGAGGAGGTCGCGGCGCCCGGTGTAGTCGCGCTTCAGCTCGTCGAGGTACGTGCGGTCGGCCTCGATCCGCCGCAGCGCGACGGCGACCGCCGCCTGGAACGGCGTCGCGGTGGAGAAGGTGACGAACTGGTGCGCCGCCTGCGCCGCCCCGACGAGCGGCGCCGGCCCGACCGCCCAGCCCACCTTCCAGCCGGTGAACGAGAAGGTCTTCCCGGCGCTCGAGATCGAGAGCGTGCGCTCCCACATCCCGGGGAGCGTGGCGATCGGCACGTGGACGGCGTCGCCGAAGACGATGTGCTCGTAGACCTCGTCGGCGAGGACGAGGAGGTCCCGCTCGCGGCACACCCCGGCGATCACCTCGAGCTCGGCGCGGGTGAAGACCTTGCCGGTCGGGTTGTGCGGGGTGTTGAGGACGAGGAGCTTCGTGCGCGGCCCGATCGCCGCCCGCAGCGCCGCCTCGTCGAGCGCGAAGTCCGGCGCCCGGAGCGTCACGTACCGGCAGGCGCCGCCGGCCATCGCCACGCACGCCGGGTAGCTGTCGTAGAACGGCTCGAAGAGCACGACCTCGTCGCCGGCGTCGAGCAGCCCTAGCATCGCCGAGGCGATCGCCTCGGTGGCGCCGCTGAACACCGCCACCTCGCGGTCGGGATCGGCGGCGAGGCCGTGCTCGCGCCTCGCCTTGTCGGCGACGGCGCGGACGAGCTCCGGCAGGCCGAGCGACCGGGCGTACTGGTTCTTCCCCGCGCGCATCGCCTCGTCGGCGGCGTCGATCATCCACGACGGGCCGTCGAAGTCGGGGAAGCCCTGGGCGAGGTTGATGGCGCCGTGCTCGGTCGCGAGCCGCGTCATCTCCGAGAAGACCGAGGTGCCGAAGGGCCGGAGCTTGGCGTTGATCATGCTCAGTGCTTGAGCGGGTGCTTCCACTCGTTGACCATGTTGTCGTCGGTGATGGTCGGCAGCCCCGCGGTGCGCGCCAGCACCTCCTCGCGCGGCTCGAGCCAGCCGTCCTTGCCGCCGACCCTGTCGGGCAGCGCCAGCACCTCGTCGAGCCGGCGCACGTCGTCCGGCCTCTCGGCGTCGAACACCTTCTTGCCGTCGATGGCGTAGGCGAGGAGCGTCTCGCGCCAGCGCGCCTTGTCGAAGGTGAGCGGCGCGTCGGAGACGGCCATGAAGTTCATCAGGCGGTAGCCGTGGGCGAACTTCGAGGCGGCGGTGCGCTGCGCCTCGGGGCTGTGGGTGGTGTTGAAGTAGAAGAGCCCGCCCGGCGCGAGGTGCGCCTTCACCAGCTCCATGTACTCCTCGGAGAGCAGGCTGGTGATGTTCGAGCGCCAGTGCCAGGTGGTGTTCTGCAGCACCACGTCGAAGCGGCGGTCCGGGTGCCGGAGCAGCCACCGGCGCCCGTCGTCGACGACGATCTCGACCTTCGGGTTCGAGAGCAGCGACCGCACCTCGGGGTAGCGCGAGATGAGGTCGAGGTAGCCCGGGTTGATCTCGACGACGGTGAGCTTCTCCAGGTGCGGGTTGTGGGCCACGACCTGCGCCCACGAGCCCGAGGAGAGCCCGACCATGAGCACCTGCTTCGGCGCCGGGTGCAGGCCGGAGAGCGCGTACGGCCGGACGATGTGGTTCTTGTCGTGGACGAGGTCGGTGGAGAACGCGCCGTCGTAGGCGCCGCCGCCGTAGATCGTCCCCTCCTTGCCGACGGTGATGACGCCGCTCTTGGTCTCGATGACGTGGGCGAAGCTCTCGCCCGGCCGGTACTTCTGCTTGAACAGCAGCCGCTCCCAGATGTCGTGGAAGAGCGCCGGCGCCAGCGCCACGATGGCGATCGCCGCCACCGCGGACGCGCCGAGGCCGGCGGCGAGCCGCGCCTTCGGGAGCCGCGCCGCGACGAGCGTGCCGGCGGCCATCGCCACGCCGAGCAGCCCGAGCAGCACCGCGATCTGCCTGAGCGGCATCGCGTCCATCAGCACGAAGCCGGTGACGAGGCTGCCCGCCGCCGAGCCCGCGATGTTCGACATGTAGAGGTAGCTGAGCCGCACGCCGGCGCGGTCGTCGGGGGCGATGCCGAAGTGGCTGATGAGCGGGAAGGTCGCGCCCATGAGGCCCGCGGCCACCGCCACCGCCGGGAGCGACGCGCCCCACTTGCCGTGCGTGACGATGAGGCCGAGGAGCGGCACGACCACGAAGCCGACGAGGTTGGCGAGGAAGACGAAGAGCGCGATCGGCTGGAGGATCGAGCGGTCGTCGGCGGTGCGCTCGCGGCAGAAGCGCCCGGAGCCGAGGCTGCCGAGGGCGATGCCGAGCAGGTAGACGCCGAGCACGACGCCGAACGACGCCGGCGAGCCCTGCGAGGTGAACGAGTAGACCCGGTACCAGAGGATCTCGTACGACAGCGAGACGAAGCCCGCCGCCGCGACGAGGACGAGCGCGAGGCCGAAGCTCATCCCGCGGCCTCGGGCGCGGCCACCGGCGCCTCCGGCCGGGGCGACGCCCGGGTCCGGAAGTGGAGCACGGCGACGCCGGCGGAGACGGCGAGGTTGATCGCCGCCGCGAGCATCACCGACTTCGCCTGGCCGAGCGCGCCGAGGATCACCACCACCGCGGCGATCGACGCGATCGCGGAGCCGAGGGTGTTGACGAAGTACAGCGTGCCCACCGACTTGCCGACGTTGCCCGACTGCCGGACCAGGTGCGCGGTGAGGAGCGGGAGCGTGCCGCCCATGAGCAGGGTCGGCACCAGCACGAGCAGGAAGGTCACGAACGCGGTCGCGAGCGGAGACATCTGCAGGGTGAAGGACCCGACGAACTGGAAGAGCGCGAGGCTGCCGAGGCCGAAGAGGCCGATGCCGAGCTCGACCAGCGAGAAGAGGAGCAGCGCCGGCCGCTTCGGGTCCTTCGAGATCGCGCCGCCGGCGAGGCTGCCGAGGCCGAGGCCGAGCATGAACGCGGTCACCACCACCGTGACCGACTCGATGTTGATCCCGTAGATCGCGAAGAGCGCGCGCTGCCAGATCACCTGGTACAGCAGCGCCGCGAAGCCGGAGAAGAAGAAGACCGTGTAAATCCCGGCCACTATCGCCCCCTGGGGCAGCCTGCGAGGAAGGCGCGCACCCTACGAGCAGCCTCGGGGAAGCGTCAAGCAGCCGATAGCGCCCGGGATTGGACCTCGTCTACCGGCCTGCTACGCTTTTCGGGCCACCGTACCTGGGAGCGAGATGCCCGCCCGTCACGACGACGACGAGCGCTACGAGACCGAGAAGACGATCCCGGGGACCCTCGCTCTCGAGGAGATCCCGAGGGTCGCGAAGCCGCACGTCCTCGAGCAGATCCGGGGCCCCGGCTCGCCCGCCCGCTTCGTCCTCGACCGGGAGAGGATGGTCGTCGGCCGCGCCAACGGCACGGACGTGCAGGTGGACTCCGCGGAGCTCTCCCGGCAGCACCTGGTGCTGACGAAGATCGGCGCGGAGTTCCACGCCGAGGACATGAACAGCCGGAACGGCGTCTTCCTGAATGGAGTGAAGATCCACGGCGCGGTGCTGCGCGAGGCCGATCAGCTCCAGCTCGGCGACGTGATCTTCATCTACCACGAGGGTCGCTAGTGGCCCTCTTCGTCCGCTTCTGGGGCACCCGCGGCTCGATCCCGACGCCGGGGCAACGCACCCAGCGCTTCGGCGGCAACACCTCGTGCGTCGAGGTGCGGACCAACGACCAGCTCTTCATCTGCGACGGCGGCACCGGGCTCCGCGAGCTCGGCGTCGACCTGATGCGGCGCTTCCCGCCCGGCAACGGCAACGCGCTCACCGGGCACATGTTCTTCAGCCATCCGCACTGGGATCACATCCAGGGCTTCCCGTTCTTCTCGCCCGCGTACGTGCCCGCGAACACCTTCTACGTCTACGGCGCGGCGAAGGGCGACCGGAAGATGTACGACCTGCTCTCGGGCCAGATGGAGTCGGCGTACTTCCCCGTCGACTTCGCCGACCTCGGCGGGACGATCATCTCCAAGGACTTCGAGAAGGACGTCGCCCAGATCGACGGCGTGAAGGTGCGCATCTTCCGGCAGTTCCACCCCGGCGGCAGCCTCGGCTTCTCCTTCGAGCACCGCGGGCGGAAGGTCGTCTACGCCACCGACAACGAGATCGACCAGACGCTCCTCAACAAGGACGACGCCGACCGGAAGCCGGACCTCCTCCGCAAGCCGCCCGAGGACCTGCTGGCGTTCGTGAAGGACGCGGACCTGCTCATCGCCGACGGCCAGTACACCGACGAGGAGTACCCGAAGAAGATCGGCTGGGGCCACCCGCGGGCGACCACCGTGGTCGACCTGGCGATCCAGGCCGGCGTGCGGCAGCTGGCGATCTACCACCACGATCCGATGCACTCCGATCGCGAGGTCGACGCGCTCATCGACCTCTGCAACGCGCGGGCGGAGCGGCACAAGGCGCAGCTGGTGGTGTTCGGCGCGCGCGAGGGCCTCGAGCTCAAGATCGCCTGACGGCGGATCCGCTGTGCTAGGTTTCGGACCCTTTCGAGGGAGGGGTCCCATGGTGCGCATCGCTTCCGCGGCGGCGGCCGCGGCGCTGGTGGTGGTCGCGTCGTCGGCCGAGGCCGCGATCCCGGCGACGGAGAAGCCGCGCGAGTACGAGGTCGGCGCGGGGCTCCTCTTGAACCTCGGCGGCGCGTTCCTGCAGGAGGCGTCGAGCGAGCAGGTGGAGCTCGACGGCGTCCCGACCGGCGTCGACTACAACGGCTTCGCCGGCGGCCCGAGCTTCGGCTTCGGCCTCGCCGCCGAGTTCCGCTGGAAGGGCTACCTCGGCCTCGAGATCGACCTGATCAAGACGACCGACGAGTCCGAGAGCGAGATCCTGAACGAGACCGTGCTGCTCGAGCAGTCGGCGATCCACCTGCCCGTCCTGCTCAAGGGCACGATCCCCGCGGGCATCGTCCGGCCGCAGCTGATCCTCGGCTTCGACTTCGTCTTCCCGTCGAGCCCGAAGGCGAGCCTGCCGACGCCGATCCAGGCCTGCCAGGTGGGCGCGGACGGCCAGTGCAGCGGCCCGACGTTCGAGGTGAACGTCGACGCCCACGCCGACAGCTACACGATGTGGGTCGCCGGCCTCGGCTTCGAGTTCGCGCTCCCGATCGAGGACCTCGACCTGCGGCTGCCGCTGAGCTTCCGGGCCGAGGGCAACCTCGACTCCTCCGACGACGTCAACGACCGCGCCACGGTGACCAACGAGGGCGGGAACTTCACCGTCGACTTCCTCTCCGAGTACCAGTGGCACGCCGAGGTGACGGTCGGGCTGATGTACCACTTCCTCTAGCGGTCGGCGGCGCCCGCCGCGACCGCCACCGCGATCGCCCCGCCGATCACCAGCGCCGCGGCGGTGAGGCCGCCGTAGATGGCGTGCTCGGTGCGGATCGAGTGGACCTCGCGCTCGTAGGCGTCGGTGAAGGCCTCGAGCTGCTCGGGCTCCACCGCCGACTCCGGATCGTCCACCGGTCCCTCGTGGGCGTAGCAGGCGACGGCGCCGCAGCCGAACGCGGAGAGCAGGCAGGTGGAGCCGAGGCCGGCGAGGAACCACTCCTCGGCGTTGGCGTCGCGCTTCGCCTGCGCGCGGGCGGCGGCCTCGAGCTCGGCGTCGGAGAGCGCGCGCGGCGGGCGGCGGGTGACCGGCGCCCTCGAGAGCGGCGCCACGGCCTCCGGCGGCGGGAGCTCGGGCGGGAGCTCCCAGCCCTCCTCGGCGGCCAGGGCCGCGGCGACCACGGCGGCGAGGACCCGCACGGCGCTCAGGCCTTCGGCGCGACGCTCTTCACGTGCAGCTCGCCGAGCTGCTTGTCGGTGACGTCGCCGGGGGCGCCGGTCATGAGATCGGTGCCCTTCTGCGTCTTCGGGAACGGGATCACGTCGCGGATCGACTCGGCGCCGGTGAGCAGCATCACCAGCCGGTCCATGCCGACGGCGATGCCGCCGTGCGGCGGCGCCCCGTACGAGAGCGCGTCGAGGAGGAAGCCGAACTTGCTGCGCCGCTCCTCCTCGCCGATGCCGAGGGCCTGGAACACCGTGTCCTGGACCTTCTGGTCGTGGATGCGGATCGAGCCGCCGGCGACCTCGTTGCCGTCGAGCACGAGGTCGTAGGCGACCGCCTTCACCCGGCCCGGCTCGGAGAGCAGGTACGGCAGGTCCTCGGGCCGTGGGCTCGTGAACGGGTGGTGCGCCGCGACGTAGGCGTTCTGCTCCTCGGAGTGCTCGAAGAGCGGGAAGTCGACGACCCAGAGCAGGTCGTGGCGGCCCTTCGGGATCAGGTCGAGCTTCTTGCCGAGCTGCACCCGCATCTGGCCGAGGACGCCGTTGACCTGCTTCGCCTTGCCGAACTGGAAGAGGAGGACGTCGCCCTCCTTCGCGCCCATCGCCTCGTTGATCTTCTGCCGGAGGCCCGCCTCGATCGTCTTGGTGAGCGGCGACTGCGTCCACTCGCCGCCGGCGGCGACCTTGGCGCGGGCGAGGCCCTTGGCGCCGAACGACTTCGCCACGTCCTCGAGCTTGTCGATCTCGGTGCGGCTCATGCCGCCGCCGCCCGGGATCGAGAGCGCCTTGACGATGCCGCCGCCGTCGACGGCCTGGGCGAAGAGCGGCACGCCGCCGCCCCTGGCGTCGCGGACGAGCTCGGTGAGCTCGACGAGCTCGAGGCCGAAGCGCGTGTCGGGCTTGTCGACGCCGTAGCGCCGCATCGCCTCCTCGTACGGGAGCTTCGGGAACGGGAGCTTCAGCTCGACGCCGAGCGCGTCCTTGAAGATCTCCGCGAAGAGGTTCTCGATCACCCGGTGCACGTCCTCGGGCTCGACGAACGACATCTCGAGGTCGATCTGGGTGAACTCCGGCTGCCGGTCGCCGCGGAGGTCCTCGTCGCGGAAGCACTTCACGATCTGGAAGTACCGGTCGAAGCCGCTCACCATGTAGAGCTGCTTGAAGAGCTGCGGGCTCTCGGCGAGGCCGTAGAACTTGCCCGGGTTGAGCCGCGACGGGACCAGGAAGTTCCGCGCGCCGCCGGGCGTCGAGCGGATCATGAACGGCGTCTCGATCTCCAGGAAGCCCTGGGCCGAGAGCGAGCGCCGCACCGCCTGGTTCACCTTGTGCCGGAAGACGAACACCTGCTGGATCGGCGCGCGGCGGAGGTCGAGGTAGCGGTACTTGAGCCGGATCTCCTCGGCGGTGTCGATCTGGTCGTCGATGAGGAACGGCGTCGGCTGCGACGGGTTGAAGATGACGAGCTTCGTCGCCTTCACCTCGATCTCGCCGGTCGCGAGCTTCGGGTTCACGTTGCCGCCGCGCGAGGCGACGGTGCCGACCACGCCGACGACGAACTCGAGGCGGAGGTCGCCGGCGAGGGTGTGGGCGTCGCCGCCGGCGCCGGGCTCGAAGACGACCTGGGTGAGGCCCTCGCGGTCGCGGAGGTCGATGAAGACCGCGCCGCCGTGGTCGCGCCGGTTGTTCACCCAGCCGTAGAGGACGATCTCCTTGCCGACGTCGTCCTTGCGGAGCGCGCCGCAGGAGTGGGTTCGCTTGTGGGCGCGGAGGAACTCGGAGGAACGCTGCGACAAGGTGGCCTCGCTGCGAAAAAGACGGCGGATCTTCCAGGCGGTGACGCGAGGTGTCAAGGCGCGCGAGCGCCCCTTCCGCGGCCGCTCCCGCACGTGGAAGACTCGCGCCGCCCCCCGGAGGAACGCATGGTTCGCAGGGTCGCCACGGTCCTCGTCGTCTGCCTCGCGGCCTGTGCGGAGGAACCGTCCGGGGCCGGAGGAGACGGCGGCGGTGCCGGCGGTGCCGGCGGCGCGGGTGGGTCCGGCGGCGCCGGCGGCTCGGGCGGCGCGCCGCTGGTCCTCCACGAGCTCGCGTGCGAGCCGCCCGCGCGCCTCACCGCGGTCGTCGGCGAGACCGCGACGGCCATCCTCCGCTGCGAGGTGACCGCCGGCCCGGACGCGCCGCTCGAGGCCGCGAGCGTCTCCGCCGAGGCGCCGTTCGCCGCGACGCTCGAGGGCGACGGCACGGCCCGGGTCGGCGGCGCGATCGCCGCGACCGTCACGTTCACGCCCGGCGCGACCGGCGAGGCGCGCGGCACCGCCGTCGTCTCGTACGACTCGTCCGGCGAGCGCCTCCGCGTCGAGGTGCCGCTCGAGGGCCTCGGGCTCCCGGCGCCGGTCGGCTTCGATCCGCCGCCGGCCCCGCCGCCGTGCCGGGTCGATCCGGCGTCGCCGATCCTCGCCGAGGCGCTCGGCGCGCTCGGCCTCACGGTCGAGACGCTCACCTTCGAGCCCGCGGACCTCGACGCCTCCGACTACCACCGCGCCGGCTGGCTCGACGACGACTTCCGCCTCCCGTGGTTCTCCGCCGTGCGCGGCGCGCCGCTCTCCGCCGGCTGCTTCGAGGGCGACGTCGCCGGCGCGCTCGACGCGCTGCTCGCCGCGCCGCACCCGGTCGCCGGGATGATCCGCGAGGGCGCGTCGCGGCTCGGCGCCGGCGGCGACGACCGGCCCGCGCTCGGGACCGAGACGCTCACGGCGGCGCTCGCCGCGGCGCTCGACGCGCTCTGCGCCGGGCCCGCCGGGCCGTGCGAGACGCCGCAGGGCGAGCTGCCGGAAGACGTGCAGGAGGCGCTCGCGCCGCTCCTGGTGCTCGCCCGAGAGGCGCTCGAGGCGCGGGCGGCGATGGCCGCGACCCACCCGACCAAGGGCGCGGCGCTCTGGCAGCGCCGGGGCGGCTTCGCGCTCTTCGGCGGCGTCGGGATCTCGCCCGGCGATCCCGACGACCGCGCCTACCTGCTCGGCGGCGCGGCGCGGGCGGCGCTCTACCAGGCGGCGGCGCGGCTCGCGTTCGCGATCGAGCACACCGACTGGTCGGCGCTCCGCGGCCGCGCCGGCGTCTCCTACGAGCTCGCCACCGCCGCCGGCGCGATCCGCGTCCGCGGCGCGGAGGACGATCTCTACCCGGGCGACCTCGGGCCGACCCTGCTCCTCCTCGACCTCGGCGGGAACGACGTGCACCGCGATCCGGTCGCGGCCAACGCGAGCGGCGAGAACGCGGTGAGCGTGGCGATCGACCTCGCCGGCGACGACCTCTACGCCTACGACGAGGTCGCGACCGAGTGGGACGGGCCGGGCCTCCTCCCCGCCGACGCCGACGGGCGCCTCGCGCCGCGGCCGGAGCGCGGGCCGTTCAGCCGCTCCGAGGTCGGGCGCCAGGGCTCGGGCCGGAACGGCGTCGCGCTCCTCTTCGACCTCGGCGACGGCGCCGACGAGTACCGCACGCTCCGCGGCGGCCAGGGCTACGCCCACGAGGGCGTCGGCGCGCTCTTCGACGGCGGCGGCGACGACCGCTACCTCGGCGAGGCCGCGGTGCAGGGCTCGGCGCAGTTCGGCATCGGCCTCTCCGTCGACGCGGGCGCGGGGCGCGACGAGCGCCGCGCGTTCACCTACGCCCAGGGCTTCGGCTACGTCGGCGGCTACGGCGCGCTCGTCGACGGCGGCGGCGACGACGTCTACTTCTGCGATCCGGGCAACCCGGCCGACGGCGGGATCGTGCTCTACCCCTCGCCGCAGCTCCCCGGCGCCGGCAACACCAGCATGTGCCAGGGCGCGGGCTTCGGCATGCGCGGCCAGGACCGGGCGACGCACCTCTCCGGCGGCCTCGGCGTGCTCCGCGACCAGGGCGGCGACGACCAGTACGACGCCTCGGTGTTCGCCCAGGGCACCGGCTACTGGCAGGGCACCGGCGTCCTGTCCGACGGCGGCGGCGCCGATCGCTACGACGCCTACTGGTACGTGCAGGGCGGCGTCGCGCACTACGCGGTGGGCGTGCTCGCCGACGACGGGCCGGGGGACGACCGCTTCAACACGCTCCGCACGCCCGTGAACATGGCGCTCGGCGCGGGCCACGACTACTCGCTCGGCGTCTTCCTCGACGAGGCCGGCGACGAGACCTACGTGATCCCGTCGCTCGCCGCGGGCGCCTCGCACTGCAACGGCATCGGGCTGTTCGTCGACGGCGCCGGCGCGGACACGTACGGCGCGCGGAGCGACTACGCGCTCGGCGCGGGCTCGGTCGGCGGCGAGTGCCTGGAGACGCGACCGACCGCGAAGAGCGTCGGGATCTTCCTCGACGCGGGCGGCGCCGACGCCTACGGGTGGCCCGAGGGCTCGCCGTGGCCGGCGCCTTCGGACGGCGGCTCCTTCGGGCAGGTGCGGCAGGGCCTGCCGAGCGAGCACGGCGCGGGCCTCGACCGCGAGGGCGACACCACGCTCCACGTCGAGAGCGGCGGGTGACGCGGCCGCTGCTCGACGTCGATCTCGGCGAGCTGCGGGACGAGCCGGCGCGGCTCTACGAGCTCTGCGACCTCGCGTGCGTCGCGTGCGGCGGCCACGCCGGCGACGACGCCAGCATGGCGGCGGCGGTGGCGCGGGCGGCGCGGGCGGGGGCGCGGCTCGCGGCGCACCCGTCGTACCCGGATCGCGAGGGCTTCGGGCGGCGCACGGTGTCGCTGCCGCTCGGGGAGCTCGCGGCCTCGCTGGCGGCGCAGGTCGGCGCGCTCCGGCGGCACGCGGCGGCGG